>DATKIY010000165.1:0-6420 GCA_035543875.1 Actinomycetes bacterium | reverse complement strand
CGTGATGGATGGCTCCGACACCCGAAGGGGCCAACCCAGCGTGCACCGACGCTTTGCTTTGATCCACGAAAAAGCGTCGTGGTCTGGATCTGCTAACGCTTTCGGCGAGGGCGCTGCCATCCTGCTTGGAGACCTAGCCCTGACATGGGCCGACGAGATGCTGTTTCTGTCGGGACTACCCGACGTCGCACTGCTGCATGCAAAGCCAACGTACGACCGCATGCGCATCGAGCTTATGGCCGGGCAGTACCTCGATCTGTTGGAACAAGCACGTGGTGGTGGCTCAGTCGAGCGAGCACTCCGCGTTGCCCGCTACAAGGCCGCGAAGTACACCGTCGAGGGACCACTCCACCTGGGTGGCTCACTGGCTGGCGCACCGCCGAACCTGCTGGCGACCTACAGTGCTTACGGCTTGCCGCTCGGAGAGGCATTCCAGCTTCGAGACGATCTGCTAGGCGTTTTCGGGGATCCCGAAGTCACAGGCAAGCCCGCTGGCGATGACCTCCGGGAGGGTAAGCGAACGGTGCTCATCGCGTTAGCTGAGGAGCGGGCTACCGGCGCGCAGCGCTCACTCATCCGACGCCACCTTGGTGACCCGAGCCTTACCGCTGCCGGAGTAGCTGACCTGCGCGAAGTCTTGAGCGACACGGGCGCCCTCGCGCATGTCGAGCGGCTGATCGCCACGCTGACCGAGACGGCTGTCGAAGCGCTCAGCGACATACGCGATCCCGCGCGTTCGGTGCTCGCCGATCTGGCCCTCGCCGCAACCACTCGCCGCGGCTGACCGATGCGGACCGTCAAAGGCCCAACCGAGCACGTCGTCGTCGTTGGGGCAGGCCTTGCCGGATTATCGGCTGCGCTGCGCTTGGTCGGTGCCGGCCGTCGCGTCACTGTGCTTGAACGTGAGGCGATACCCGGAGGTCGCGCCGGAGTTGTCGAGGATTCCGGCTTTCGTTTCGACAACGGTCCGACGGTCCTCACGATGCCAGAGCTGATCGCCGATGCCTTCGAAAGTGTCGACGAACAGATGTCGGACTGGCTGGAGTTGCATCCAGTCACCCCCCTGTACCGAGCCTGGTATCACGATGGGTCACATCTCGATGTTCACGCGGACACCGAGACGATGACCGCCGAGGTCGAGCGAGTGTGCGGACCGACCGAGGCCGCCGGGTACCTCGGCTACGTCAAGTTTGTGAGTGCACTCTATCGACACGAGATGAACGATTTCATCGACCGCAATATCGACTCCCCCGTCGACCTCCTCACCCCAAGCTTGGCGAAGCTCGCCGCTCTGGGTGCGTTTCGACGCATGTCTTCCAAGGTTGCTCAGTATCTCAAGGACCCACGGATGCAGCGGGTGATGTCCTTCCAAGCGATGTACGCGGGAATGTCACCGTTCAATGCCCTGGCGCTCTACTGCGTGATCGCCTACATGGACTCAGTCGCCGGGGTCTACGCACCAGTTGGCGGCATGAACGCGGTGCCAACGGCTATGGCAGCCGCTGCTGAGAAGCACGGCGCGTCCATCCGCTACCAATGCGCGGTTGAGCGCGTCGAGGTCAAGGGATCGCGCGCCATCGCCGTGCACACGGCGGACGGCGAGCGAATCACATGCGACGCCGTCGTCCTCAACCCAGACCTCCCCATCGCCTGGCGGGACCTCCTCGGCCGCGAGCCGTGGTCGGTTAAGCGACTCCGCTACTCACCGTCTTGCGCACTTCTGCTTACCGGGTCGACCGCCACATACGACAAGGTCGTGCATCACAACATCCACTTCGGGCAAAGTTGGCGTGGCGTTTTCGACGATCTGATTGGGCGCGGACGTTTGATGCACGACCCGTCCTTCCTGGTCTCGAATCCCACCTACTCGGACGCGAGTCTTGCCCCACCCGGCCACCAGATTTACTACGTGTTCTTCCCCACCCCGAACTTGGAAGCGGACATCGACTGGTCCGTGGAATCAGCACGCTACAAAGCGGAAATGCTCCGTACCCTGGAAGAGCGCGGATACGTTGGCATCGCAGACAGTATTGTGACCGAGCACTTCATCGACCCACTCGATTGGCAGTCACGCGGAATGGCCGCCGGGTCCCCCTTTGCGTCAGCACACTCTTTCTTCCAAACCGGCCCATTCCGTCCGCGAAACCTGTGGGGCGACAACGTGGTATTCGCCGGATCCGGCACGACCCCAGGAGTGGGAGTGCCCATGGTTCTGCTGTCAGGACGGCTAGCCGCCGAGCGGATTACGGGTCCGGACAGTCAGTACCGCTCACGTGCGCTCCGGATGACCTCATGAGTGCGCGCGAGCTCGCTGCTGCAGGAATCACAGATCCGGAGCTTCGCGACTCTTACGAGCTGTGTCGCCAAATCAACGCGGAGCACGGGAAGACCTACTATCTGGCAACGTTGCTCCTGCCGCCTCACAAGCGCCCGTACGTTCATGCCCTGTATGCGCTGGCTCGGTATGCCGATGAGATCGTCGACGATCTACACAGCAGCCTGACAAGCAGTCAAAAAGCCGATGAGCTCCATCGCTGGAGTGACGAGTTTCTCTGCGACCTCAAAAGCCGATCTAGCAGCGACCCGATCGGACGTGCAGTGGTTGACACCGTAAATCGCTGGGACATCCCGCATGAGCACTTCGAAGCATTCTTCTGCTCGATGGCGATGGACCTTACGGTGACTGAGTACCTGACGTATGACGACCTCTACCGGTATGTCTACGGGTCGGCCGCCGTCATTGGCCTCCAGATGGTGCCCATCTTGGAACCACTGACCAACGAGGCTTACGTCCACGCGATCGATCTCGGTGTGGCGTTCCAACTCGCAAACTTCATCCGCGACGTCGGCGAGGATCTTCAGCGCGGTCGGCTCTACATCCCACTCGATGAGCTCGCCGAGTTTGGTCTCACCAGAGCAGACGTCGAGCGAGGTGTCGTTGATGACCGGATGCGCGCGGCCCTGCGCCGCCAGATTGACCGAGTCAAGCGTCTCGAACAGCGTTCGCGAGCCGGAATTGACCAGCTACACCCGACGAGTCGCCCATGCATCGAAGCAGCCCGCGTGCTCTACTGCGGGATTGTCGACGAGGTGGAACGGATTGATTACCAAGTGTTTGACCATCGTGCGACTGTCCCGACCCGCCGGCGTCTGGCGGTAGCCCTACCGGCTTGGGGAAGGGCGCTGCACGCTCGTCACAAGTGGGCCTGACCGCGAAAGGCACGTGATGGACTCATCAGCTGACCAGGCTGCGGCCGACCGGCACTCACCGCGAGCCGTGGTCGTGACTGGGTTGTTCGGGACGGGAAAGACCTCTGCCGTCGAGGATCTGGCTGAGCGGCTGGACGACAAGGGATTGGCGTATGCCGCGATCGACTTGGACTGGCTTGGCTGGGCCAATCCCACGTCGCCCACTCATCAAGCACACACACTGAGCGAGATTAGAGAAAAGAACTTGGCGTCGGTCCTAGCTAACTACCTGGACGCGGGGATCCAGTACTTCCTGATCGCTTACGCCGTGCGCAACCAGGAGGAGCTGGATCGACTCAAGGCGGTTCTGGACATGCCGGTTGATGTGGTCGAGCTAGTGGCATCGCAAGAAGTCATCAAGTCGCGGCTCGAGACCCACGCGACGACGGGACGGCAGGACGACCTGCGTATGGCCGCCGAGTGGTCAAAGAATGGCTACGGTTCCGGCTTTCAGGACCTGACGATTGACTCAGAGCCTGGGCTGCCGCACGTCGTCGACACGATCATGGCCAGGTTGAGCTGGTGACTCGCTACATCGTCACTGGCGCGCCAGGGTGCGGCAAAACGTCGGTCCTGCGCGAGCTGCAGGCGCTCGGTTACGACGTCGTCGACGAAGCCGCGACAGACCTCATCACGGCTGCGCAGGCACAAGGTGATACCGAAACCGTTATGCGTCCCGAGTTCTTGGACACAATTCTGCGCGAGCAGATCAGCCGGCAGAAGCGGGCGGATACCACCTCACGCGGGGTGCTGCTGCACGATCGGTCCCCGCTGTGCACACTGGCTCTCGCCATTTACTGCGGACACACCCCCTCCACGGCAATCACGAACGAGGTCAATCGGATTGTCCACGAGGGGACATTCGAGCAGGAAGTGTTCTTCGTGCGCCCTATCGGTTTTGTCGAACGAACTGCGGTACGCCGGATTTCCTATGACGATTCACTGGCTTTCGAACGCATCCATGAAGCCGTCTACCGCGACCATGGCTACAAACTCGTCGATATCGAGCCAGCTGATATCGCTGACCGCGCAGCTAGTATCGACGCTTTCATTAAGGCTGAACATCAACCGCGCGGAGACGCCACTCAACGCCAGCGAGGCGGCCCAGCGAGCGGCTCGCGCTGAACGCCACGGCGACCCCACCAGACCCACCACACCAGGGACTGGAGCACGAGGGAGAACCCGAATAGCAGGTCCTCGATCGGCGCAAAGCCGAGCCGACCGTCACCGATGAACTGCGGTGCACTCGAACCGATGATTTGGTCGCCGTCGTATCGAACGATCTCTTGTCCGGTCAGGACTCCGTTGGTTAACAGTTGAAAGCCCAAGATGATGATGTAGGAGGCCCAGAACACTCGTCGCGTCACGAGCCGCGTGCGAAGAACAAGCAGGTCCAATGCAATCGCAAACACGACGCCTACCAGCGCAAGTTGGGTGTAGGTCACGGAGTGAGCCGATCAGTAGTCTCGTCGCCACCTGGCCACTGCTTGACGGAACGAACCGCTTCGTACGTCAAGACCGATGCAATCGGCACGACCAGAAAGAAAAGAAGCTCCTCGATCGGAACGTTCAGTGGCAGGACCCATCCGGTCACGAGCCGCGGGTCGAAGGACCACTGGTCGTGCGCAATCGCGTACGCGTCCCACAAGAAAAACAGTGCTGCCACCGGAACGATGGCGAGGACTAACCGACCAAGCCTGGTGAACACTCGGGTTCGCAGCGCCAGCTCCAGCCATACCGTCCCCAGCGCAATGAAGGCGAGGACTCCGAGATAGGCGAGGCGGCTCAAAACGCCAGAGCCTGCGCGCGACGTCGAACCTCGGTGCCCCGGTTTTCAACCAGCGCCCGAATGGGAGGTCCTGGCAACGTGTCGTCATCGGTGAACAGCCAGCGAATCGCTTGATTCTCGTCGTAGCCGGCGTCGGCGAGCAGCGTGAGTAGCCCCGGCAGTTTCTTGACGATGACACCCTCGTGAATGAAAGCCGCTGGAACACTGATGACCCGTCGGTCGCCCCTGCGTACTGCAACAATTTGACGGTCCTTCAGCGCTTGCCGCGCGTGCACGATGTCGATCCCTAGCTCGTCGGCAACTTCTGGCACCGTCAGCCAATCCTGGACGAGTGCGTCGACGTCAGAGGTCAGGGTCGTATCGAGGCTCGCTGTTCCGGTCACAGGTCCAGCCTGCCATGCCTCGCGAGCTCTACGTCAGGACGGCTTGCTTAACAGCCGTGGCGGGATCGGCAAACAGATCGAGGTCGAATCGACTTCTGCCTGCCATCGCGCGTCGCGCTTGAGTCAAGTCGCGCGGATGGTCGACGGTGAGAAATGCGGTCAGCTCGGCTTCGGTATTGAACCAACCCACACCCCAACTGGCATCCGAGGTGTCACCGCGCACCACAATCCGGTCGTCGTCGCTCTTGTGCCCCGCGAACTGAAGGTTGTGACCGAACTGGTCGGACCAGAAATAGGGAACCGGGTCGTACGGATCACCATCGTCAGACAGCAGCGACGACGCAGCTACCGCTGGAGCGTGCAGCGCGGTGTCCCAGTGCTCAACCCGCATCCGCTTGTCGTAGCGCTTGGACCACCAAGCGGCGCAGTCGCCTGCAGCAACGACCCCTTCGACCTTGGTGCGCATGAACTCATCAACGACGACCGCGCCGTCGTTGTCGCGGAGCTCTACGGCGCTCTCGCGCAACCACCCGGTGGCTGGCCTGGCGCCTAGTCCGGCAACAACAACATCTGCGCCAAGTGCTGCGACGTCTGCGACCCGCTCGCCTAGTCGGAGCTCGATGCCGACCTGCTCGTACCAGGGCACCGTCAACATGCCGAGCTCACTTGGCAAAGCCGCAGCCAGTGGCGAGTTGAGTGCCTCGTAGACGGTGACGATGCAGCCGGCCTCGGCCGCAGCAAACGCAACCTCAGCGCCAATCCAGCCAGCGCCGATGACCGCAACCGACGCACCCGCATAAAGCTGCTCGTGCAGTTTCCTAGCGTCGTCATGTGTGCGCAGCGTGGTGGTTCCCGGCAGCTGGATCGCATCGGCGCCAACAGCGAGAATGATGCCGTCCGCCGACAACGTCTCGTCGGCCGTCTCGACCTGCCCCTCGGCTAACCGGAGCGCGCTTTGCCCAAGCCGCAGCTCTAGATCAGCGATAGGGCCCAGGTCGA
>DATKIY010000164.1:0-2645 GCA_035543875.1 Actinomycetes bacterium | reverse complement strand
CAGAGACCGCTACTGCGATCCCGTCGATGTCTGACGTCTTTTCTGCGACCGCATTCTCGTGTTCGAAGTCCTCAAGCAAATGCTTGCCCAACTGCGCGGGATCGGGCAGCTCGATCGGATACTGGCCGCTAAAGCATGCGGTACACAGCTTGTCGCGGGGGACGGTCGTTGCCTCAACGAGCTCGCCAAGCTCAATGTAGGTGAGGGAGTCGGCACCGATCGACTGACAAATTTCGTCAACCGACAATCCGTTAGCAACGAGTTCGGCGCGCGTGGCGAAGTCGATTCCGTAGAAGCATGGCCACTTAACCGGCGGGCTTGAGATTCGCACGTGCACTTCGGCGGCACCCGCCTCACGCAGCATTCTGACAAGCGCACGTTGGGTGTTGCCTCGGACGATGGAGTCGTCAACCACAACAAGCCGCTTGCCCGCGATGACCTCTCGCAACGGGTTCAACTTCAGTCTGATGCCGAGTTGACGGATCGTCTGTGACGGCTGGATAAACGTTCGACCGACATAGGCGTTCTTCACTAAACCCTGCGCGTAGGGAATCCCGGACTCCTGCGCGTATCCGACGGCGGCAGGCGTTCCCGACTCCGGCACCGGAATCACTAGGTCGGCGTCGACCGGATTCTGCCGCGCTAGTCGACGGCCAACTTCAACTCGCGTTGCATGAACACTGCGCCCAGCAATCGTCGTGTCCGGCCTCGCCAGATAGACGTACTCAAAAATGCAGCCCTTGGGATCTGCCGGAGCAAAGTTTTGCGTCCGCAGTCCGTGTTCGTCGACGACGACGAGCTCTCCCGGCTCGATCTCACGAACAAAGGACGCACCAACGATGTCCAATGCCGCGGTCTCCGACGCGACGACCCATCCGCGTTCGAGGCGCCCAAGGACCAGGGGCCGAATGCCTTGCGGGTCGCGGGCCGCGAACAGCGTTCCCTCGTTCATGAACACAAAAGAAAAAGCGCCGCGCAGCATCGGCAAGATGTCTAGCGCGGCTTGTTCGAGTGAGTCAGCCGGATGATTGGCCAACAACATCGTGACCAGGTCGGTGTCTGACGACGCACTGGGCGACGCCATCCCGGGAAGCATGACCTCACCGCGTTCCACCTCAAGCTCAGCGACCCGTCGAGCGAGTTCACCGGTGTTGATCAGGTTCCCGTTGTGGCCCAACGCCACGCCGCCCGAAGGTGTGTCTCGAAACGTGGGCTGAGCGTTCTCCCACACACTGGAGCCAGTCGTCGAGTAACGGGTATGCCCGATCGCAAGATGACCGTCGAGTGCGATGAGATGGCTCTCATCGAAGACCTGCGCGACCAGGCCCATGTCTTTGTAGACGACGATGCCTTCGCCATTGCTTACTGCGATGCCGGCTGACTCCTGGCCGCGGTGCTGAAGGGCGTACAGCCCGAAATAGGTGAGTTTGGCTACCTCTTCACCGGGTGCCCAGACCCCAAACACGCCGCAAGCGTCTTTCGGGCCTTGCTCGTCCGGGAGGAGATCGTGGGTGAGTCGACCATCACCTCGCGTCACGCGATCAGTCTACGGGACCGATCGCCAACGCCCTAAATTCGATCAGGCTTGAGCGAGGGGATCAGAAGCCGCTCGTTTGGCCCCTTCGGCGAAGAACATACCTATCGCGCCAGCGGTCGGAAGATCGTTCGCACTGCGGACGGCGCCAAAAGGCGCGTTCCAGAAGTCACCATCGCGCTGGGCGAACGGCCCGATGTAGGCATACGGCTCAGCATGCGTCGCGTCGCCAAGTGAGATGCCGTAGTTCACCTCGTCTGACGAAATCCCCAGATCGAAGTGCTCGGGCCAAAGGATCGGCTCTGCATCGGGGGCAAACGCGACGAGTCCCTGTCGGCCCCGCTCGAACCACTCAAACAAAAGCTGCGCAGTGGACTGATCCAGGTCAATTTCGTTGTCCGGACCGACCGGCGCATGATCGGAATACAGATCGCCGGGGACGCTCGGCTCAATTCCGGCAGCGGCACCAACCTCCTGGAGCGTTCCCTTCAGCGGATAACGAACTTCGCCATCACTTGAGCGCACAACAAGACTGGCTGCATCCAGCCCAACCTGACCGTCCTTCGTCGCGACCCCTCCGTCGACCACGCGCAGCCGGATCGTGCCGGCGCGCGCGTACTGCGGACCGGCGAGCAGCCACTCGGCCAGACCATGGAGGGACTGCCGAGTTGTGACTAGAACGTCAGTGACAGGGAACTCGGGACCTGAGGTGTCGGAGGACTTCGACATGCGGCGCGCCTTCCTGTGGCTGGTGTAACGCCAGCTTGCGTTTGCACACTGACGATGCGTGGGGTCAGTTCCGCGAAACCCAAGGAGCGTTACGTGAAAGCCCAATCAATCTTCGCCTGGTCTCATCGAACTGGTCTACGGGTTGACCCAGCTCATCTGGTCGGTGACGAGAGCGCTGGTGCCCGATGACCCTCACGCCCGACAGTAGCTGGCAGTGGCATCGAGTCGACGATTCTGACCTTCCCGACGATGAAGGCCGCGTTCGCACCGTCGTGGTTGATGGACGTCCAGTGGCGGTCAGTCGCTGTCGCGGGCTCATCGGAGCGCTTGATAACCGATGCCCACATCAGGGCGGACCCCTTGGTGAAGGCTCGATCGAACG
>DATKIY010000163.1:0-10857 GCA_035543875.1 Actinomycetes bacterium | reverse complement strand
GGAGCCCGGGTTCCAAATCAGCCAACGAGCAGACTTCTTCGAAGTTGAAGTTGGCTTGGAAACCACTCTTAAACGCCCCATCATCAACACGCGTGACGAACCTCATGCAGATGCAGAGAAATACCGACGGCTGCACGTCATCATCGGCGATGCAAACATGTCGGAGATCGCCACACTTTTGAAGCTCGGGACCACCTCACTGGTACTAGCGATGATCGAGGACTCATTCCTTGACTCCGCGCAGCTAGCTGTCGACCAGCCGGTGTCCGAGCTGCACGCGGTCTCGCACGATGTATCGCTCGGCCACTTGCTTAACCTGCGCGATGGACGAACGGCCACTGCGATTCAAATTCAGTCCGAGTACTGCGAGCAGGCTCGTAAGTATGTCGACGATCGATTCGGGTCGGATGCGGATGCGGAGACCATCGATGTACTCAATCGGTGGGAGCACGTGCTGACCACTCTGCAAACTGACCCCATGTCGCTTGCCTCGCAGCTCGACTGGGTAGCCAAGCTGCAGGTTCTCGAGGGCTACCGCTCTCGCGATCAGCTCGACTGGTCAGATGCCCGACTGGCACTGGTCGACCTTCAGTACTCAGATGTCCGCCCGGACAAGGGCATCTACTACCGGTTGGCTGCCGGTGGTCGCATGGAGCGACTGTTCGACGATGCGCAGGTGGACGCAGCCGTAGATTCTGCACCGGTCGACACCCGAGCCTGGTTCCGCGGCGAGTGCATTCGCCGCTATGGCGATCAAGTCGCAGCCGCATCCTGGGACTCGGTCATCTTCGATCTCCCTGGGCGAGTCTCACTGCAGCGGGTCCCGACCCTGGAGCCGCTGCGCGGGACCCAGGCGCACGTCGGAGACTTGCTCGATCGCTGCAAGACAGCCGCCGAGCTCGTGGACGCTCTCACCAGCTAGTCGTTTGGCTTTCCAGGAACCGCCTCAACTCCGTATTGAACCGCTTCGGCGCCTCGAGGTTGCTGAAATGGCCAACTCCCTGCAGCGTGACGAGTTCCGAATGCTTGATCTGCCGATGCAACTCGTCGGACACCGTAGCCGGACATCGCTGATCCTCAGACCCATGAATCAGCAGCGTCGGGACATCAATGGTTGGAAGGACATGACGCAGGTCGGACTCAGCTAGTGAGTGCACCATGGCCCGATAACCGATGGGGTGAAACGACGTGGACATCAGATGGACTACATCGTCTACGAGCTCTTCAGGTGCCCGACTAGTGAACAAGCTGGGCATCCATTTCCTGACGAACCGCTCCGGTGGCTGCCGAGACTCCTGAAGACATGACTGACGGCGATCGCGTACAAGGTCATCGGGTAGGGAACCAGCCCACCCGGCGTACGCGGATACCAAGGCAAGTGACGATGGCACCGTCGGTCGACGGTCAAACACCTGCAACGCGAGCGCTCCACCAAAGGAAAGGCCAACCACGGCTGGTGATTCAAGCCCGAGTTCGTCGATCAATAATGCAACGCATTCAGCGAAATCGGCCATTCGAAACGACTCCGGCGGGTCCGAGGACTGTCCACATCCGGGTGCGTCCCACGCCACGACTGTGAAGTCGGCCGACAGGTCGGCAAGTTGCGGTAACCATGCCCGACTGTCGGCTAACAGCCCATGCAGCAGGAGAACGGGCGGACCCGCACCGGCCCGCTCGAAAGCGATCCGGAGTCCGCGAATTTCGATCAGGTCCACCTGGCAGTTCCAACGGTTTTGGGCTTGCGACCCTCATATCTTGCCTCTCAGCCGCTTTGCTGGGCAGGAACTGGCATGAACCGGCGGCTCTGGGGGTTGACCAGGGTGAAAGAGGGCGTGCCTGGCGGTTCAGCACCGGCCCCGAATGGACGATCCCAGTAGTGTCGGGAATGGTTGGATGCAAGCTCAGCTGGGACGAACGACGGAGGAGCCATGAGTACGCGGGAAACAGGCGGGCAGCAGCACGCTGAGCGTCGCTCCGATGAGGTCGACGAGGCCGCCACGGACGAGGCAGCGAGTACGGAGACCGCGGAGCGTCACGAGGCTCTCAGCGAAGATGTCGATGCCATCTTGGACGAGATCGATGAAGTTCTCGAGGAGAATGCCGAAGAGTTCGTTCGGGCTTTCGTCCAAAAAGGCGGCCAATAGCCACGCTCTCAGGTTGGCACCGAGCGTGGCGGCTGGTGCCTGATCGCCTGGTGCGTTAGGACAGACCAGCAACCATGAACTGCGGACGCCGCAGCAGACCCGAAGGAAGCGTGTGACAGCCCACCAGCACCACCGTGACGGCAATGGCGGACTACCGCCTGCGTTCACCAACGCGGGTACATCCTCGTTCACCGATTTCTTGGCCAGTCACGATCCGACGATGATCCCCGGCTCGGTGCGGCACAGCGGCACCGTCGCCGATCTGGACGTGCCACATGGCACGACGATTGTGTCGTTGACGTTTGCAGACGGTGTGATTATGGCGGGGGACCGACGCGCGACGATGGGAAACATCATCGCGCAGCGTGACATCGAGAAGGTCTACCCGGCTGATGAGTACTCAGCGGTGGGAATCGCGGGTACCGCAGGTCTTGCGATCGAGCTCGTACGCTTGTTGCAGGTGGAGCTGGAGCACTACGAAAAGATCGAAGGGACCACCCTGTCGCTCACTGGTAAAGCTAATCGCTTGGCCACCATGATTCGCGGCAACCTGGGTATGGCTATGCAAGGTCTTGCGGTTGTTCCACTGTTTGCTGGCTATGACCACGAAACTACGAGCGGCCGCATCTTTAGCTACGACGTCACCGGTGGTCGCTACGAGGAGCACTCGTACCACGCCGTTGGTTCTGGGGGCTTTTTCGCCCGCGGCTCGCTGAAGAAGCTATATCGCGAGCAGCTCAGCGCCGACGACGCTGTCACTGCGGCTGTTCAGGCTCTGTACGACGCAGCCGACGACGACTCCGCAACCGGTGGCCCCGACCTCATGCGCGGCATCTACCCGGTCGTCGCGCTGGTCACAGCTGATGGCTATCGCAGACTTCCCGACGCCGAGATTGGCGCCACGGTGCAGCGCGTTGTGGCTGCCCGAACCGAACGTCCAGACGGACCAGCCGCTCCACTCACCTAGCACCCAGCCCCTGACCGCAGCTTGCCATCGATGAGATAAGGATCCTGATCCCGTGTCAGTCCCGTTCTACGTGTCGCCCGAGCAGATCATCAAAGACAAGGCTGACTACGCACGCAAGGGCATCGCACGTGGCCGCTCGGTCGCCGTTCTGCAGTACACCGACGGCATCTTGTTCGTGGCGGAGAACCCGTCTCGTGCGCTCCACAAGGTCAGCGAGATCTACGACCGCATCGCGTTTGCTGCCGTAGGCAAGTACAACGAGTTCGAAAACCTGCGCGTTGCAGGCATTCGGCTGGCCGACCTACGCGGTTACTCGTTCGATCGGCGCGACGTGACCGTACGCAATCTCGCGAACGCCTACGCCCAGACGCTGGGAACCATCTTCACCGAAACCTCCAAGCCATACGAAGTGGAGATCGTCGTAGCCGAGGTTGGCGATGACGCGAGTGCCGACCAGATGTATCGACTCACGTTCGATGGATCCGTCGGTGACGAACACGGCTTTGTGGTCATGGGCGGGTCGGCGGAGAACATCAGCACGTACCTCGAGGCGCAGTACGCAGAGGGCCTTGATCTCGCGCCAGCCGTTCGTCTGGCGGTGAGCGCCATAGGCCACGACAGCGACGAGCCCCGCGAAATCTCGGCGGAACAGCTTGAGGTGGCGATCCTTGACCGCACCCGCAGCCAAACCCGCAAATTCAAGCGGGTCACAGGCAGCCGGTTAAGCGAGCTGTTGGGGGCCGGAGCGTCGGCTGGAGCAACGCCAGGTGGTTCGTCGGGTAAGTCGTCGAGCAAGTCCACCGCCAAGGCGTCAACCAAGGCATCCGACAAGCCGCAACCACCAGACTCCTCGCAAGGGAGCTAGACCGCCATGGAACGCCGGATCTTCGGGATTGAGACCGAGTACGGCGTCACGTGTACCTTCCGAGGCCAACGACGACTGTCACCAGATGAGGTCGCGCGCTATCTGTTTCGACGGGTCGTGTCATGGGGTCGTAGTAGCAACGTCTTCCTCCGCAACGGTGCCCGCCTGTATCTCGATGTTGGGTCCCACCCCGAGTACGCGACACCAGAGTGCGACTCCATCCACGAGCTCGTGGCGCACGACAAAGCAGGAGAGCGGATCCTCGAGGGTCTGCTCATCGATGCCGAGCGTCGCCTGCACGAAGAAGGCATTTCCGGCGACGTGTTCTTGTTTAAGAACAACACCGACTCTGCTGGCAACTCCTACGGCTGCCATGAGAACTACTTGGTATCTCGCCAAGGCGAGTTCGGTCGGGTTGCCGACATCCTGATCCCGTTCCTGGTCACGCGTCAGCTCATTGCTGGTGCTGGCAAAGTGCTTCAGACACCGCGAGGATCGGTCTTCTGCCTGAGCCAGCGCGCCGAGCACATTTGGGAAGGTGTGTCGTCGGCTACGACTCGTTCGCGACCCATCATAAACACTCGAGATGAACCGCACGCTGACGCCGAGAAGTACCGCCGGCTGCATGTGATTGTCGGTGACTCCAACCTGGCTGAACCAACAACGCTCCTCAAGGTCGGCGCCACTGACCTGGTCCTGCAGATGGTGGAGTCAGGCGTAGTGCTGCGCGACCTGTCTCTGGAGAACCCGATTCGCGCTATCCGTGAGATCAGCCACGACCCCACCGGACGAAAGCTCGTGAAGCTGGTCAACGGCAGGGAGCTGTCGGCACTGCAGATCCAAACTGAGTACTTCGAGAAGGCTGCCGCGTTCGTTGACCGCAAGGGGCTCCGTGACGGTGTCATCGCCACTGTGCTCGACCTTTGGGAGCGCACGCTCAACGCTGTGACCACCGGCGACCTGGCAGCCGTGGGTCGCGAGATCGACTGGGTGGCCAAGTACCAGTTGATTGAGCGGTACCGAGCCAAGCACGACCTAACGCTTGGCTCCGCTCGGGTCGCGCAGCTCGATCTTGCCTATCACGACATCCGGCGCGATCGCGGTCTCTACTACCTGATGGAACGTAAGGGGCTGATGGAACGGATCGTCGGCGATCTCGAGGTCTTCGAAGGCAAGAGCGTGCCGCCCCAGACCACCAGGGCAAGACTTCGCGGCGAGTTCATCAAGCGGGCACAGGAGCGACGCCGTGACTTCACCGTGGACTGGGTCCACCTCAAACTGAACGATCAAGCTCAGCGCACTGTGCTGTGTAAGGATCCCTTCAAGTCAGTCGACGACCGAGTGGACCGGTTGATCGAAAGCATGTGACGGCGGGTCGGGAACCGAGCGCCAGGATTCAGCGTCTACGCTGAGTAGTCAGCAAGAACCATCTACGTCCACCGTCGGCACACCCGTCGGTCCCCACCTAGGAGTACCGCGTGCGCCGCGCCTTTCGCCTGCGATCACAACCCCGACGCCTGCTAGCGCCACTGGCCGTCTTGTGTGCCATGCCGCTCGTGCTCTCAGCCTGCGGAAACTCGGACACGCCAACCGCAGCGACGACCGACACGTCCACGCCCGTCACAAGTCCGTCGGAAAGCGAGAGCCAGTCGACGTCGCCCAGCAGTACGAACGCCGCCGGCGATCTACCAGTGGTGGAGGGCGACTTCGGCGAGACGCCTACGGTCACTGTCCCTGACGCTGATCCACCCACTGACTTGGTCGTCAAGACCCTTCACAAGGGCAAAGGTCCTGCAGTGAAGTCAGGTCAGGCAGTGGTTGTGAACTACCTCGGCGCCCGTTGGGACGACGGTCAAACCTTCGACGAGTCATTTGACCGCGGTGAGTTTGGGTTCGGAATAGGAACAAACAGTGTGATCGCCGGATGGGACCAGGGGCTTGTCGGACAAACCGTCGGAAGTCGCGTGCTACTCGTGACCCCACCGGACATGGCGTACGGCGACACGTCACCCGGCGATCCGATTCAAGCCGGTGACACATTGGTCTTCGTTGTTGACATCGTGGCAGTCCACAACGGCGATGAAACTGCCAGCGGGACCATCACGCCTACCGAAGACGACGGGTACCCGGCCGTCAGCGTCCTGCCGAAGAAGCCTGAAATCACCGTTCCTCCCGGGAAAGCACCGCCGAAGCTCGTCGCCATTCCCGTCATTACTGGCAAGGGCCCGAAGGTTAAGTCAGGCGACACCATCGTTGTGCAGTACGTCGGCAAGCTCTGGCGTAACGGAAAGCAGTTCGACGCTTCGTGGGACAGCGGCACTCCGTTTGTCACTCAAATCGGCGTTGGCGCAGTGATTCCCGGTTGGGACCAAGGGCTCGTCGGAGAGACCGTGGGCAGTCGCGTGCTACTCGTTGTCCCCTCCGAGCTGGGCTACGGCGAGAAGGGCTCGGGTCAGATCAAGCCCGGCGACGACCTCGTCTTCGCCGTCGATATCCTCGCCGCCTACTAGCCGGAACGAAGCGTTGTGGCCGCTGACGTGAAGATTGAAAGGAACTCTTCATGACCGAGAAGCCAGAGATTGATTTCCCCGTCGGTGATGCTCCGGTCGACTTGCTGGTCGAGGACATCACGATCGGTGACGGCGAGGAAGCACAGCCTGGCGCCACCGTCACCGTTCACTATGTCGGAGTTGAGTACGACACCGGCGAGGAGTTCGACTCGTCCTGGGGCAGGGGAGAACCCATCAAGTTCCCGCTTGGCAACCTCATCAAAGGCTGGCAAGAAGGCATTCCGGGAATGAAGGTCGGTGGACGCCGACAGCTCACAGTGCCACCAAACCTTGCGTACGGTCCGTCGGGCGGTGGCCATCGGCTCTCCGGCAAGACCCTCATCTTCGTGATCGACCTGGTCGGCACCTAACAGCCCGAGCAGCACCTATTCGGCGGATCCGAGCACGTCCGCAGCGCGACGGCCTGCTGCTGCCGCCGCCAAGAAGGCTGCGGGGTCGTCGGTCATGCCTCGGCCCATGGTGGACAAGGGAACCGGGCTTGCATCAAGGGCAGCGGACAGGCCCTCCAGCTCGACGACCACCAAGCGATGTAAGCCAGTCAAGGCTTCGGCTTGCGCGGCCACGCGAGCGGCAAACCCCGCCGGCCCGAGGTTGTCGGGGAAATCGGGCACGGGCAGGTCCGCTGCGACCATGGCAACGCGGCCGTAGGCCGTCCGGGAGTGATGCGAGATGCCAAAGTGTCGCTCTCGCTCGTCAGCCTGCGAGATACGCAGAGACGCGATGGGGTGACCGCCGAGAACCCCCGCCGCGTTGACGGCTTCACCTGCGGCAACGCCAGAAAAACCCCAACGAGTACCCGTTCCCAGGTTCCCTGGTCCTTGGGTCACCACGGCTACGTCTGCCCCCAGCACCAGCTTGGCTGCCAGCAGTCCGTTGTGGACCGTGACGGCCTCCACGTCGCCGCCAAACGCCTGTCCCACCGTGGCCGTTCCGGAGAGCCAACCGGCCGAGACAAGTCCGGAAACGGTCCTTGAGAACGCCAAGGGCAGGGCGCCTCCGTCGGTTGCTACGTAGACCACGCGGGCACCTGGATGGGCCTGCCGCAAGCCCGCCAAGATCGCGGGAAGGGCCGAGTGCAGGTCGGCCACGACGACGGGCATCCCGTCGAGGTCATCGGCGTCGCGCAACAGCTCATGGTGGGGGGATTCCTGCTCGTCGACGCCCAGTACGGTCGACTGCATGGGGGTGTAGCGCGCTTTGATCAAGTGGCCAGGTCCTTGCGGATCCGGCGGCAACCGGTCCGGGATGGCGACCACCATCGCGTAGCCACCGGTGCCGAGTTCAAGATCGAGTGCGCTGGTGTTGAGAAGAACTTGGTCTCCAACCTCCGGCCGACCCACCAGATCGGTATAGGCGAGTGCCCGGACGGTGACTGTGCCGCCGAGAGGCTCACCGCGTGCCGCGGCCAGCCCGACATCGAGTTCCAGGGCAGTCGACCAGCCCTGACGGACTGCTGTCACAGTCCCCACACGCCACCGGATCACGAGCGGCACCCTACGCAGCAGGTAGCGTCGCCGTTCGGAAGGGACAGATCGGGAAGGGAACGGATGTCGAACCAACGCACCGAACGACTGCTCAACCTGGTCATCTGCCTACTGGCCGCTCGCCGGTTTGTGACCAAGGACAAGATCAGGGTGGTCGTGCCGCAGTACGCCGAATCGGGCAGCGATGACGCCTTTGAGCGCATGTTCGAGCGCGACAAGGATGACCTGCGCGAAATGGGCATCCCACTTGAGACCGGATCAAACGATGTCCTGTTCGACGACGAAATCGGCTACCGCATCCCCAGGGATGCGTATGCACTCCCGGAAGTGGTTTTCGACTCCGAAGAACTCGCAGTGCTGGGGCTTGCGGCACGTGCGTGGCAACAAGCGACCCTTGCAGACGCCGCGACTCGCGCCGTCCTCAAGCTCGAGGCCGCCGGAGTTGACGTCGACCCCTCGGCACTAGCCGTGGTTGAACCACGGGTCGGCGCAGACGAGCCGGCTTTCGGCGGACTGTATGAGGCCGCTCGCGATCGGCGTCCGGTCACCTTCCAGTACCAAAGCTCATCGAGCACACCCTCGGCACAGCGACACCTCGAGCCATGGGGAGTCGTTTCGTGGCATGGACGCTGGTACGTGCTAGGTCACGACGCTGACCGAGACGCCACACGGTTGTTCCGGCTGTCTCGCATCGTCGGCCCTGTCGAGTTCGCGGGTGCACCCGGCACCGTCGACGTCCCACCAGACCTGGACCTGCGCAGCCAGGTTCAGATGTTAGCCCCGACGCCAACGTCTTCACTGGCCCGCATTCGAGTACGCCACGACAGTGCCCTTCCATTACGTCGCCGGGGCTCAGTGATTAGCGATGACGACGAGTGGACCGACGTCGAACTCGGGTTCGGAGATCCTGAACAGCTCGCTGCCGAACTGTGTGGATACGGTCCTGACGTTGTTGCGCTCACACCACCGGAACTTCGAGACGCAGTGGTTAGACGACTGAAACTTGTCCTTGCAAACACATCAGGTGCAGCATGAGCGCGCCAGCTGGAGCGGTCACCCAACTTGGCCGACTCTTAGCGCTCATACCGTGGCTGGTGGCTCGACCCGGCGTGAGTGTCGATGACGCCGCCGCCGAGTTTGGTGTGACGCCGGATCAGCTTCGCAGCGATCTGCAACTTGCCTTCGTGTGCGGTCTACCCGGCCATCTGCCGGATGACTTGATTGATGTCAGTCTCGACGGCGATCGAATCGTCGTCAGCAATGCTGACACGATCGCGCGTCCGCTGCGGTTTGCGCCCGACGAGGCCGTCGCCCTCCTGGTTGGGCTGCGTGCACTGGCAGATGTGCCCGGGCCACATAAGCGTGACGCGCTCGAACGTGTCGTTGCCAAACTAGAGCGAGCGGCAGGGGACGCAGCCGACGCCGGGCGTCGCATAGCCGTCGATATCGAGTCTGACGACGCCCATGCGCCCCAATTACGGAAAGCCCTCGCCGACGGCTGCCGCATTCACCTCCTCTACTACGTACCAGCTCGCGATGAAGTCACCGAGCGGGATGTGGATCCGCTTCGGCTCGTCGTAGTCGATGGGCGGAGCTACCTCGAGGGATGGTGCTATCTCGCAGACGATGCCCGGCTGTTTCGGCTGGATCGCATTCAGTCGGTCACCGTGCTCGACAAACCAGTGGATCCGCCGGCCGCCGCTTCGCTGAGGGACCTCGATGAGGGTGCTTTCGCGGTCAGTAGGTCCCGCCTGCAGGTGACGGTTGAGCTGACTCCTGCGGCGCACTGGGTGACCGACGCATACCCGGTTGAGGTGCTGTCGACGTCGCCCGACGGGACCATGGTTGTCACCCTTTTCGTGGGCGACCGAGGCTGGGTTCGCCGCTTGCTGCTCCGGCTTGGTGGGTCAGCAAGGGTGCTCGAGCCAGCCGACATCGCCGACGAGGTCATGAAGACTGCCACCGACGCTTTGGCCGCGTACCCGGTCAGCTGATAGGTCGTCAGCTCGTCTTCGACACCACCCGCAACACCCTGCTTCGTCGCGCTTTGCGTTAGGCCTTCCGGGTGACGACGACGTCAAACCGGCAACGAACGGATGCAGGAATCGTCGCAACCGTCAAGGTCTTGCCCGACGTTGCCGAAGCCCGTGTTACCGGATCGGAGAATGGGGCAAGGGGAGGTGCGGGACGTGACCACTATCAAGGCCTCGTGCCCAGTGTGCGGAGACGTCGAGCTAACGCCGGAACAGATGCGTCTCGTGGTGTGCAATCGCACGGATTGGTCGTACTACGCCTTCCAGTGCCCCAACTGCACCGACGAGGTCCGCAAGCCAGCAGACGACGAGATCATCTCGCTTCTGAAATCTGGGGGAGTGGCAGCCTCTGACTGGCACATTCCGGCGGAAGCCATGGAAGAGCACTACGGCGCCACGATCAGCTACGACGAAATCCTGGATTTCGCCCTTTGGCTGGATGGGCACGACTTCGTGCCCACCTCGCTGATCTCGTCCTCAGCCTCCTGAGCCCATCCTGAGCTGCCCCTGAACAGCCGATTTTTACGGCCCCACAGCCGTTCTTGACCGGGGATGTCGGACGAACGGTCACCCGCGGCGTACCATCAAGAGGTACCGCTTCGTCGAACACCAAGAGGGACTAACCATGGCCGGTCTGAAACCGATCGAGATTGTCATCATTCTCGCGGTCATCTTGCTGTTTTTTGGCGCCAAGCGGATGCCGGACGCAGCTCGTGGGCTGGGGCGCTCGCTTCGTATCTTCAAATCGGAGATCAAGGCAGCACAAGATGACGACGGCGAAAGTCCACCCCAAC
>DATKIY010000162.1:0-7943 GCA_035543875.1 Actinomycetes bacterium | reverse complement strand
AGTGCACGAGGACTGGCCGATGCCTGGAAACACTGCGTACTGCCTGTCGAAAGGCGGCATGCGGATGTTGACGCGAACATCCGGAGTCGAGCTTGGAAAGCACGGAATTCTGGTTTCTGGAATCGGACCGGGTGCGGTGGCGACCCCGATCAATGCGTCCACGATGAGTGACCCCGGCAAGATGGCCACCCTTGATGCCGCGATTCCGTTGGGCAGGATGGCCGAGCCAGACGAAATTGCGAACGCGGTGGTCTTCCTGGCAGGAGATGGTGGCACCTACCTCACCGCCACGACCATCTTCGTCGACGGCGGAATCATGCACGGCAGCCCAGGACTCTGAGAGGCCTAGCCCGATGACCAACAAGTCTCCATTTCCGCCGATCGCCGATTACGCCTTTCTCTCTGACTGCCACACCGGAGCCTTAGTCGCGCCGGACGGGTCTGTTGGTTGGCTGTGCCTTCCAGCTTTCGACTCCCCGAGTGTGTTCGGCAACCTGCTGGATCGTGGCGCCGGATATTTTCGGCTCGGACCGGACGGCATTGACGTTCCCAACGCGCGGTCCTATGTGCCGGGTACCAATGTGATGACGACCACGTGGCACACCCCGTCGGGATGGTTGCTGGTGCATGACGCATTGACGATGGGGCCAAGGCGGGGACGCGACGAGGTCAATCCGCACACTCGTCCCCCAGCTGATGACGACGCCGATCACCTGTTAGTCCGGACCGTCGAGTGCCTGACCGGCTCCGTCGAAGTCGAAATGATTTGTGAGCCGATGTTTGACTACGGCCGCGTAGGAGCGGAGTGGTCGGTTGACGAGGACGGTCGGATTGCAAAGTGCACTGCCGCAGGGCAACCATTGATCCTGACCACTGACATGACAATGGGCGTCGAAGGCTCATCCGTCCGCGCTCGCCACGTTCTCGAAACGGGTGAGCGGCTCTATGTGTCGTTGTCATGGTCGGAACAAGTACAAGCACCAGCGAACGTCGACGAGGCAGCTGCATTAATCAAGACGACCATTGGATTTTGGCGCAAGTGGCTGTCACGCGCGCAAATCCCCGATCATTCGCTGCGCCACCCCCTTGAACGATCGGCCCTCACCATCAAGGGGCTGACGTATATGCCGACGGGGGCAACGTTGGCGGCGCTAACCACCTCGCTCCCCGAGACACCCGGCGGTGAACGAAACTGGGACTACCGCTACTCGTGGATGCGTGACAGTACTTTCACGCTCCAGGCGTTGCACTTTCTCGGTCTCGACTGGGAAGCCGAAGAGTTCATGCAGTTTGTAGCCGACCTCGAGCCGAACGAAGACGGCGGTTTGCAGATCATGTACGGGATTGACGGTCGCCGAGATCTCACCGAGTCGACCCTCGACTACCTGACAGGCTACGAGGGTGCCAGACCGGTCCGAATAGGAAACGGGGCTTTTGACCAGCGCCAGAACGATGTCTTCGGCGCGGTGCTTGATTCATTGCTGCTTCACACCCGACGAAGCCAGCGCCTCCCAGGGCGGCTCTGGCCACTGGTCAAGGCTCAGGCCGAGTGCGCCACTGCAGCATGGGAGCATCCGGACCAAGGGATCTGGGAAGCCCGAGGCAAGCCACAGCATTACGTCTCTTCGAAGCTCATGTGCTGGGTGGCATTAGACCGTGCAGCGAAACTGGCTGAGATCCGCGACGATGCGGAACACGAGAAACAGTGGTCCGCGACTGCCGAGCTGATTCGTGAGGACATCCTGACTAACGGGGTAAGCGAATCCGGTGCGCTTCGTCAGCACTACGACACCGATGCGCTCGACGCTTCGACGCTACTGGCAGCGCTCTTCGGATTCCTTCCTGGTGATGACTCGCGCATGCGGAATACCGTCAACGCGATCGCGCGAGACCTCACTGACAATGGGTTCGTACTTCGTTACCGGACGGACGAAACCGATGACGGACTCTCCGGTAAAGAGGGGACATTCTTGATCTGTTCCTTCTGGCTGGTATCGGGGTTGGCGATAGTCGGCGAGCTCGACCAGGCAACGGCCTTGATGGAGCGGCTGCTACGTATCGCCTCTCCCTTGGGCCTTTACGCGGAGGAGTTCGAGGTCGACCGCTCGCGTCACCTGGGCAACGTTCCCCAGGCGTTCTCTCATCTGGCGCTGATCGAAGCGGCTGCCCGCTTGATCCTCGCCGAGCGTATGGAGGAGTTCTCGCTGTAGCGCGGAGCTTTCGACGTCCGCGACTCATCAACATGATCGGAGTGTCTCGATGTCCCAGCCTGTACTCGTGCTGGGGGGAGGTCTTGCTGGAGTGGCGTGCGCCCAGGCACTGGCTGAGTCCAAAGTTTCAGTCACTCTTGTTGACCGAAATGACTACAACCAGTTTCAGCCCCTGCTCTACCAAGTGGCGACGTCACAGATTCCTGTGGAAGACATAGCGCGTCCACTGCGCGCAATCTTTCGTGAGTTCGCCAACGTGGATGTTGTTTCCGCTGAGGTCTCTTCTGCGGATTTCGAGGAGCGAGAACTCACTCTTGTTGATGGTCGGGTGCTGTCGGGCGAGGCACTGGTGTTTGCCTCGGGTGCCTTGCCAAACTTCTTCGGCGTTCCGGGTGCGGAAGACCATGCGTTCCCGCTTTACTCAGTCGTTGACGCGGAGCGCCTGCGCCTTCATCTTCAGCGGCTCATCGTAGATCGGTCTGCTCACCCTGATAAAGGCGCCAAACCACCCGCTCACCAGTTGGATGTCGTTGTTGTAGGTGCTGGCCCGACCGGCGTTGAAACTGCCGGTGCGCTTGCTGAGCTCATGGTGGCACTGACGCGGACAGGAGCAATTGACCACGCGGGTCAGATCACCCTGGTTGACCACGGGCCCAAACTCCTCGCGCCTTATTCCGACAAGGCGCATGAGTACGCACATCGCAAGCTGACCGAAGCGAGGGTCGACGTTCGTTTGGGCACCTCGGTGACCAAGGTCTCCCAGGAGGGAGTCGACCTCGATGACGCGCACGTCCCAGCACGCACAGTGGTATGGGCCGGTGGCGAGGCAGCCGCCAGAGTTCCGTGGCTCAAAGGCCCGCCTCCCGGGCGCGGTGGGCGGATCGACGTAAACCCCGATCTCAGCGTGCCTGGCTTCCCTGGCACTTATGCGATCGGGGACATCGCCAACGTCTCGTCGGGCGAGGGACCGCCGCTACCGCAACTCGGTTCGGTGGCGCAGCAGTCGGGCGCCTGGGCTGCCGAGAACATTCTTCGTCTTCGTGCAGGCGAGAAGTCGAAGCCGTTTCGATACAAAGACAAAGGCATCATGGCGATGATCGGACGCAACGCAGCCATCGCGGAGGTGGGCGCCCACCGTCATCAGGTCGATGGTCCTGTCGCCTTTGCTGCCTGGCTCGGCGTGCACGCTCTTTTGCTCAGCGGAGTCCACGCGCGAACCGATGCCTTCATGTCATGGGCCTGGGACTACTTCGACCGAGACCACGCAGCCACCGTCGAATCGACGGCTTCGCCCCAACGAATCTTCGGCGGTGATGACGACGAGCGCCCAACCATCGTCATCGACTGAACCTCGCCATCGCAGGTTCTGTCATGTCACACCCACAAACTAGCCTCGGGTCGCCGTCGGGACAGCAGTACGTCATTGCTTCTGGCGACTACAGCGCATCTGTAACTGAAGTTGGCGGCGGGCTCCGCGAGCTTCTGTTCGAGAGCAAGGATGTGCTCGACGGTTTCTCCGTTGACGACCGAGCACACGACGGACGGGGGCAGGTGCTCGCCCCTTGGCCTAACCGCCTCTCGGAGGGGCGTTATGCGTTCGACGGCCGGAGCTGTCAAGCGGCGCTCAACGAACCATCACGACAGAACGCCATTCATGGTTTGGTCCGGTGGGTTGATTGGACACCAACCTCGCACGATGCGGCTTCCGTCTCAGTCACCTGCACGCTACGCCCGCAGCCGGCGTACGAGTGGCAACTTCGGATGGAGGTTACGTATCAACTCGGCGCGGACGGTCTCACTGTCTCGACCCGCGTTGTGAATCAATCAGACACCGCCGCGCCGTTTGGCGTCGGTTTTCATCCCTACCTCACAGTGAGTCAGCCCATCGATGGACTTTCACTTCGGCTACCGGCCAGCGGCTATCTCGTGCCAAGCGCCAGCGCAGACGCGCTGCCGGTCACCACTGCGGTAGCTGCCACTGAGCTGGACTTCACGCAGGCGCGAAACATCGGTAGCACAGTTCTGGACACGGCGTACACACTGCTTGAACGAGACAGTGACGGTAGGGCGGTGGCTCAGTTGCGTGATCCCACAACCGATCGATCCGTTCGGCTGTGGGTGGATGACGCGTACCAGTACCTCATGGTCTACACAGGGGATGGCGTTCACGATCCAGCCCGTCGACGTATGTCAGTTGCGGTTGAACCGATGACGTGCCCACCAAACGCATTTCGTAACGGCGTCGACGTGCTTCGTCTGGAGCCAAACGAGGAATGGCGTGGCTCGTGGGGTCTAGTCGTCGATTCGTAGCCCGACGGTCGGCCAGTGTCAGGTGCCTAGACGGACACCCGCTCACATTGGTCGGGGTGGCGGGATTCGAACCCACGACCTCTTCGTCCCGAACGAAGCGCGCTACCAAGCTGCGCTACACCCCGATAGTGCCGGGCCAGCGTACCTAAGACGTCGCCCGCGGCCGAATCCGCAACCTAGATAGCCGGGGTGAGGGTGACGAGAGTCGCCTCTGGCGGGCATGCGAACCGAATTGGAGCGGTAGGAGAGGTACCAAGTCCGGCCGATACGTGCAGCCATGTGTCCCCTCTGCGATGCAGACCCTTGGCTTGGCTTCGAGGTAGGTCACAGTTGGTTACCAGGGCGCCTAGACCCGGCACACAGACCTGACCGCCGTGTGTGTGACCGGCGA
Source organism: Actinomycetes bacterium (assembly GCA_035543875.1). Lineage (GTDB taxonomy): Bacteria > Actinomycetota > Actinomycetes > JAHEKZ01 > JAHEKZ01 > DATKIY01. The sequence continues at coordinate 3,032 of DATKIY010000162.1, read as the reverse complement.
AGATCATTGGTATTGCGTCCGCCGCCATTCGGTCGACCACACGCAGATACGGCGCGTGAGTGACTCCGATGGCGAGCTCTGCCTGCTGGTCGGGTGGCCCCGTCACATCGTCGTAGTGATCGAGCTGAAGGTGAGCGTCATCTGTTCCAACGAACTCGAACAGCCGGTCGGCCGCTTTGGACGCAACTCGGTGATTGTTGAGGTCGACCCAGCCTGCTGACGTAAGCCCGTCGCGCAGGGCGGTCCACGGCAACGGCTTGCCAAACACTTTGATCGGTCGGTCTGGCCTGAAGTATCCGAAAGGGTTCTTCAGGATCGGCCCGTAGTAGTCATTCGACCCGAACACGAACACGCCGGGCACATCGAGCAACGGTGCGAGCGCCGAGAGCGTGGCAGGGACCGCCTCAAGATGTGCGAGGTTATCGCCGGTGCTGACCACTAGGTCAGGTCGGAGTGAAGCGAGGCTCTGCACCCATTCGATCTTGCCTTGTTGGCCTGGTGTGAGATGCAAGTCGGAGATGTGCAGGATGCGTAAGGGGTCTGCGTCTGCGGCCAGAACCGGGATGTCGACCCGCCTCAGCCGAAACTGCTTGGCCTCCCAGACCGCGTATGCCAGTCCGGCCGCGCCCACGGCTGCAGTGGTCAGGGGTAGGGAGAATCGCCGGCGCATCTATCCAGTGTGACACCTTCGACCGATACGCGAGAATGTCCGCATGACACTCAAGGCGCAGTTGCAAGACGACCTCACTACTGCCATGAAGGCGCGGGACACCGTGCGACTGGCAACCATCCGCATGGCCCTGACGGCCGTGACGAACGAGGAGGTTGCCGGAAAGCAGTCCCGTGAACTGACCGATGATGACGTGCTGAAAGTGTTGGCGCGGGAGCTCAAGAAGCGCAAAGAGGCCGCAACGGCGTTCAGTGAGGCGGGGAAGGACGATCGAGCCCAGGCTGAGCTGGCGGAGGCCGCCGTGCTTGAGGAGTACCTGCCGGCTCAGCTCTCCGACGACGAGCTTGTTGCCCTGGTAACCGCCGCGGTCGCCGAGTCTGGAGCGACTAACCCGCAGGGAATGGGTGCTGTCATGAAGATTGTGCAGCCAAAGATCGCCGGAAGGGCCGACGGGAGCCGGGTGGCTGCCGAGGTCAAGCGGCAGTTGGCCACCTAGGACGGGCTAGTCCGCACCGTTTCGTTCGCCCATTCGGGTGATGCAGAAGGTGTCAATTCCCGTCGAATGATCCGCTGGGTGTGGATGCACCACGGGGTGGGTCACGGATGGGATCAATGGATGAACGTGCGTCGTCTTCAGCGAGCGTCGGTAGCAGCAACGGCTGCCCTGGCCGTCGTCCTTACTGGTTCGGGACTGGCTCTCGCCGCGCCCCCGAACCGGACGCCCACGCCGGTGATCACGTCGTCGCCAGCGGCGACGACCAACTCGACGTCAGCCTCATTTAGTTTCACTGACACGAACGTCAGTGCAGTTTTCTCCTGCTCTCGTGACGGCGTGGCGTACGCGGTCTGCACAAGCCCGGTCACTTACACGGGGTTAGCCGCGGGATCGCACCAGTTCAGCGTGAAGGCAACGGCACCAGGGCTCAAGGGCAGCAGCACCGTCACCAAGTCGTGGACTATTGACCTGACCGCTCCCAACGTGCCGACCGTCTCGCAACCGGCAACGCCAACAAAGAACACGAGCGCGAGCATCTCGTTCAGTAGTTCGTCTACCGACATCCAGTCGTACCTCTGCTCGATCGACGGGGCAGCCGACATCGCGTGTACCAGCCCGAAGTCGGTAACGGTGGCTGAGGGATATCACACGTTTGCTGTGAAGGCCGTCGACAAAGCAACCAACGTGAGTGCGGCCAAGACGGTCGCCTGGGTTGTCGATCTGTCGACGCCCCAGCCAGTCATCAGTTCCGGTCCACCTACGGTCACCAGCGCGACAAGTGCCGGCTTCACTTTTGACAGCACCGAGCCGGGCGTGACTTTCAGTTGCTCAATCGACTCAACAACTACCTACACCGCCTGCTCGCCGCCAAAGGCGTACTCCAGTTTAGCCATCGGCACACACACCGTGCGAGTGAGAGCCACTGATGCCGCTGGCAACGTGGCGACGTCCGACCCTTACACGTGGAAGATTCAGGCGGTCGCACCCATATCGTTAACGTGGAGCAATTCAGGTGCACTGCCAAGCTCTGTGACGACAGAGACGGATGGCACTTTTGATTTCACAGCTACCGGTCAGACAACTCTTGCTTGTCGGCTCGACGGCGTGGATGAACCAACTTGCACCAGCCCTGGCTTGGTTTCCGGGCTGGCGGACGGCGCACACACCTACACGCTGGTGGCTGACTCCGGACTGGCGAGCGAAGTGCAACTGCGTTTTGCCTGGACTGTCGACACGGTCGCGCCAGATGCGCCAACCGTGACAGGACCGACGGGGATCGTCGCTTCGCCAGATGCGGACATCACTGTGACGCCTGCTTCGGTTAGTGACGTGATTGACTGCGAACTCGATTCCGTGTCAATCGATTGTTCCGCGCCGTTCACGGCGAGCGGACTTGCGGACGGGGCGCACACGTTCAGTGCAATCGCCTCTGACGAGGCGGGGAACGCGGCCGAGAGTGACCTCAACTGGACAGTCGATACGACTGGACCACAACCGTCGGTGACGGCGCCGGGCAGTCTTAGCGGAAGCGTCAAGGTCGAGTTTGATGAAGACGCTACCGGTGTTAGCAGTGACTCGGTCTACCTGACCACCGACACCGCAGCCCTCGTCACCACGACAATGACATGCTTTACCTCTGCAGACGCCTCGACGCCGTGTGACGCGTCAGACATTGCGCGGGTGGATCTGACTCCGGACACTCGACTTCTCCTTGGCGGCTACTACTCAGTAAGCGTTAACCCCGCGTCCGCTGCGACCGTTGTGGACGGTCTCGGCAACGTCTCTGGTGCAACCACCGATGCATTCCGCGCCGCAACAACTGTTGATGAGTCATCGACGGCACTCAGCTACTCGTGGCGCAAAGTG
>DATKIY010000161.1:0-5122 GCA_035543875.1 Actinomycetes bacterium | reverse complement strand
AAGAAGGAGCCGGAACTAGCCGGAGTACGGAGGCAATGCGGGCGGCGGCTTCGGTGTGGGCATCGTCAGCGCGGGCAGGATTTCGGCAACCAGTCGGTCGAGCCGATGTTCGCAGCGGCGCAGGAGGGTCCTGCGCTGGCGGCGGCTGGCCGCCTTGGCGAGGACCACGGTCCGCGAAAGCTCGTCGAGCTCGCCTCGCCATTTCGCGTAAAGCACAGGATCGATGCCTAGCGTGGCGGCTTCAGCCAACGACTGCTGAACGGCACCGATTTTTCGCTTTGCCCGGGCTTCGCCGCTGACCCGATCGGGGAGAGTGGCGGTCTGCTCGGCGAGAGACTGCACAAATCTTTGCCCAGCAGGATTGTCCTTGAGGTAGGGAAGCGCCTTTCTTCCCGCAGCAAAGACGACGGGCCCCCATTTGATGAGGGCCTTGAGCGCAACCGACCAAGCAGCCATGCACCTGAGTATGTCAACACCGGCAACGCGACGACGCACGGGTGAGCAGGGCAGACTGAGGGGGTGCACGAAACGAACAGGCTCCCGCAAAGCATCGCGACTGATCGACTGCTGCTGAGGCGGTGGACAACGGCCGATCTCGCACCGTTCGCCGCGCTCAATGCCGACCCGACGGTGATGGAGTTCTTCCCATCAACCATGTCCAGTGCCGAGAGTGACGCATTTTGGTTCGACCGAATTTCCAAACATTTTGACGAACACGGCTACGGGCTGTGGGCCGCGGAACGTACCGACAGTCAAGAATTCATCGGTTTCGTTGGGCTGATGTGGCAGACCTTCGACGCGGAGTTCACCCCCGCATTGGAAGTTGGCTGGCGGCTTGCCCGCGGTCATTGGGGGCAAGGGTTTGCTACCGAAGCTGCGACCGCTGCGTTGGCATTCGGCTTTCGTGATGCAGGCGTGGACGAGATCGTCTCGATGACCTCGGTCCTCAATGTTCGGTCGATCGCGGTAATGAAGAGGCTAGGCATGCGTCGCGAACCTGACGATGACTTCGACCATCCCCGCGTTCCCGTTGGACATCGACTGCGCCGACATGTTTTGTATCGACTCTCCAGGGACCAATGGATGGCCGAAAACGATGATTGACCGACGTCCGCCTGGCTGGCCACAGCAGGTTCCCCCTCCAGGGATACCTGGATGGGATGACCGGGCGGCATCGTGGCTGCTTGACCACTCGCCGTCGGAATATCGGCAGTACCCGGTGATGAGACGCCACCCAGTGCTGCTGGCGTGGATAGCCGAACACAACGTTGAGGCGCAGCTTGAGGCCACCCGTCGGTCATACGCTCGGGCTCGCGCCGAGATGGCCGACCAGGTCGGGGCACAGCTGGTGACTGAGCTCCTTGAAACCCTGGAGCTTGAGGGCGCTCGACTCTTAGGGTTGCAGCGCGAGATTGGTTTGGTGGGCAGCGCGCTACGGGGCGAACCATACGTTCCCCGTCTGTAGCCGACGTCATGGCGCGCCCCATACGGTTGGCGGCCCTACACTGGCTCGGTGACCTTGTTGAGCGGGATCAACAGCCCCCGTGACCTGCGGGATCTTGATCCGGAGTCGCTCGACCAACTCGCATTAGAGGTTCGCTCGTTCTTGGTGGAAAGTGTGGCTCGCACGGGCGGCCACCTTGGCCCGAACCTCGGCGCTGTCGAGCTGACTATCGCTTTACACCGGGTTTTTGATAGTCCGCGTGATGTCCTGCTGTGGGACACGGGCCATCAGGCCTATGTGCACAAGCTGCTGACGGGGCGTCAAGATTTCTCCCGGCTCAAACAAGCTGGCGGGCTCTCGGGTTACCCCTGTCGTGCGGAGTCAGAACACGATCTCGTCGAGAACTCCCACGCCTCAACCTCCCTCGCCTACGCCGACGGGTTGGCGAAGGCATTTCAGATTCGTGGCGAGTCAGAACGCGCGGTCGTCGCCGTCATTGGCGACGGCGCGCTGACCGGCGGCATGGCGTGGGAGGCGCTCAACAACATTGCTGGTGCCAAAGACCGCCCGGTCATCATCGTTGTCAATGACAACGAGCGCTCGTATGCGCCAACCATCGGTGGCATCGCCTCTCACCTTGCGACACTGCGCACCACAGATGGATATGAACGCTTCCTCGATTGGGGTAAGCAGGTGCTCGGGCGCACGCCGGTCGTGGGTGCGCCCATCTACGAGACGTTGCATGGAATGAAGAAAGGTCTGAAAGACGTCGTCGCTCCTCAAGGAATGTTCGAAGACCTGGGACTGAAGTACATCGGGCCGATCGATGGGCACGACGAACCAGCTGTCGAGCACGCACTGCGCAGGGCGCGGTCGTTCGGTGGCCCGGTGTTGGTCCACTGCATCACGCAAAAGGGTCACGGGTACGCGCCGGCCGAGAACGATGACGCGGATCATTTCCACGGTGTTGGGGTCATCAACCCGCAAACTGGGGCTCCGGTTGTTGGCGGGGGAACGAGCTGGACCAGCGTCTTTGGCCGGGAGCTAGTTGAGGTTGCCGAAGAACGGTCAGACATCGTCGCGATCACCGCAGCAATGTTGAAACCGGTCGGTCTGACCGCCTTTGCTCAACGGTTCCCCCAACGCGTGTTCGACGTCGGCATTGCCGAGCAGCATGCAGCCACCTCCGCCGCGGGCCTTGCCATGGGTGGTTTGCATCCGGTCGTGGCGGTGTACGCAACGTTCATGAACCGCGCCTATGACCAGGTCTTGCTCGATGTCGCCCTGCATCGCATGCCAGTGACCTTCGTTCTCGTCAGTGCGGGTGTCACCGGCAATGACGGCGCCAGTCACAACGGCATGTGGGATCTTTCGGTATTTCAGTCCGTCCCTGGTTTGCGTATTGCGGCCCCACGTGACGCGGACGAGCTAGGAGTACAACTTCGTGAGGCGTTGGCCGTGAGCGACGGTCCAACCATGGTGCGATTCCCCAAGGGAGAGATCCCAGAGCCCGTGCTAGCGATCGAACGGGTGGGGCGGGCCGATGTTCTCAGACGAGACGAAGATTCGGACGTTCTGATTGTTGCCGTGGGGTCTCTTGCTGGCTGCGGGCTCGACGTGGCTCAGCGACTAACGGCTCAAGGGATCGGCGTCACTGTTGTCGATCCGCGTTGGGTGAAGCCAGTCGACGCGCAGTTAGTCGAGTTGGCGAGTCGCTACAAGTTGGTTGTCACCATCGAGGACAACCTTCGCGCAGGTGGTGTGGGGTCGGCCATTGGCCTCGCACTGCAAGACGTCGGCTGTGATGTGCCGTTGCGACAGTTTGGACTACCCACCGAGTTTCTGACGCACGGCAAGCGCGACGATGTCCTCGCCGCAAGCGGGCTGAGTGCGCAAGGTATCTCGCGTGCAGTGGTGGAGACCGTGGCTGGTTGGGAATCGGTCAGTGACCCGGCAGAGCAGTCGCGCCATGTCGAGCCACCCAGCTAACTGCCGCGTTCCCAGGGGTCAAGGCTTGCCGGCGGATCTTGCAAGGCATGCGCTGCTGCTTGCCCGCCAGACGGAACCAACACAATCTCTTCTGGCGTGACGAGCAGTGCGCGATCGAAACCGCGCTCAGTCGGTTCTGTGGCGAGTGCTGCCGCCGCAGCGAACGCCGGATCGATGCGGCCTAGGTCGAGCCAGCCCCGTTGGCGCATTGGCACCGCAGCCGAGCGCCAGCCAACCGGGTCGGACTCGCACAGCTCGGCCCGAAACGCGGTTGAACCGAGCAAGGTGACGACGTCGAAGTCACCGAATGGTCGCAACGGCCCACCTGGGTCACTTGCGAGTCGCTCGGCGGCAAGGCGTCCGGTCTGCTCGAGCGAGTAGACGAGGTCTGCCCATTCGCCCAGCGCATCCATCCCTGCGGCAGTGACCAGGGCAGGTGGCAGGACGATCACCTCGTCGGGGTCTTCGAACAGACCCAACATTCCAAGCCCTAGATCAAGTGCCGCTCCACCTACCGCGTGGCGAACCCACGCGGGGCCAGGGTGCAGGACGTGACCCCGGGGGAGCCCGACTACCCGAAGCCGACGCGCCGGCTGGTCGATCACAGTTAGTGCAGCTCGAAACTTCAACCAGTTGCCGAGTCGGCTGCGCCCGAGGGGGGTGTCGGGATCGATATCGCCAACAGCTAGATCGACCTCGTCCCAGCCCAGCGCCACCGTTTGTCCGCACTCGAAAGTGATGAAAGCATCACCCGGCAGGAGGTCAAACCCGTCAATAACCGAGACCGCCAGCACGCAGCGCCGAAGCGCGACGACGCGAGAAGCGTCGCGCGTGAACGGGTCGGACTGCGAGGACACCACAACAGGACGTTAGTCGCCGTGGCTCACGTTGCAATGTCGGAGTACACACGTCCACCCGACTGATGGAGTCGGTAACGCAGAGTGGCTTTCGGTCACAAGTTGCCTCTCAGGGGTTGAGGGCTCACCGTTGGGCGGTGACCATGACTGATGTCCTGCAGGGTGGCTCGGACCGCCCACCAGTCATTCGGCGATTCCCGCGGCCGTCTTGGCGGCGGACCGCAGGCGCTGTCATGGTCGCAGTCCTGGCCGCAGTTGTCGTCATTTTCGTGCTGGTCGAAGTCAACCCGTTCGCACGGTCGGCGCCGCTGACCAACGTCGACCTCTTGGTCTCTGAGTCGCAAGTAACCGAGGGAGACCGCCTGACCTGGATCAGCGTCGATGACCAGACAGTCAGCGTTGTCAGTGACAACGTTGAGGTTGACGAGACGTACACAGTTGGAGACGGGGAGGTGATCCTCCAGCTTCCCAACCCCGATCGAATCTTTGCTGACTCAGTGGTGTCCATTGATCGCGAGGGAGCCACAAGACAGGTCGGAGAAGCAGATCGCGTGGTCGTCGACCCAACTTCTGGACTGTGGTTGGTGGTTGACTCCAGTGGTCACACCCGTGGTGGTGTCGCGTTGACTAACACGACCGGGGCGTGGCGTTCGCGGGTGTTTACAGTTCCAGTTCACCGGCAGGTCGTCGGTGCAACCACTGACGCACTAGTCACGCTTGACGGCCAGGAACGAAACCGTCGTCTCCAGCTTTGGGATCCGCAGCTTTCCGAAGTGATTGCAGACCTTGGCGACGTTACAGGCGTCCTTGACGTACAGGCAGACTCAATTCT
>DATKIY010000160.1:0-11034 GCA_035543875.1 Actinomycetes bacterium | reverse complement strand
CAGGCTCGCGGAACTCGAGATAAAGCGTGCGTTGAATCGCGAGTGCGACGTCGAGGCCAACCACATCGAGCAGCTCGAACGGACCCATCGGGTAGCCGCAACCAACCTTCATGGCACTGTCAATGTCGTCGGCCGTTGCATAGTGGGCCTCTAGCATCCGAACCGAATCGTTCAGGTACGGAAAGAGCAGTGCGTTGACGATGAATCCGGCGCGGTCGCCACACGTCACAGCGTGCTTGCCAAGGCGTTCACACACGGCGCGAAGGGTGGCCGCGACCTCCTCCCCCGTATTGACGGTCTTCACAACCTCGACGAGCTTCATTACGGGAGCGGGGTTAAAGAAGTGCATCCCCGCCACGTCATGCATGCGTCCCGTAGCCGCCGCGATCTCAACCACAGGCAGACTCGAGGTGGTGGTCGCCAGAATCGCGCCTGGCTTGGCGACCTCATCCAGCGTCGCAAAAATCGCCTGCTTGACCGTGAGTTCCTCAACGGTCGCTTCGACGATCAGGTCGCAGTCAGTGAGGTCGTCGAAAGAAGTGCTGCCAATGATCCGTGCCAGCGCCGCGTCTCGATCGGCTTCGGAAAGTTTGCCGCGAACAACCGCCTTCTCCAGCGATCGATGAATGGCTGCCTTGGCCTTGTCGATCTGTTCTTTGCCGCGTGCCCGAAGCACGACGTCGAACTCGGCTTTGGCGAATACCTCCGCTATGCCAATCGCCATGGTGCCCGACCCGATCACGCCGACACGCTGCACCGGTCGTACTTGCTCATCAACGGTTGTTGCAGCGCCATTCTCGTCGGCGACAACAACCGGGGAATCCGCAGTTTCGTAGGTGTAGAACCCACGACCGGTCTTACGACCCTTCATCCCGGCCATGACCATCTGCTTGATGATCGGGCTCGGCGCGTGAAGTCGATCGCGCGTCTGCTTGTACATCGTGTCGAGGATTTCATACGCCGTATCGAGTCCGATCAGATCCAACAACGCCAACGGCCCCATCGGCAAGCCGCAGCCGAACTTCATCGCTGCGTCAATATCTTCACGAGTCGCGTACCGCTGGTCGTACATGGACGCAGCATGGTTGAGGTAGCCGAACAGCAAGGCGTTCGCAATGAAGCCAGCCTTGTCGCCGACGACGACAGGTACCTTCCCCAGCTTCTCAGCGAGCACCTTGATGTCGTCGATGACTTCAACGTCAGTAACAACGGTGCGAATGACTTCTACCAGCTTGAGAACCGGAGCCGGGTTGAAGAAGTGCAGGCCGACAACCTGTGCCGGACGGTGAGTGGCCACCGAGATTTCAGTAACCGACAAAGAGGAAGTGTTTGTGGCCAAGATGGCATCTGGCGAAGTGATGCGATCGAGCTCGGTGAAGATCTGCTGCTTGAGCTCCAGCTTCTCGGGCACCGCTTCGACTACCAGATGACAGTCAGCCAGATCGTTCATAGACGTCGAGAACGTGATCCGCTCGAAGATGGCCTGCTTTTCGTCGTCGGCAAGCTTCCCGCGCTTGACAGCGCGTGACGTAGATGCCTCGAGGTGTCCAACGCCGTGTTGGAGCGCATCATCATCACGTTCAACGGCCACGACTTCGATGCCGTGACGCGCAAAAACCTCGACGATGCCTGCGCCCATGGTGCCTAGACCAACAACGCCGACCTTGGTGAACTCCCGAGTCATCTGGGTCTCCTGGACGCTCGCGCTCCGGCCACCGGAGCAGCCACGATCCTCCCATTCAACGCCCCTAGGGGCCGAACCGGGGCCACTCCCGCGAGCGTGCCCAAGACAGTTGACAAGTCAGGGCTCAAAAACGACCCCGCCGGTCCTCGAAGGATTCCAGCGGGGTCGGGCTCGGCGGTACATAGACAGTCTCGGCTCAACGCCGATTCGTTCTAGTGGGCTGACTGAGTGAACTCTCCGGACAGGCCTCGCGCCAATTTCGCAGGCTACTTTTCCTTCGCCATTTCGTTCCTCTCATCGCCCTCTGATCAGATGTCGTCGCCGGGATCAGATTCGTTACGGCCACACGACGGGTGCCTTGGCCCTTCGGATGCGCCAAGTCATTCCGGACTGCGTCTTGGTCATGAAGAAGTGCGCTAGCAGCCAGCACCACGTACAGTTCGCCAGCTATGTCTGCCACACTCATCTGATGGCTATTTCGAAACTATCGAGGGTTGCCCTGACCCTCAGCGCTGCGATGCCCGTAGGGGCCTTACTACTTTCGGCCTGCTCCAACGAGGTCGAGAACGCTATGTCAGAGGGATGCGACGGACTCCGCGCGATGTCTGAGTCCTATGCAGCTGGGGATCGACAAGCGTTTGACGAAGCCATGGACAGAGGGGTCTCCCTTGGCGGAGCCGTCGAGATGGCTGGCGATCACGATGATCAGACTCTCACCGACGACTCCGGCGTCGCGTTTCGGGGATACAAGTCACTGTCACTTGCTGCGTACGAACCACCCGAACGAAACGACGGGGAATTGGTGTGGCGTGGAAAGGAGCTGCGGGGCTGGCAACGGGAGGATCTGGACCGGGGGCTCGAGGCTTGCGACGGCTACTGAACCGTTCCATAGGCTAACTGCCATGCGTCTTGTCATAGCCCGCTGCTCGGTCGACTACGAAGGTCGACTGACCGCGCATCTCCCTACGGCGATGCGCCTCATTCTGGTCAAGGCCGATGGCTCCGTACTCGTTCACAGCGACGGCGGCTCGTACAAGCCACTTAATTGGATGAGCCCGCCTTGCCGAACTGCCTTTGACGTGGACGATGAAGGAGTCGGAACCTGGACGGTGGCGCATACCAAGACCGGTGACAAATTAGTCATCACGATCGACGAGGTACTCCACGACACGTCACACGAACTCGGCATCGACCCCGGCCTCCAGAAAGACGGTGTCGAGGCGCACCTGCAGGCTCTGCTTGCCACTCATATCGAGTCGTTGGGCGATGGCTGGACCCTCGTCAGACGCGAGTACGGAACGGCCATCGGGCCGGTCGATATTTTGGCGCGAGACGCCGACGGCACGACAGTTGCCATTGAAATCAAGCGACGCGGGGACATCGATGGCGTCGAGCAACTAACGCGTTAGCTCGAGTTGCTCAACCGCGATCCTCACCTGCACCCGGTGCTAGGCGTATTCGCCGCACAGGAGATCAAGCCTCAGGCGCGAGTGCTTGCCACGGATCGCGGCATTCGCTGCGTCACGCTCGACTACGACGCCCTGCGCGGTATCGACAATGTGGATGAGCGACTGTTCTAGTACGAGGACAACCTGGGCTACCCGAGTGTTCGGAATGTCCCTCGAAGATGGGGTTAGGGCGTCCTCATCGGGAGAGATGCGATCGCGACCAAGTCGGCAACGACTTCGGATAACGGTCGGCCGGCATCCAGCTCATGCGTGCAGTTCGCCCGGAGCAGCGGCTCGACGCTCGCGAGGTCATCCAGGACCATCGCTCGTTCCAGTGAAGTCTTCCCGTAGTCGTTCGTCGTTCTGCGTGCGATCCGGTCAAGGATCACGTCAGCAGGGGCGCTGAGTAGGACGACGCCTCGAACCGGTCGTAGAACTTCGCCTGGTTCTCATACTCGCAATACTTGCGCCAGCCTGGATCATCGGTGTCTACGGCCCGATAACCGCGTCGGCCAAGTTCGGCGCGCCGACGACTTGCCGGTTCCCGATATCCCAGTCACCAACACCCTCGACATCGGGACAACGCTACTCGCTGCCTCACCCTCGACTACGACGCTCTGCGAGGACACGTTGCCCCCAGGCTGCGCCTGTTTTAGAAGATGCAACAGACGCAGGGGTGGTGCTGGGCCACCAATCTCGGCAAGATCGACCGGTGACCTCACCTCGGGTTGTCGTCGTCGGCGCCGGCATCATCGGCCTCACCAGTGCTATTCGAATCGCGGAGGCCGGCCACGACGTCGCGGTGCTTGCTCGCGACCTACCGTTGGAGACAACCTCGGCGCTCGCTGCAGCACTCTGGTACCCCTACAGCGCCCAACCGCCGGACCGAGTGTTGGGTTGGGCGAAGCAGACGTTGAGCACACTGGTCGCTGAGAGCGCCGACCCAGATGCAGGCATCAGGGTGATGGACGGGTTAGAGCTACGAGCAGAGGCTGGCGAGCCGTGGTTTATGTCCGCACTGACCGCGGAGGTCGGCTTTGCGCATTTCCGCGAGGTGCCAGCCGGCTATGCCGACGGCTGGCAGATGCGGCTTCCCGTTGTCGAACCATCGATCTATCTGCCGTGGTTAGTGAAGCGCCTTGAAGGTCTGGGAGGGACCATCACGCGCACAGCAATCAACTCCCTGCCCGACGACGCACTCGTCGTCAACTGCACCGGGCTGGCCGCTCGATCGATCGCTGACGACGATGCGGTAACCCCAGCGCGTGGTCAGATACTGCGCATCTCCCCCATCGCGGGAGTGGACGCATGGCTGTTGGACCATACGGAAGAAGAAACGCCGGTCTACGTCATTCCACGTTCGCGTGACATCGTTGTCGGCGGCACCGCGACCGTCGGAAGCTTCGACACGCAACCCAACGAGTTCGACGCAACCGGAATCCTCGAACGCGCGATCCGACTCGTGCCAGCGTTGGCCGATGCCACGGTGGTCAGTACGGTCGCCGGGTTACGTCCTACCCGGCGAGCAGTGCGCCTCGAAACGGAAGCTCGCTCAGGTGGTGGTCACGTCATACACAACTACGGTCACGGCGGGGCTGGCTGGACACTCGCGTGGGGATGCGCAGCCGAGGTGGTGCAGGAACTAGAGCAGCTGACTAGTCGGATCTCGCTGCCGGGCTGAAGCTGGTGCGTTGCGGCTCGACGCCAATCAAGGCACTGGGGCGAACGCAATGCACGATCGGTACTCACCATCGAAGTGCGCACCGTCGCTGCCAACCCAAAGTCCCTTAGACCCGGCAAACAAGACTTTGCCGCCTACCTCACGCGTCTTGCCCGGGTTCCATGGCAGCGCGAGTCCGCTGTCGGGATCGATGGCTCCAATCCCTTCCCTGGAAACTGCACCGGGACCAGCGTTGTTGCGACCTTCCGGGTTGTCCAGCCACCGCTGATGCCCCTGGACGTAGACGGCAGCCCCTGTCGCAGACACCGAGTACAAGCTGTCACCACCGGTGTAGTTGATCCACGTTGGTCGATCCGGCGACAAGATGTCCGTCTCGAACCGAGCAGATGCATCACACACGTCACGTCCGACACCCCCGGAGTTAGGGATGTAACCAGTCGCGACTACCACGAAGTAGTCGCCGTTTGGCGAGAAGTCGACGTCACGCACGTACACGGGCGCCGACGCCGCGGAGCAGGTGTTGTTGAACGGTTCGTAGTACCACTTGTTGACGTGCGCAGCACGGTTGCCCAGTCGGAGCATGAAGACCTGTCGACGTGCCTTGCCGCCCACCGAGGTGAAGTTGCCGACGGCAGCCAACCTGGTGCCGGCCGGATTAACCGCGAACCGGCCCACCTTGGTTGGCCCCGAGTTGTCAGCAACCCGCCCAGTGATCGGCACGTCGATATAGCCAGTGTCGGCACCGGTGTGGGGCTGCAGAGCAGCCAGACGTTTCGGGAACGAGCCGCCGACAATCAGCCTTCCGTCTACCAGCCGAATCTGGGTAACGCTGCCATAGGCAATGTTCGGCCTAAAGCGCGACCGAATCTTTCCTGTCTTAGCGTCAATCTTGACGAGCCCACGATGGGCAGCACCGTTAACGGTGGTGAATTCACCGCCTACGTACAGCGCGGAACCCTTGGCCTGGATGGCCCACACCGCGCCGTTGAACCTTGGCGCGAAGGAGTGGACTCGGCCGGTCGACGCATCGAAGGAGACGATATTGAAGCGGGTGTACTGATGACTGCCTGAGGCGTTGGTGACTTTCCGGAAGCCACCCCCAGCGAACATCGTGCCGCCAGATCGCGCGAAAGCATAGATCGCAGCGTCCGGGTAGTTGCTGTCATCTTGGATATTTGGGGTGACATCGCTGGGATTCTCACTGACTACCGCACTCTGGCTAACTGATGCGAAGACTGCCACCGAACTGCTGCCTGCGACGGCAATTCCCAACGTTAAAGCGACTGCGGCCAAGCGTTTCGACACCGACATACACGTCATCCCCGCGCCGAGCCCGTCAACCCTCCCCGTTCCCGAAAGGAACCCTGCGGGCGCTGCTGCCCCGACCATAAACCCAAACTGTGGTCGCACCCATGAACCCACCCGCGTGTTGTGGAGCGCGGCTTTACGTGTCTGCGATTGCAACGTGTCGTAAGTTTGGGACATGGCTGGATTCCTAGACAAAGCAAAATCCGCGGCACAGCAGGCACTCGACGAAGCTAAGAAGGGCATCGACTCGGGGCAGGCCAAGCTGGACGAGGTACAAGCGAAACGCGAGACTGATCGACTTCTCACACTGCTCGGCGCCGCCTACTACGCGCAGCACCGCCAGGGTGGTTCACAAGACGCCGTGGGCGATGCGATGGCCGCGGTGGACGCCCACGTGGAGACCAACGGCTTGGTCGGTTTCCCGCCTTCGGCGGTAGTGCCAGCCGCCACGCCGCCGCCGCCAGCTCCAGCTCCGTCGCCGACCCCAGCACCAGCCCCGCCCCCGCCTGCAACGGGCAGCAGCGGAGGCTCGGCATACGACGTTCCGCCGCCGCAGGGTTAGTCGATCCCGTTTCGCTCGGCCCAGAGAGCGGCCTGGGTACGGTCAGCCACGCCGATCCGCTGAAAGCACGATGTGAGGTGTGCCTTCACCGTGCGCTCGCTGATTCCGAGCCGACGCGCAATCTGCTTGTTGGCAAGGCCTCGCCGCACCAAACCGAGTACTTCAACCTCACGTGGCGTCAGGTCGACAGCTCCGGCACCAGCAGACATTGGGTCGCTACGAGATGCAAGAAGCTCGCGGGCCGCGCGCGGATGCAGCGGCGACTCACCCCTCGCTGCGGCTTTGACGGCCGCGAGAATCTCCTCGGGCTCAGCGTCTTTGAGCAAGTAGCCAATTGCACCCGCGTCCAAGGCGCCAACAATGCGGTCCCGGTCAGAAAAGGACGTCAAGATCACAACTTGCGCGGTCGGAACAACCTGCTGGATTTGTCGAGTGGCGGTGACACCGTCGGTCCCAGGCATTTGCAGGTCCATCAGAACAACGTCGGGTAACTCCGCCTGAACCACAGTGACCGCTTCTGCGCCATCGCTGGCTGTGCCAACCACGTCAATGCCATCATCGCCACCGAGAAGTTGGACGAGTCCAGCCCGGACCATGCCATGGTCATCGACCAATACAACTTTGATCATCGCCACGGCACCTCAAGCACGACCCGAGTTCCAGAGCCGACAGCGGAGGTGACGGTCAGCGTGCCACCGGCTTCCAGTGCGAGGTCACGCAAACCACGCAAGCCGAAATGATCGCCGCCTTGCGGTTTCGTCGGATCGAAGCCACGTCCATTGTCGGACACCTCAAGCCGGACTGTGGGTTGACTTGTTTGGTCGGTCGACAGCGCGACCGTCAGGTGGTCAGGTTGGCCGTGGCGTAGCGCGTTCCGCACACACTCCTGTGCAGTGCGCCACACGAGAGCGACAACCTCGTCTGGCAGTTCACTCGTGTCGGCAACGTCAACGCTGACGTCGACGCCTTGGGCGACCACCGGGGCAAGCAAGTCCTCCAGAGCTGCTGGCAGCCCATCACTGCTGAGGTCTGGAGGGTAGATCTCAACCAGTAGTGAGCGGAGCGACCGAAGACTTCGACGGACGTTCAGCGCCAAAGACTCCAAGCCCTCCCGAAGACGCCGCTGTTCCACCTCCGAGCCGTCGGAGACCTCGCGTGCAGTGGCCGAGAGAGCGAAGGAGGTGCCAGCCAAGTCCTGAACGACCCCGTCATGAAGGTCGCGAGCGATTCTTCGTCGTTCGGCGTCGGACGCCTGTGCTGCTACCAGCAGTAACCGCTCTCGATCCGAAGCGGCGTCGTCGAGACGACGGGCCAGCAACCAGACCAAGGGAACGGCAAGCACCAAGAACAGGAGAATGCCCGCCACAGTGATCGGCCGAAATGCACCTAGTAGTTGGTCGGTGCGTTGA
Organism: Actinomycetes bacterium; assembly: GCA_035543875.1. Taxonomy (GTDB): domain Bacteria; phylum Actinomycetota; class Actinomycetes; order JAHEKZ01; family JAHEKZ01; genus DATKIY01. Next base: position 2,942 of record DATKIY010000160.1, on the reverse strand, counting down.
GCGACGTCGTCGTACGAGTAGTAAAGCTCGAAAAGCAACGGTTCACCTTCTGGACTTGTGACGCGGGTATAGACCTCAAGTACTTGGCCGAGTGGCGGGTCGTAGCGGTTCTCCGACTTGGACAGGTCGGAGACCTCCGCCTCGGATCCACCCTCGTTAATCACTTTCAGCTCTTCGGAGCCGAACGGAAACTGGTCGCCAATCAACCGCGGTTCGTCCGAGTAGATGATGTGGCCGGTCGCATCCCACAGCTTGATGCGCAGAATCTCCGGCTCGCTCACACGATCGAGCATCAAACGATCGAACTGGTCGACGGCTGCTGCATCGCCGTCGCTCAAACCCGAAGTCAATGCTGGTTCTGCAACCGCCCGCGCTAGTAGTTCCGTCTTTGTCTGGGCTGAATGAATCGCTTCGGCTCTCGCCGCACGCTGCGTGAACCAACCGGTAATGAGGGCGAGCACTACAGCCGCGACAACACCCATCGCAACAAACTGCACGACCGGGCGTTTCCAGCCCGGTCGTGCAGTTTGCGTCAACGATGAGGTGGACTTCACTAGTCTGATTCCCGCAGTAGTTGTTAAGCCTTGCGGATGCAGGACTTAGAAAGCGAGGCTACCGCGACACGTTTCGCTGGTTTGTGCGTTTCGCGCGCGCCACCCGATGCGGTCAGAACCAGCCGCATCGACCATGACCCGCCGGACGTCGAAAGAGCCACTGGCTCCAGCCGTCGAGGAAGTTCCCCTGGCCGACACATTGCCATTGTGAAGCATGCGCCAGTGCCAGTTCTGGCCGCCGACGTTCGAGTCAACCTCACCCTCGACCTCGATGCGACCATTCTGCGGACTGGCCTTCAGCTTCCAGTCGCTGTTACCTGAGCACTGTCCGCGCTTGATGACGTCATTCTCATTCGCAACGGCAGGTGTCGCCATGGCGAGCAAGAGGACCCCTGATACTGCAAGGATTCCCACTGACATGGTGCGGTTCATGATTCCTCCAGATGTGGTTGTTGTCTCTGGAGCCCACCTTGTGGCCGAGCAGGTGCAGTCCGCCATTGTCCAGTAGTCGTAGTACCAACGGCCACGGGTAGCGAGGCTAAACAGACAGGCGATGCGCCTTTCGAATCTCTTCGACAACGCGAGCCATGATCTGGTTGATGGAGTAGTCCTTGGGTGTGAACACTGCCGCGACTCCATGAGAGGTGAGATAGGCAGCGTCGCTCTCGGGAACAATCCCACCCACCACGACGGGCACCTCATCCAGCCCGGCGGCCGCAAGCCCGTCCACGACGGCGGGAACCAGCTCCATGTGTGATCCAGACAGAATCGACAATCCGACGATGTGGACGTCCTCCTCTACGGCGGCGGCAACAATCTGCGTCGGCGTCAGTCGAATTCCCTGGTAGATGACCTCAAACCCGCAGTCGCGGGCGCGGACCGCGATCTGCTCGGCGCCGTTGGAGTGTCCGTCCAACCCGGGCTTCCCCACCAGGAAGCGCAGCCTGGTTCCTAGCGCTTCGCCGGTCTTCGCGACGGCGCGTCGCACCTCGGTCAACGACCTGTCGGGTTCTCCTACGCTGACCTGACTTCCGACGCCGGTCGGAGCCCGGTACTCACCAAACACCTCGCGCAGCACTCCAGCCCATTCGCCGGTGGTGGCGCCGGCACGGGCGCAGGCAAGCGACGGTCCCACGAGGTTCGTATCAGTTTGCGCAGCTGACGTCAGTTCTGACAACGCACGTTTGACCTCGTGGTCATCACGATCGTTCCGCCACCGTTCGAGTCTCGCGATCGCTTCAGCCTCCACCTCAGGGGCTACGACCAGGATTGCCTCATCGAGATCGGCGAGGAGCGGGCTTGGTTCGCTCGTTGTGAATGTGTTGAGACCCACAATGACCTCCTCACCGGACTCGATGCGTCGTCGGCGTTCGGCGTGTGAGCCGACCAACTGCGACTTCATGTATCCGCTTTCGATGCAAGCGATCGCACCACCGAGTGACTCCACCTGCTCCATCTCCCGCCGCGCTCCGGCAACGAGCTCGGCGACCTTCTCGTCGACCACCAGGGATCCGTTCAGCAAGTCTGGGTACTCGAGCAAGTCCGACTCAAAGGCAAGTACCTGCTGCATGCGCAACGACCATTGTTGGTCCCACGGCCTGGGCAGACCAAGCGCCTCGTTCCACGCCGGTAGCTGGATCGCGCGAGCGCGAGCGTCCTTGGACAACGTCACACCGAGCATCTCGAGCATGATTCTCGCGACGTTGTTCTCCGGCTGCGCTTCGGTAAGCCCGAGCGAGTTGACTTGGACGCCGTAGCGGAAGCGGCGATGCTTGGGATCGGCTACGCCGTAGCGCTGCGCCGTCAACTCGTCCCACAGCTGGACGAACGCTCGCATCTTGCAGGCTTCCTCGACAAAGCGCACCCCAGCGTTGACGAAGAAGGAAATACGCTGCACGACTTCACCAAAGTCTTCGGTCGCGACCTGGCCGGAATCACGCACCGCATCGAGTACAGCGATGGCGGTACTCAGCGCGTAGGAGATCTCCTGCACCGTGGTGGCGCCGGCTTCTTGCAGGTGATAGCTACAGATGTTGGTCGGGTTCCACTTCGGCACCTCAGTGACGGTGTAGGCCACCATGTCTGTGATCAGTCGAAGCGACGGCCCTGGCGGGAATACGTAGGTCCCGCGCGAGAGGTACTCCTTGATAATGTCGTTTTGAGTTGTCCCCTGGAGCACGCCTGCGTCAACGCCTTGCTCCTCAGCTGTCACGATGTAGAGCGACAGCAACCACATGGCCGTCGCATTGATTGTCATTGACGTGTTCATCTGAGCCAGCGGAATGTCGTCAAAAAGCATTCGCATGTCGCCTAGGTGCGCAACGGGAACGCCAACCTTGCCTACTTCGCCGCGCGCCAACTCGTGGTCAGGGTCATATCCGGTTTGGG
>DATKIY010000159.1:0-3105 GCA_035543875.1 Actinomycetes bacterium | reverse complement strand
CCAAACAACCAGAGTCCCAAGAAGGTCGACTCAAGGAAGAACGCGGCCAGCCCTTCCATGGCCAGCGGTGCCCCGAAGACGTCGCCAACGAAGCGAGAGTAGGCCGACCAGTTCATGCCGAACTCGAACTCTTGCACGAGTCCGGTGACCACGCCGATGGCAATATTGATGACGAGCAACTTGCCGAAGAACCGCGTGAGTCGACGCAAGTTGGGATCGTTGGATCGGTACCACATCGTGTGAAGTACGGCGACGAGGAAAGCAAGCCCAATGGTGACCGGTACGAAGAAGAAGTGGTAGATCGTGGTCGTGGCGAACTGGAGTCTCGACAGGTCAAGCTGGGTGATGTCCACGCGGCCTCCACATAGCCCTATCGTTTCCGCTTGGAGCCTAGTGCGGAGCGACAGCGTGTGCGAGGGAAGTGGGGACCGCCGGTGAAACCCCTCGACCCGCGACTGCTGCGTCACTCGCGGTCGACTCGATGGTTTGTCGTTGTGGCCGTGCTGGTCGGGTTTCTCACGGCAGCTTTCGTCATCGTGCAGGCGTTTGTCTTGGCGCGGATCGTGGTTGCTGGTTTCCAACACGGCGCATCGTTGGGGGATGAGCGTGGCGCGATTTTCTTCCTCGCCGTCGTTATCGCATGTCGGGCGCTTCTCGCGGCGGCAACTGAGAGCGCAGCGCACGCCTCGTCAGCTGGTGCCAAGTCCGAGTTACGTCGCGCAGTTCTCGCGCACGCGCTGCAACTAGGCCCGGTCTGGTTGTCCGGCTCCCGGTCGGGTGAACTCACTATGCTCTGCACGCGGGGTATCGACGCACTCGATGGATACTTCGCACGCTATCTCCCACAAATCGTGTTGGCGGTTATCGTTCCGATCAGTGTCGTGGCGGCCATTGCGACACAGGATCTCGTGTCGGCACTGCTGGTCGCGGTGACGCTGCCATTGATTCCGCTGTTTATGGCCGTGATCGGGAGTCTCACCAAGCGGAAGGTCGATCGCCAGTGGTCGGCCATCGCGCTTTTGTCAGGTCACTTCCTCGACGTCGTGGCAGGGCTGCCCACGCTGAAAGCGTTTGGTCGGGCGAAAGCGCAGGCGGCGTCGATCGCCGAGATTGGTGACCGCTACCGCCGGACCACAATGGGAGTGCTCCGTGTGTCATTCCTGTCCGCGCTCGTGCTCGAGTTGGTCGCCACGTTGTCTGTGGCTCTCGTGGCGGTTGCCATTGGGCTCCGGCTCGTTTCCGGGCACCTCACGCTGACCGCTGGGCTCACCGTCCTACTCCTTGCGCCCGAGGCATACCTGCCGCTTCGCCTGGTGGGGCAGTACTACCATTCAGCATCCGAAGGAATCGGCGCGGCCGAGCGGATGACCGCCATCTTGGAAACGCCGCTTCCAGTGGTCGGCGACCGTGACGAGATCCCCGACCTCTCGACGACCGAACTCGTAGTCGAGAACGTGACCTTTACCTACCCAGGACACACGGCTCCTGCATTCGCGGAGCAGTCCCTGACGATCCGCCCAGGCGCGGTGACTGCGTTGGCGGGTCCGAACGGTGCCGGAAAGTCGACATTGTTGACCCTGCTCATGTCGTTTGCTACCCCAGACAGCGGCCAGGTGGTCCTCAAAAGTCATGACGGCACCACAACGCCGCTTCATGACATCGCCCCGGACGCGTGGCGGGCACAGATCGCCTACTTACCGCAGGTGCCACACCTGGGCTCAGGCACGATCGCTGATGCCGTGCGACTTGGCGCGCCACATGCGACAGACGACGACGTGCAACGAGCGCTGGCGGCCGCCGGCCTCGACGTGACTGATGAGGAGGTCGCGAGGACGTTGCCCAACGGTCTCTTGACTGTTCTCGGCGAAGAAGGAGGCGGCTTGTCGGCCGGTCAAGTCCGACGGGTTGCGCTCGCTCGCGCGCTATGCAAGGACGCACCGCTGGTGCTCCTCGACGAGCCGACCTCGTCGCTAGACGGAACCACCGAGCAAGCGGTTGTGGCGGCTATCGACGCACTCAGACAAGCGGGACGCACGGTGGTGGTGGTTGCACATCGTCCAGCCGTTCTGACTGCCGCAGACAACATCATTGTTCTCGCGGAGTGCGCGCCCCCGGTCCCACTGAATGCGGACGACGAAGCAGCGGAAATGCCCGAGCTGGTTTCAACGACCCCAAGTTGGAACGAACGCGCATGACTGCTGCCAACCTCACCATGGCGAAACCACCACTACGGAGAATCCTCGCGTCCCTGCGTGTGGTACGCGGTGAACTGACCTGCGCTGTGCTGTTGGGGGCGCTCGCCACGATCTGCGCGATCGGGTTGCTTGCCGTCAGTGGATGGCTTATCTCGCGTGCATCGCAGATGCCGCCAGTGCTCACTCTCGAGGTTGCCATCGTGACGGTTCGCGCGTTTGGCATCGGTCGTGGCGTCTTCCGTTACGCAGAGCGGATCGTGTCGCACGACGCCGCCTTCCGTGCGCTGACCGACCTGCGCGTGACTGTGTGGCGCCGACTAGAAGCGTTGGCGCCACAGGGGCTAGGGGGTTTTCGAAGCGGTGACCTGCTGACACGTATGGTCGCTGATGTCGATGCTGCGCAGGACCTCGCGTTGCGCGTTGTGCTTCCCGCGGGGGTCGCCGTTTTGGCAGGCGGACTGTCGGTCATCGTGACGTGGTGGTTACTGCCGGCAGCAGGTGTCGTCTTGTTGCTAACGCTCCTTGCGGGCGCAACAGTCGTGCCCTGGGTGACTACAGCAACCGGTGCCAGGGCTGAGCAACAGACCGCCCACGTCCGAGGTGAATTGTCGGCGGAAGTCCGCACGTTGTTGAATGACGCTCCCGACCTGCTGGCATGTGGCGCGGCCGCCTCAGCGCTTGCCGAGACCGATGGCACCGACAGGCTGCTGACTCGACTCGCGCGGCGGACGGCATGGACGACGGGTATCGGCTCCGGTTTTGGCGTCATGCTCGCCGGAGTTGCGGTGCTCGGGTGCCTTGTCGCTGCGCTCCCTGCCGTTGCAGATGGTCGTCTCGCGGGCGTCAATTTGGCGGTCATCGTTTTGCTCCCGTTGGCCGCCTATGAGTCGGTGGTTGGACTACCGCCAGC
>DATKIY010000158.1:0-8988 GCA_035543875.1 Actinomycetes bacterium | reverse complement strand
TCACTGGCGCCTGGCATGAGATATCTATCCAGCTCAGCGTGTGGTCGGCGAACTTTGGCGTGGGGTTCTAGTGCCCACTGACGTGATTGACCCACTCAAGACAGATGAGCCGGTACGTCCTCCTTCGCTCGGGTTCCTTGGTGCGTTGCGTTGGGCATGGCGACAGCTCACCTCCATGCGCACTGCGCTGTTCCTCCTGTTCATGTTGGCCGTGGCCGCAATACCCGGCTCAGTCTTCCCGCAGCGCGGAGTTGCGCCGCTGCGCGTCGGCGAGTACTTCCAGTCACACCCAACACTTGCACCCATCCTCGACGACCTGTCGCTGTTTGACGTGTACGCCGCCCCTTGGTTTGCCGCGATCTACCTGTTGCTCATGGTGTCGCTGGCGGGTTGCATCCTGCCGCGCTGCGTCCACTACGCCAAGGCATCGCGCGCCAAGCCGCCGGCAACGCCGCGCAACCTGGCTCGCCTGCCAGTTTATCGAGAAACCGAGTCACCACGGTCGCAGCAGGAGCTACTTGACGCAGCTGCGGCAACGTTGCGTGACAGCGGGTTCCGCGTCGATAGCACGAAGTCCACAGACTCAGTCGCAGCTGAGAAGGGTTACCTGCACGAGTTCGGGAACCTGGTCTTCCACGTTTCGCTGTTGGTGATCCTGGTCGGCGTGAGCTGGGGTGCGCTGCTTGGCTATCGCGGCACGGTCGTCGTCATCGAAGACGAAGGTTTCTCTAACCTGCTCACGCAGTACGACGACTTCACACCGGGGCGCAGGTTTGATCCCTCAATGCTGGCCCCGTTCTCGTTCACCCTCGACTCTTTCGACGCCACGTTCATAGATTCCGGTCCCCGGCTCGGGCAACCGTCTAACTACCTTGCCGACGTCACCTACCGTGATGCGCCCGGCAGCGCGGACGTGTCGACGACTATCAAGGTCAACGAACCACTGGTCGTGGACGGCACCAAGATCTATCTGCTCGGCCACGGTTATGCGCCGCGGTTCACCGTGCGTGACGGCGACGGCAATGTGGTCTTCCAAGGCGCAATTGCCGCGCTGCCCCAGGACCCGGCCTTCACGTCGAAGACAGCGGTGAAGGTGCCCGATGCGCAGCCTGAACAGCTGGGATTCAACGTCACCGTGACCCCGACCGCTCCCAAGCAGGTCGATCCGACGACCGGTCCAGTCTCGACGTTCCCGGAGCAGAACGACCCACGCGTATACATCGGTGCGTGGGCGGGTGACCTCGGTCTCGACTCGGGCGTTCCGCAGAACGTCTATGAGCTCGACACCACGCAGATGAAGCAGATTGGGCTGAAGGACCTGCGCGAGGGGCAGACCTGGAACCTTCCTGGTGGCCGAGGTTCGATCACCTTTGACGGGCTCGCTGAGTTCGGGAACTTCCAGATCGCTCACGACCCAGGTCGTTTTGTCAGCCTGCTGGGAGCGGTCGGCGCCATCACGGGGATCATGGCTTCGCTGATCATCAAACGTCGACGAATCTGGGTCAGAGTTACATCCGGGAGCGAGGGTCGTACCCTCGTCGAGGTGGCTGGGCTGGCTCGCACCGAAGCAGTCGCGCTGGCTGGAGAGGTTGACGACGTGCTAGCACGCACGCTCGCACAAGCTCCAACTCAGCCAGCAGGAGAGGGATAGCCGTGAACAATACGACGTTGGCGCAGACCAGCAACCTGCTCGTCTACGGCGCGATGTTTGTTCTTGCCCTGGCCTTGCTTGCGTTCGCAGCCGACCTTGCGGTTGGTTCTGGTCGACGGCGAGCGGCGATGGCCGAGCGACACCGCCGGGCTCTGAAGGTTGCAGTGCAGGCAGGGTCAGCAGGAACAGAAGAACGACGCACGTCGGTCGACGTGATTGACCGACCACCTGAAGATCCTTCGCCGGACCCGGTTGACACCGTCGACGACCGGTGGGCTCGGGTCGGTGTATCCCTCAGCACGTTGGCGTTCCTGCTGATGGCTGCGGCTGTCATCACTCGCGGGATATCGGCCGGCCGGCCGCCGTGGGGCAACATGTACGAGTTTTCGCTCGCGGGTGCCACCGCCGCCATGGGTGTGTGGTTGCTGCTGGTTCGGCGGCGCCCGGAGATCCGCGAGCTCGGGCTGGTTGTCGTGTTAGCTGCGCTGCTGATCCTCGGGGTTGCCGTGGTGGTTCTCTACACCGAGGCTGCTCAACTGGTGCCTGCCCTCAAGTCCTACTGGCTGTGGATCCATGTGACGGCCGCCATCATCGCCAGCGGCATCTTTACGGTCGGCTCGGTCGCCTCATTGTTGTACTTGTTTGCCGAGCGTTATGAACGACGGGTAGCCACGGGGGCGACCAACGAGCGCATGGGCACGCTCGATTCGTTTGGCGCGCGGTTGCCAAGCAGCAAGATGCTCGACCGGACGGCGTACCAGACCATTGCATTCGCCTTCCCGCTTTGGTTCTTCGCGATCGTGGCAGGAGCTATCTGGGCCGAAGGTGCGTGGGGGCGCTACTGGGGCTGGGATCCCAAGGAGACGTGGGCTTTCATCACCTTGGTCATTTACGCCGCCTACCTCCACGCCCGCGCAACTGCAGGGTGGCGAGGGCGGCCAGCGGCGATCATCGCGTTGGTTGGGTTTGGTGCGTTCTTGTTCAGCTATATCGGCGTGAACATCTTCTTCTTCGGTCTGCACTCATACGGCGGCGTCTGATACGAGTGGACCAAGCCGTCCCGCTCGAAGGCTTTCAACCAGTCGCGTGACTGGCACTCGCAACAGCAGCCAGCATCCAAGTGCGACGAGCGCGCCAAGCGCGAGCCCGGCAACCACATCGACCGGGTAGTGGGCGCCAACGTAAACGCGAGCGCAGGCCATGACGAAAGCGCACGCGACGGCGACCAGCCCGAGCCGCCAGCTCACGAGAAGCAGCCCGGCGGCAACGGCTCCAGCCATGGTCGCGTGATCACTGGGAAACGATGGGTCGGCTGACTTCGTCACAAGCACGAGTGCCGCCGGATGCAGTACGTATGGTCGCGGGTGGTCGAAAGCCTTGATGATCGGCTGGTTGACGGCGACGGCTACGACCGTGGAAATTGGCGCGATCAGTGCAGCTGCCATGGTGCGTGCGTCCCGTGATCGCGCGATCCACCAACCGACGACCAACAGAGCTGCGAACACCACAATTCCGTACTTGGCCCACTCCGTAACCGGCCAGTGCAGCCACGGTGTTGCCCGTGCGAAGTCATTGATGCGAGAGAACAGATCATCAGACGGGTCGGGCGTCACTGATACCTCGCGTCCAGCAGGCGACCCATCGGGACGCGGTGAACGATCAGGGTACGTCAACTTTCTGCGTGACTACTGCCATGACTACTGGGGGGTACCAGCCGCTCCGTCTGTGCCTGGCTTGTCCTTGCGCTCGCGCCAGAGTTGGTCGTCGAGGTCGCGCAAGAATCCAGGATCATCGTCTGGTGCTACGGGTCCTGGCTTCGGTGCGCGAGGACGGGCAGCCTGCCCAGCGTCGCCTCTGCCCTGAACCAGCCGGACGATGAGGTAGATCGCTAGGCCGAGGATTGCCAGGGTGAGGATGACCTTGAGCATTCCCCCACCTCCGTTGGTCGACCTAGTTGCCGGACTTGCTGGAACTTTCTGGAACCTGCGGCACCGCGCGGATGCATGCGGCTTCATCCAGCGTAACCCCGGGTGAAAACGACGACACCCCCAACGCTCTGCGTTCAGTCGGTGCTGAGCGCAGGGTGGGGGTGTCGACGTCTCGAGGAGGGACCCCGAGCGACTCTCCGGCGGCCCAAGTGAGGGGGTGGCCGCGCAGGAGAGACGTACGGTTATTGGTTGGTTATAGGCAGTTGTAGGTGATTAGTTGACGGCTTTCAATGGTCGGTCGGCTTGCTGCAACTAGTGCGAGCGCCGGCTCAAAAACGACCGCAAGCGTCGATTGGTGGCCGGGTTTTCAGCGCGAACCCGTAGCCGTTCGGCTTCGAGTTCAAGCAAGCGAACGTGCGCGCGCGCGATCTCGAGCGAGGGAAACATGATTTCAACTCCGTCTTTCTTTTAATAGGTACTACTGTTTGTTGTGTATCTGAGCCATTTTGGCTCCGATAACTTAGATACTAAGGCATACTGCGGTAGTTGTCCAATGAATATGAGTCATAGAGCGGATGAACGCCTTGGAAACAGGACCTGACCAGCCGTCGACGACCCGTGCGACCCGGCGGCGTGATCAACAACTGGATGCCGTGGATCGAACGATCATTACAGCGCTCCGAGCCAACGCTCGTATTCCCTACGCCGACCTCGCGCGGCTGGTCAGCCTGTCCGGACCGAGCGTCGCCGATCGGGTCAAGCGCTTGGAGCAGCTGGGCGTGATCACCGGCTATCACGCGGCAGTAGCCCCAGCTGCCCTGGGACTGGGCGTAGTCGCGATCGTGGGAATCGAGCAAGCCGACGATGGTGATCAAGACGAGATCAGTGACCGGCTGCCCGAGCTAGAGGAGATCGAAGACTGCTGGTTCGTGGCAGGTGACGAGTCGTTCATTCTGAAGGTCAGGGTGACCGACATCGATGCGTTGGAAAAGACCTTGGGTCGGCTGCGCAGCATCCCTGGGGTCTCGCGGACTCACACCACCGTGGTCTTGTCGACCCGATTCGAGGGTAGGGCGGCGTTACCTCCGGAGTCAGAGGCGCAGTAGGTCGGAGACACAAGTCAGAGGCACAATAGGACAGTGACGTCTCGACATCCCCTGCTTGTCTACACCGCGCTACGGCTCGTGCTGTTCGTCGTTCCGTTCGCTGTGCTCATGGTCTTTGGTCTCGATTTGGTGTGGGCGTTGCTTCTCGCGGCTCTTGGTTCGAGCATTGCCAGCATCTTCATCCTCAGCAGCTATCGCGAGGCGTTGTCAGACTCGATCAGTACGCGCGGCGAACGTATGCGCGCTCGGGCTGCTGAGCGAGCGCAGTCTGAGGACGAGTGGGATGAGGCGAACCGCGCGGCGCAGACGCCTGAACCGTCAGGGGACGACGGCCGCAGCTGAACCCGCCAGCTGCGGTTGTTCATCCAGCCGCCGCAGCGAGCCAGCGGTGAGTGCCAAGCCCGTTAGCGCGATCGCTGCGAGAGCAAAGAACCACAACGCACCGTCCGTACCGATGAGTTCGACTAGTCCACCGGCGAGCAAGTACCCGAGTGGGTAGGCACCAAAGGCAAGTGCCACGACCACTCCCATCGCGCGCCCACGCATTTGTTCAGTCGTTCGACGTTGCAGCGCGAGGTTGATGACCGGGTTCATTGGACCAACCAAGGTTCCACCAATGACTGATGCCACCACCATGACGCCGAACGTGGGTGAGATGGCGAATGCAAGCAGTGTTCCGGAAGCCCCGACCATCGACAGTAGGAAGGCAAGTCGTGGGTGACTGCGGTGACCGAACTTGCTGTACGTCAAGGCGCCAGCAATTCCGCCAAGACTAAATGCCATCAGGACTGTTCCGAGCTCTTTGGGTTCGTCGATCGCTTGGTAGATAACGGGAAGCACGACACCAAGAACGGGATAGGCCAACGCGACCACTCCAGTGGAAAGCAAAGTCACAGTCCGAAGGACGGGGTCTTGGAAGACGAGCCGCAAGCCGTCGGCGGTTCCCGACCAAAAGGCTGGCTGCAAGTGAGCTTCGGGTCGTCCAGCACCCGGGACGTGCACCAGTGCTAGCAATGCCGCAGATGCCAGGAATCCCGCGAACATGACCCACATGGCGTCCACAGCCCCGACCGCGGCGATGATGAACGTTCCAACCACCGGGCCGATGACAAACGCTGCGCCCCAGATGGCTTCGTGTAGACCGTTGACTTGTTCGAGACGCATTCCGGTTGCCTTAGCGACTCCGGTCAACATCGCTTCTCGCGCGGTCACTCCAGCCGGATCGAAGACGGCGCCAAGCGCGGCTAGAACCAGCACCCAGCCGAACGTGAGTTTCCCAGCGAGCGCCACCAGCGGGATCGCGGCTACCGAGGCAGCGGAAAACAGGTCGGAGATGACCGAGGTGCGTCGACGGCCGAGCCGGTCGACCAAGGTGCCGGAAAATAGGGACGACAACAGCAACGGGAGTGCGGTGACGCCGGCAACGACTCCAGCCGCTCCTGGACTTCCGGTGAGGTCGAGCACCAACCAAGGAACGGCAACCATGGCGACGCCGTTGCCAAGCCCAGACAGCAGCGTCGCTCCTTCGAGCGCGACGAAGGGCAAAAGTCTCGCGCGCGTCATGAGGTCAGCCCTGGTTGCTGCGCGACACCGAACAGCACAGTGCTCATGACCAGGCGTGGAGCGTCCTGGCGAGCCAGTCGGCCCTCATCCACCGAGTCCCACGCGGTGAGGATCGCGCCGGCGTAGGCGTCGACAACCCAGGCGACGGGGAGCTCGGGGCGGATTGACCCGTCCCGCTGCCCGCGCCGTACTGCGTCGGCCACCGGTTCCAGTGCGTCATACCAACGACGCAAGATGTCAGGCGCGGAGTAGGGCGACGGGTCAGATGCAAGAAACCGGAGACTGGGACCTTGCGGAATTACCGCGTCGGCAATCCGCTGTAGCGCATCGATCGCTGACCCCTGGCCGGGCTCGGCGTCGGCGATGGCGGCCGCGACCCGGTCGAGGGCATCGACGACGAGCGCGCGCACGAGGTCCTCGCGGGTGGCGAAGTACCGATGCAGCGTTGTTCGGCCCACGCCCGCGACCGTCGCGACCTCCGCCAGCGATGCGCCAGAGTCCTTACTGAGCACCAAAGTGGCGGCATCCAGCAGGTTTCGGCGTGTGCGGTCCGGGCGCGACATGGGTCACTCCTGTTCAGAATGGAACATTGATGTTCTATTCTGTCACAGGTCTCGCGGTGCGATCAGGTCCCGGTCATACCCCGGTGAGCGCCAAGCCGAGCCCGAGCAGCACTCCGTACAGCAGTTGAGTTTGGCCGGTTGCCACGAGCACGGGGATCAGATCCCGACCGGTTTTGCCCTGAGCGACGGCGCCGACGGGAGGAACCGCCGGGATGAACGCCACGAGTGAGATCAGCGCCCATTCAGTCCAGAGGGCCGAGAGGAGCACCGTGACGATCAGGGCGATGGTGACGAGGGCGACGTAGAGCACCCGGGTTCTGGTGTCGCCGAGACGAACCGCGAGCGTTCGTTTTCCGACAGCGGTGTCGGTGGGGATGTCACGCAGGTTGTTGACCACAAGCAACGCGCACGCCAGTGCGCCAACTCCAGCGGATGTAGTCCAGGCCAAGGCGGTAAACGTCAAGGTCTGAACGTAGGACGTTCCAACCGTTGCGACGACGCCAAAGAACAGGAAGACCATCACCTCGCCAAGTCCGCGATAGCCGTAGGGGACGCGCCCGCCCGTGTAGAACCAGGCAGCCAGCACCGACGCGAGTCCAACGGCGATGAGCCACCACTGGCCAGTCAGTGCGACAAGCACTAGCCCGCACAAGGAGCCGACGGCGAAACATGCGAAGGCGGCACGCTTAACCGATTCGGGATCGGCTAGACCGGACGCGGTGAGACGTAAGGGACCAACACGCACATCATCGGTACCTCGGATGCCGTCGCTGTAGTCGTTTGCATAGTTGACGCCCACTTGAAAGCTCAACGCAACCGCCAACGCGAGCACGGCCCTTATCCCGTCAAACGAGTCGTAGAAGGCGGCGACGCCGGATCCGGCTGCAACGGGCGCGAGCGCCGCTGGGAGCGTTCGTGGTCGGGCGCCTTGCCACCACTGCGCGGCGGTGGCCATGACGAAGACCTTACTGCTGGACCAGGCTGCGGACCGCTGCCCGGTCGGGCTTGCCCGCAGCTAACCAGGGGAGTTTTGGAACCAGCACGAGCTCCCGGGGCAGCTCGTGGCGATCGAGCCGTCCCAGCGCATACGTTTTTAGGTCGGCGAGCGTCAACGACTTCTCGGCGGTCGCAACCGCGACCAGTCGCTGTCCCCACTCGTCGTCGGGTATCCCGACCACAACGACCTCGCGGATGCTTGGGTGCTCGGCCAGGACCAACTCAACGGCGCTGCAGGAAACGTTCAGTCCACCGGTGACGACGACGTCGTCGAGCCTGCCCAAAACCAGCAGCCGACCGCGTTCGTCGAATCTGCCGATGTCGTTGGTCATGAGTGAACCCCCGACGATTGCTTCTTGGGTCAGCTCTGGCTCGCCCAGATAGCCGGAGAAAACCATCGGGCCAGAAATCTGGATGCGTCCCGCTTCTCCTAGTTTTACGTCGACGCCTTCCAGTGGCACGCCGTCGTAGACGCAGCCTGCGCAGGTTTCTGTCATCCCGTACGACTGCACGATGGTGATGCCAGCGCCATGCGCGCGATCGAGCAGCCTCGGTGCTGCGGCGGATCCGCCGAGAAGTACGGCATCCAGCGCCATGAGGCCGGCGACTGCTGCGCCCCCTGCATCGAGAATTCGACGCAGTTGCGTCGGCACGAGCGAGGTGTACCTCGGCTCGGGTCCGATGTCGTCAAGCAGCCGGCCGACTGCCTCGACAAATGCTGTGGGGCGAAATCCCGCCGACAGGTCGAGCACGACGGGGGGATATCCCGCGACCACCGACCGGCTCAATACCTGAATGCCAGCTACGTGTGACGTCGGCACCATGAGCAGCCAGCGTCCTGCGCCACCGAGTGCGCTGTGGGTGGCGTTAACCGACGCCATGACAGCGTCGCGAGAAAGCATCGCGAGTTTGGGAGCTCCTGTCGATCCTGATGTGGACACCAGGAGGGCGATGCCGTCGAAGTCTGACGGAGCAAGGGGAGTTGCACTTCCCGGCTGGAGTGCGGCCGGGTTCGAGCCGTTGCTAGAACTCGCGTGCACTGCTGGCCCGGTGCCCGCCAGCGCTCGCTGCAGGTGTGGCAGGAACCGGTCGACGTCTTCGGTGGTTACCGGGGCGTCGAGGGTCAACAAGTGGTCAGTACTCATCGGACCTAGGGTAGGAGGGACAACGGGATCGACATG
>DATKIY010000157.1:0-9328 GCA_035543875.1 Actinomycetes bacterium | reverse complement strand
CGCGACAAAGACTTCGGCCGGAACCTCCAATACGCGGCTCTCCACCATCGACCCCGGGCAGCCGGGACGTTTCGAGACCACCACCACTGAGTACTCCCTCCCGGGAGTACAGGTCCCGGGGCTGCCATATGACGTTGAGGTTCAGGGTGTGGTCGTGCGGCCGACGCAGGCGGCTGGACCAAGGCCGTTGGTGCTATTCCTCCATGGCCGGCACAGCACGTGCTACCGCGGCGGTCCGGACGGACGTTCGTCGGGCGAATGGCCGTGTCCCGAGAACTGGCAACCCATCCCCAGTTACCGGGGCTACCTCGACGCCCAACAGCTGCTGGCCAGCCAGGGTTACGTGACCGTTTCCATCTCGGCGAATGGCATCAACGGACAGGACTACCAGGCAAGCGATGGTGGTGCCGAAGCTCGGTCCGAGCTGGTGCGTCACCATCTCGACTTGTTCGACCAGTGGAACACGGTCGGCGGCGAGCCCTTCGGCTCCGCACTGGTGGGTCACATCGACCTCGACCGCGTCATGCTCGTCGGTCACTCCCGCGGCGGAGAAGGAGTCAACCGGGCTGCCGTCGACTCCAGCACGAGTGATCCGTGGCGCATCGACAGCCAGGTGCTGATTGGTCCGACCGCCTTTGGCCGACAAACCGCGCCTGGCGTCGACACCGAGGTGCTGTTGCCATTTTGCGACGGCGACGTGTCGGACCTTCAGGGTCAGCAGTACGTCGACCAAGCTCGCGACCTCTTCGGCTCTACGCCAGATCCGGCACTGCGGACTTCAGTGCTGGTCATGGGCGCAAACCACAACTACTTCAACAAAGAGTGGACGCCTGGGGAATCTGCAGCCCCTGCATGGGACGACTGGGGAGGACGGGACGGGTACTGCGGTAAGAAGTCTCCGACCAGGCTCACTCCTGAGGACCAGCGAAATGTTGGCGCCGTATACATCGCGAGCGCTGCGCGAGCCTTCATCAAAGATGATCCTGATGCACTCGCGCTCATCGACGGATCGGACGTACGACCAGCCTCGATCGGTGATGCCGAAACGAAAGTTACGGCGCTTGGTGCCAACCGCACGCCACTCCTGACGTTTCGTCCTCACACACAGATACATAGTGTCGATGCGTTGGCTCTCGTCTGCCGTGGCTATCAGGTATCGAAAGGGCAACCGACGTGCGCGCCCGGAATGAGCGTGTGGTCGCAACCGAACTTCCTCCCCATGTACGGCGCATATGACGCGCCGCCTAGTAGCGCGCTGCGCATGCGCTGGCGACAGCCGGGGGCTCGCGTCACAACTCAGCTACCCTCACCCGTCGACCTCACGCAGTCCTCGTCGCTCGACCTCAGGGTTGCACTCCATCCAGGCAGCGGACGAGCCAAACTGGACGTCGTCATTGGCGATGGAAGCGGCCACGTTGCGCGCCTTGGCGGCCAAACTCTCTACGCACTTCCCGGTGAGCGCGGGCTATCGAAGCTGTGGGCGCAAACGCTACGCGTTCCGCTCCCCGAACAATCAGCCATGGACTTCTCTGACGTCGAGTGGATCCGGTTCGTCGGCGCTTCTAGGCAAGGCCGTGTCGTGGTGCTTGACGCGAACGGTCGCGCTCCCGGCATCTCCGACGCCACTCGCCCGACGCTGCCCCGTGTCGACGTGAGTGACGTCACCGTCAATGAGGGTGATGGCGGAAAGCACTTCGAGGACATCACGCTGGACCTCTCTGGCCAAATCGTAGGCGGAGAGCGGCTCTACGTTGAGACTTCGAGCTACGGACGCCACTCAGGCTCCATCGAGTCTGTCATTCGCATCCGCCCAGGGCAGACGAAAGTCACGGTCCCGTTCCCGGTATCCGGTGATGCGCGCGATGACTACCGACTCCGGTCGGGCCTGACCGTCAAAGCCCTGTCGGGGATCATCACGGGGGACTACTCGGCCACCGTCACCACGATCGACGACGACCCTGCGCCAAACGTGACGATCGACGCACCTGTGCAAGTTGCGACTGAGGGAACGGCGCTCCGTTGGGTTGTGCAACTCGACCACCGAAGCGACAAGTCCAATTGGTGGCGAGTAAAGCCAGTCGCCTCCGGTGACAATGAACTGACAGTGTCCGACCTTCCCAAGCGGTTCCGGCGTCACTACAACCTCAACTCTTACCCCGACGACACCAAACTCTCCGAGACCCGTCTCAATCTTTCTACATACATACGACCGCGAAGGCTCACCGCCGAGTTCGTACTACCTATCCGAGCCGACGATGCGACAGAGGGGACTGAGACCGTCACTCTGCAACAATCACGCGGCAGCGACATTCCGTTGCCCAGCAAGCTGTTCGGGACGGTCACCGACCCCGTCAGCTAGCAAGCGTTTGAACGGGTGGCCGCCGGGGGATCGAGCCGTGAACCACGCGAGAGCACCGTGGCTAACGCCGAACCTAGCTTTCAGCCGGTGCGGTCTAAAACGAACGGATCACTGTTGATGTTCGAGTCGCTGCTACATCGTCATGTGCGATCGGAAATCTTGAGTCCGCCAGTCATGGGGAATCCCAATGCTCCGGCGGAAGTACGCGTTCACGCGAGGCGGGTCGCGCTCACCACGACGTCGTGCAGGGAAACGTCGTCGCCACCGGGGGCCGTGAAGGTCCGGACGTGCTCTTCGGCGGTGACGAACTCCCACCTGTCCGAGTCGAGGCCCGCGGTGATGTCAGTGAGGGTGACCGACGCCTCTTCGGGTGGGTCATGCCCGTGCCCCGCGGTGTGCAGGTGGCCGACGATGAACAGGGTGCCGCCAACCGCTACCCATCCGGACAGCCGTTCGTAGAACGCCAGCTGCGACGTGGACGGATGGGCATAGTGCGTCGTCACCAGGTCGAACTGCGTGCCGGGGTCCCAGACGGTCAGGTCTGCCCTGAGCCACTGCAGGTCCCGCGGAAGACCGTCCTCGGCGATGCGTGCGGCGGCCCGGTCGGAGGCGCGCGCGATCGCATCGGCGGAGATGTCCACGGCCATTACCTGCCAGCCGCGGGAGGCTAGCCAGATCGCCTCACTACCTTCACCGCATCCAGCGTCCAACGCCGTGCCCGGGGAGAGGCTGCCAATCTCGCGCACAAGGTACGGGTTCGGCTCGCTCGCGCTCCCGGCTCCGGGTTCTGTGTTGGGTGCCTCGTGCCAGTGTTTCTGCCAATACTGCTCGTCGAAGTCGTGCGCCATCGAGTGTGTCCTCGTCCCTCAATCTCGTCTAACACTCAACCTAACGGGGGTGAACCGAAGAAAAGTTTGGAAGGGTGGCCACGAAGGAGGACCTACATGGGAAAAATTGTGATCAGCACGAACGTCTCGCTCGACGGCGTGGTCGAGGACCCCGACGGTACGGAGGGCTTCAGCCTGGGTGGCTGGTTCACCGAGGCCGGGAGTAGGAACCTCGAAGCGTGGGGCAAGGTCGAGTTCGAAGAGGCGCTGCGCACCGAGGCGTTGCTGCTGGGTCGGCGGAGCGATGAATGGTTTGCCACGCGCTGGGAATCCCGGACTGGCGAGTGGGCCGACAAGTTGAACAACCTGCCGAAGTACATCGTGTCGTCGACCCTCCAACATCCGCGCTGGAGTAACGCGACGGTTTTGAATGGAGACGTCGTGGACGAAGTCTCAAAGCTGAAGCAGGCGCTCGACGGAGACATCGTCGTCTATGCCAGCTACCAACTCGTGCGCACGCTGCTCGACAACGACCTAGTCGATGAGCTGCGGCTGTTCGTCTTTCCAGTCGTAGTGGGGGCCGGCAAGCGTCTGTTCAGTGAGGTCAGCGCGAAGAAACCGCTGCGCCTCGTCGGCAGCAAGACCGTCGGTGACGGCCTTGTCTTCCTCACTTACGAGCCAGTACGAAATACGCTGGTGTGATGAACCACCTGCGGACTGATGATGTCGTGGTGGGCGGAGGGGTTTTCGGACTCGCAACAGCTCTGGAACTCGCCCGGCGTGGCCGAGCCGTAATAGTCATCGATCGCTTTGGATCAGGGCATCCGGCAACCTCTTCAACCGGCGCCTCGAGAAGCATTCGGGTCGCGTACAGCGAGCCCTTCTACGTCGAGCTTGCCCGCGACGCGTTGGCACGTTGGGCCGCCCTTGAACGTGCTAGCGGGCGCACCATCTTGCAGCTGACAGGCCAAGTTGATTTCGGTCCCGAGCCTGTCCTGGACGCACTTGTCGAGTCTTCGGCGACCGCCGGTGCGACGCTTGAGCGCCGTACCGCTGCTGAGCTGCGGCGCGTCATGCCCGAGCTGTCGGACGGACGCAATGGCCTTTTCCAGCAGCAGGCGGGCACGGTGATGGCGGCCGAAGGCATGGAAGCACTCCGTCTGGCCGCGGCTGATGCGGGCGTACGAATGCTGATGCCGGAGCGGGTCCTCGCCATCGAGCCCGGCGAGCCGGCAGTTGTGCGCACTACTGAGCACACCGTCCAAGCCGACTGCGTCATCATCGCGGCTGGTCCGTGGACTGGCGGTCTTCTCCTACCGCTAGGGATCTCGTTGCCGTTAGCCCCTGCCATCGCACAGGTGACGTTTCTCGACGCCCCAACCATGGTCGATCGGCCGGGTATCGCCGACTGGCCAGAGCCCGGAGGTGTGGGGGTCTATGGCCATCCGGTCCCGGGCATCGGCTACAAACTCGCTTTCGATGCTGGAGCGGAAGGCTGGCATTCAGATACCGAGGAGTGGTCGGCTGACGTCGCAGAGGAAGCGCGTCTCCTAGGTTGGGCGCGCGAACACCTGGGAGGCGCCCCGCAACGGGTGGCTTACAGCCAACGCCACCCGTGGACGCTCACTCCTGACTCCGACTTTGTGATCGACCGAGTTGGCTCGCTCGTTCTAGCGTGTGGGTGCTCGGGACACGCCTTCAAGTTTGGACCTGCACTCGGCCCTGTGGTGGCTGACGTGGTCGAAGGCAATCCACCCAACCCGCTCTTCAAGCTCGACCGTTCTGGCTTGCAGGGAACGGTCTCCGCTGCCAGTGCGATCGGACGTTAGGAGCCAAGCGGCTGGAACGTAAGGCGGACCTGTCGCACGGGGTTGTCGACGTTGAGGTCGACTAGGCAGATGCTTTGCCACTGGCCGAGAGCAATGCGTCCAGCCATCACGGGGATGGTGGCATAGGGCGGGATGAAGGCGGGCAGCACATGCGAGCGACCGTGTCCCTCACTGCCGTGGCGATGCGCCCAGCGATCGTCTGCCGGTAACACGTCGCGCAATGCGGCCAGTAGGTCGACATCACTACCAGCTCCGGTTTCGAGGACGGCGATACCGGCTGTGGCGTGGGGGACGAACAGGTGCAACAAGCCATCCCCCAACGCGAGCACATACCGCTCACACGCCGCAGTGATATCTGCAACTGTTTCCTCTGTGCCGGTTCGGACATCAATGAGATCGGATTTCATACCGCCGAGTGTGCACCTCACGTCACCACTCGGTAGAGACGCCAGCGATCGGGCACACCCTTGAGCTCCCGTTCCCCAGCATCTGCGAAAACGAGGCCGGACCCGGCGACGAGATCCTTCACGGTGCTAGACACGACCACCTCCGACGCGCCAGCAGCCCCCGCCACCCTGGCGCCGATTGCGACCGCTATGCCACCCGCCTTCCCGTCGATCGTCTGGACCTCGCCGGTATGCACGCCGACTCGAATCTCTAACCCGAGAGACTTAACCGCGCCGATCATCCCGAGCCCACAGCGAACTGCTCTGGCCGGCCCGTCGAAAGTTCCGAAGAACCCATCACCCGCTGTGTCTACCTCGTTGCCTCGGTATCTGGCGAGCATGGTCCTCAGCGCCTGGTTGTGCTCTTGGAGTAGGTCCTTCCACGCCCTGTCGCCGATCTCCACAGCCCTGGTTGTTGAGCCAACGATGTCGGTGAAAAGCACGGTCGACAACACACGGTCGAATCCGGCCTCCTCGGTAGCTAGATCAGCAAGGAAACGATCGATGGACTCACAGTCCCCGACAACTTCGTGATCCGAGCCCGGCAACTCGACAAGAACGGCACCGGGAATCCGCTCGGCGATGTAATGGCCTTCTTCTATGGGTTCGACCAAGTCTCCCGCCAGGTGCATGACCAGCGTCGGGGCCTGGATGGTTGGTAGGACGTGACGAACGTCGGTGTCTCTGTACATGCGGTTCACCGCCAAAGCGTCAGCCTTGCGCAGCGAATGCCGCAGCATGCGCGCGTACTCGGCGATGAACACCTGATCGTGAGCTCGGGAGGGAAAGACCACCTCGGCGAGGTCTTGGACGAACTCCATGGTCCCCCAACGCTGCTCGACATCGCGGAGCTCCTCCGCCCACCGCTCTTCCGTCCAGCCCCACGGTGCTTCCGGTGCCCAAAGCGCCCGGCATGACGCACCCATGGTGATGACTGCCTGCGTCCGCTCCGGGTATGTGGCGGCGAACAGAAAGCAATGGGCGGCTCCGTCTTCGAGGCCGTACAGCACGGCTCGCTCCGACCCGGCGGCGTCCATCACCGCCCTGATGTCTTCCATCCGGGCTTCCAGCGTCGGCAGATGCTCGCCGCTGACACTGTCCGACAGCCCCGACCCGCGGCGGTCAAAAAGCAATAGCCGTCCCCGAGCGGCAAGGAGTTGATAACCGTCTCTCAACACTGACCATTCCCACGCCAGGTCGGCATTCGCCGCATAAGCAGACTGGACCATGACGATGTCCAACGCACCGTCACCCACGACTTGGTAGGCGATGGACACGCCATCGGCAGTGGTCGCGTATTGCGTTACGGGTATATCCACCTCACCGCACCACCCGATACAAGCGCCAGCGATCAGGCACGCCCTTAAGCGCGTGTTCGCCCACGTCGTCAAAAATGAGGCCCGACCCAGCCGTCAGGTCCTTCACCGTGGAAGAGACAAATAACTCCGATGCGTTGGGAAGCGCCCCGATCCGGGCACCAATGGTGACGCCAAGACCACCAATTTCGCCGTCAATGGTTTCAACTTCACCGGTGTGCACACCAGCTCGGATCTGCAGACCGGTCGCACCGAGGTCAGACATGATGTCGAGCGCGCACCGGCAGGCGGCTGCCGGGCCGTCGAAAGTCGCGAAGAATCCATCGCCTGCAGTGCTTATCTCCCGACCGCCCCATCGGGCAAGCGATTCTCGGACGATTTCGCGGTGCGCCTGAAGCGTCTCTTTCCACGCCGTGTCACCTAACTCGGCCGACCGTTCTGTCGAGCCAACGATGTCCGTGAACAGCACAGTGGCAAGGCGTCGCGCCGGCTGCCGATGGACGCCAGTCAGGCCGTCGATGAATGGCCCGATCGCCTCGAACATTGGTTCCTGCGGCTCGGCGTAAATCCAGTGGTCCGATCCCGGAAGCACAACGTGCTGCGCATCGGGTATCAAAGCTGCGACGTCAGCCAACGTCTCGACGTCCACGCTGCTATCGCGTTCGCGATGCATGACCAGGGTTGGCACACCGATTGTCGGCAGAACGCTGCGCACGTCTAATGAAATGCTGAGCCGAAGGAGCGGACTGATGGCTCCCGGGCTGAGCGCGGAGCGCTGCACACGTCCAACCCAATCAACCATCGAGGGATCGTCTGCCCAGCTCGGCACCATATCGCGGACATCGAACACCGCGACCTCCGTCGCGCCCCAACGCGATGTCGCCCAATCGATGTAGTGCTCCCATTCCTTCTTGTCCTCGTCGGAGACGTGTGTCCACGTCGCGTAGACAATGAGGGCGGAAATTCGCTCCGGGTGGAGCGCCGCGAACAGCGAGGAGATCTGTCCACCCTCCGCATAACCAAAGAGCAGTGGCCTGGTCGCGCCAGCAGCATCCATGACCACTCCGAGATCCTCCGCCAGCACTTCCGCCGGGGGCAGATCCGCCGGAGAGAGTCGATCGGAGAGACCTACTCCGCGTCGATCCATGATGACGACGCGGCCCAACTGGGCCAGCTGGCGGAGCCATCGCGCATTCTCGGGCAGCTCCCACTGCAGGTCCAGGTGGGAAATCTGCCCAGGGACGAAAACGATGTCGTACCGCCCCACACCGAAAGCCTGATACGCAATATGCACACCGTCGGCGGCGACCGCGTACTTGGTTTCCGGCCGCTCGGTCATCGCACAGTCTTAGGGACTACCACAGCGCGACGAGTCGATCGGGGGTCTCACGGGTCCCGCAAGCCCCAACTCACACCTCATGGTGGCCCCCAACTGTCGAAGGACCGGACTGGCTAAACCAACTCCCCCTGGCGCATCCCTGTCAATAAGCGGCCTGATACCTCTGTTCGACGACGCTCAACTCCACCAACATGGAAGGAGTGTCACGCATCAGGCGAAACCACCGTCAACCAACAGGCGAAGCCATGTAACGCATCAGCCGGAGCCATTCAGGAAAATTCGCAACGGGTGGGCCACCGGGGAATCGAACCCCCGAACCCGTGGCCCGAGAAGCAGGGTTGGCTTGGCGACCGGTCCCACTCCTGGGCAGAGCGAGCGACATCCGGCATTATGCGCCAGTACACCGTTGTCGTCCCCGGAGGCTGTGGCCGTGAGCGACGTGTTGGATGAGGGGCCGTTCTTCCACGGCACGAAAGCCGATCTGCGAGTTGGCGATCTCCTCACAGCGGGCTTCCGGTCGAACTACCGGCCCGAAGTCCTGATGAACCACATCTACTTCACCGCGCTGCGTGACGGTGCGGGACTCGCTGCGGAACTCGCGCCAGGCGACGCCGCTCCCCGCGTCTACGCCGTTGAGCCAACAGGGGCGTTCGAGGACGACCCGAACGTGACCGACAAGAAGTTCCCCGGTAACCCAACCCGGTCCTACCGCAGCCGAGACCCTCTCAGGCTCGTCGGCGAGGTAACCGATTGGACGCGGCTAACCCCGGCGGCGCTCCAGGAATGGCAAGACCGGTTGGCGGCGATCCGCGCAGACGTACGCGGCGAAATCATCAACTAACCGGCGCTGCTTGGTGCGAACACCCGCCACCCACTCTGATTAAGGAATTACCGAAGGAGAAACCACAGGACCGCCCGACCACCGGTGAAAACGCGTGGTGGCTGGGTAACGAGGGTGCGGATATGCCTTCGACGTTGGATAGTTCCGAGTCTGGCTGCGCTCGTCGTCGTCGTTCTAGTCGCGGCGAGCATGAGCAGGCCAACTGGGCGTAACCCCTTGGAGACTGATTCGTCCGCCGCAGTTGATGAACACCCTTTCTTCAGCAAGGTAAACACGCAGCGGGTAAACGGTTGCCGTTCGCCGTCAATCGAAAATTGGGCATGTGTCCCTTCGCGGCCCAGAGTCATGTCTGTAGGAAGCAACGTTGGCGT
>DATKIY010000156.1:0-3819 GCA_035543875.1 Actinomycetes bacterium | reverse complement strand
CCTGCGACTGCGATCCCTCCGGAAGGGATTTCCGGCCAAGTCCGTTCGTAGGAGGGTTTTTCGATTCCGGATTTGAGTGACGTCACGACAGTTGCATGCAGCCAAGCAGGAGCTGGCGGCGGGTTTTCGTCCAACGATCCCTCGTGCGTCACGGCGACGGATTCAATGACGACGGGTACTGGCGAGTTGTTGGTCAGGTTTACCGTGAGTTCGCCAGGGTCTGGTCGGAACGACTGCACGTGCGCGAGCAACGAGGGCGCAGCCACTGTCTCGGTGTTGTCATCAAAGACAAAGACGCCTAACCAAACCAAAGCCGCGGCGACGCAGAACGCCTCAAGCGCGATAACCAGCTTGCGAGGAGGAGTTCGACCCGGAGACGCTCGCGACGAACCGCCTTCGATTACGTCACCAATTGCCTCGCTCTGGGTGGAGGCTTGACTGACAGGCGAATCGGCACCCGACGACGAGTGAGGTTCTTTTCGCGGCGCATCAGCCACAGCGTCGATCGTCGCACAGGTCCGCGTGAATGACCGTTCTCACGGTGTGGAGTTTTTGTACCTAGGGTGAACAAAAACTCCACAAGGCAGGCTAGCCGCTTAGTCGAGCGAACAGTCGTACGGACCGTTCTCGGGTGGAGGCGCTGGCGCTGTGCCATCAAACGCCCATCCAAAGACGTAACGGATGCCGTCAAGGTCGCAGTCTGACATCACCGGGTCTCCCCTATCGGGCCAGCCGTATCCCATCAAGTCGGTGCTTCGGTTCAGGTTGGTTGCATGCCCCAGCCCTAGCGAGTGTCCCAGCTCGTGCAACGTAACCCAGCCCAGATACTGCGGCGTATACGGCGGAGTGTGTTTGCCGACCGGAAAGTCTGAGTCGACGAGGATGTTGTTGCACTTGTGGTCTCCGCAAATCGCATACCCAGCAAACACAACGCCGCCAGCATGCGGCACATAGTGGACGACGATGTCCGCCTTGTGCTTCGCGCGCAGCGTGCCGGTGATGTCAGTGAAGGTGATGAGGTTGTCAAACTCTTCGCGCAACACCTGGTCCCACGTCTGGATGGCACCGTGAATGGCGTCCAGCTGCTTCGGATTGACATTTGGGGCCGACTGAACAGCGACGGTCAGATCCGTGTGGTCCCACCAGTACCCGGGATAGTAGTCGGCGAGGATTTCCAGGCTCTTAGCGTCAGACTCCGGTAGGTGGCTCGCTTGCGCCGTCATCGGCATCAGCGCGGCCACGATGATTCCTGAAACAGCCACGACTCCTGTACGCAGACGCATGCTCACTCCTTTTCGGCGATGCAACCAACGTAGAGCCCAGGCACACGCGGCGGGAGTCAAATCAAAAGTTCACGTTGAGTAGCAGACCAAAGACGGTCTGTGCCTAGATGGTGCAGCTGACCCAGGGTTAGGCTGCTGACATGGCTGAGATTGTGCTCTTTCACCACGCCCACGGCATGACGTCCGGGTTCTTGTCTTTCGCTGATCTCCTACGCAACGACGGACACGTCGTGCACACCCCAGATCTGTACGAAGGCAAGACTTTTAGGGACCTCAATGACGGCGTAGCCCACGCCGAGGAGGTCGGCTTCGACACGATCATCGAACGCGGTGGCGCAGCCGCAGAGGGGTTGCCAGCAGACGTCGTGTACGCGGGGTTCTCCCTCGGAGTGTTGCCCGCGCAGATGCTGGCTCAGACCAAAGACGGCGCGAAGGGCGCGCTGTTGTTTCACAGCTGCGTTCCTGCATCCGAGTTCGGCCGACCATGGCCAGCCGGCGTCCCACTCCAGATCCACTCGATGGACAAGGACGAGTGGTTCGAGCTCGACGTAGCAGAGCAGCTCGTCGAAACTATCGAGGACGCGGAGTTGTTTCTCTACAGCGGCGACGGACACCTGTTCGCTGACAACAGCCTCGACGACTACGACAAGGACGCCGCTGCGCTGCTGATCGAACGCGTGCTCAGTTTTCTTGACGACATCGAATAGCTCAGCTGGTTGGTGTCATCTCGCGCGCTCGGACGCT
Source organism: Actinomycetes bacterium (assembly GCA_035543875.1). Lineage (GTDB taxonomy): Bacteria > Actinomycetota > Actinomycetes > JAHEKZ01 > JAHEKZ01 > DATKIY01. The sequence goes on along the minus strand of DATKIY010000156.1, from coordinate 1,792 downwards.
AGTAGGAATGCATTCCTCGGTTGCGCAGCCACGAGTCCACGCCGCAGTAGCGCCACCTACGCTCGTCACCGCAAATGTCACTGCGCGATACGGCGACGGACCAAGCAGCAGGAACGGGGCCGCGCACTCAGCCCCAGCCGGACAGCGGATCATCCGATGGTCATCGACCATGCCGGCGCCGCCATCATGTTGGCCGATGACGTGGACCACAGCGTCTCCTCGCCCGTTGACGGCCACCTGCAACTGTGGGTAGAAGTTTCCGCCGGTCGGGCGGCTGACCAAAGTTTGCGGCGTCGCCCAGTTGCCTCCGGCACTGCGACGACTCAGCTGCGCCTTCAGCGTTCCAGAGTCTCGCTCCAGCCACGCGATCGTGGTCACGCCCAGGGCATCGACAGCCAGATCGGGAAGCCGTGCCCGCTTGGCGACAAGCTCGGCGTCGGAGAAGGGCTCGCCGGAAGGTTGGAAGCGCGTGCGAACCTGCCAAGCTGCGCTGGCGCGAGCACGCTCCATCCACGCGACGGCGACATCACCATTAGCATTTGCGTCCGCGGAAAACGTCGAGCCTAGGAAATGCACTCCCGTCGCGATTCGCGCCACCCACTGGCCGCTCCAGTCCCCGTTCAGCGAGCGGTGGTAGACGAGCAGGTCGCTCTTACCTTGTGTGGCGGGCACGGTAAATACGAGGTCGACTTGCCCCGTGCGGTCGACGTTTGCCACCGCGTCGTACGCATACGCCCCAGCTTCTGGCAACACTGCTTCGGGCTGCCATGCGCCACCGGCAGTGCGATATGAGGCGTGGATGTGGTTACGCCGCGTCCAAACCGCCGTCATGTCGCCCTGTGCGTTTCCAGCGATGACGAGTGAGACAGTCACCCCACCGGTCTGCGTCCATTGCGAGATAACTCGGTCAGGACCCCACGTCCCATCACGTCGAAGTGTGCGCGACGAGATCGATGCGCCACCAGGCTCAAACTGTTGCCAAGCAACGGTTACGCGGTCATAGCCGTGCGCGGTGATGGCGGCGTAGAACGCGCCCTTGTTGAGCAGGGTAGGCGTGGTCCAGCTCGCGCTTCCGGGGAGGAGCTCCGACACCATCAATCGGTCTGACGCAGGTCGACGTTCGATCCACATCGCGACCGAACGACCGGCTGGCGTAACCACGACCGTAGGGTCCTGATCCAGCCGCACGTCCTGTGTCACGACTTGCTCGTCACCCCACGACTGCAGCGTTGAGTCGGTTCCGGCCGCAGCAAGTGTGCCCCCTGTTAAAGCAGGAAGCAGCGCGACCGAAGCGACAACTGCAAGGACAAGTGTGGCTCGCCTTGCGAACCGACTTTCGCTGACCGTCATGACGTCTCTCGCTCCCCGACGTTGAAGAATCTGCCAACGTTTGAACCGTTAGCTTACGCCGCGCTACCCCATGCCCAAACGGACTAGGCGAAGGTTGACGCGAGCCAACCGGTCCAGGCTTTCCCACTTTCATCAGCGGAAATGGCGTCGTCGAACAAGTGGAGGCTGAGCCCGAACGGCTGTTGCCACTTGTTGCGAATGAAGAACCGGTACATCGCATCGTCGGTGCGAAGCCCGAGGAAGTGCTCACTCGCGAAGTCGACAATCACTTCTTGCGTACCGGGACCCGGTAGTTCGACCTTCGCAACATCACCGGCAGCAACGTCCGGCGAGAGCCCGAGTCCCCCAAGCAACGTCCGCATCGCATTCGGGTCGGCAGCCACGACCTCGCGTTCAAGCGAAACGTACTTTGCAGATCGACCCGTGAAGTACTGCGCGCACT
>DATKIY010000155.1:0-2864 GCA_035543875.1 Actinomycetes bacterium | reverse complement strand
GGTCAGCCGCCGCCCAAGGTGTATCCGAACTGTTCGAACAGCTCGCGGCCAAGGACACTGTCGTTCGAGGCGTGTACGACGTGCAGGGGCTTCGAGCCGACGCCGACTTCATGATCTGGTGGCATGCAAGTAGCAGCGATGCACTCCAAGACGCCTACTCGGCGTTCCGAAAGACCGAGTTCGGCGGAACCTGTGAACCCGTGTGGTCGCAGATGGCACTTCACCGACCTGCCGAGTTCAACAAGAGCCATGTTCCGGCGTTCCTGGCCGACGAGGAACCGCGCAAGTACATCTGCGTGTACCCGTTCGTTAGGTCGTTCGACTGGTACCTGCTCCCGGATGAAGAGCGCCGGGCGATGCTTGCGGAGCACGGGAAAATGGCGCGCGGTTTTCCTGATGTGCGGGCCAACACCGTTTCCGCATTCGCGCTAGGCGACTACGAATGGCTGCTGGCTTTCGAGGCGGACGAGCTGCATCGGATCGTTGATCTGATGCGCCACCTTCGGGCCTCGCAGGCGAGGCTGCACGTGCGTGAGGAAGTGCCGTTCTATACGGGTCTGAGACGACCGATGAGCGAAGTCATCGCTTCCTTGCCCTGACCGCGCTAGCCTTCCGGTACACCGAAGGCATCGACGCACGGACGGCGCTAGGAGGCTGGTATGTCCAATCCCATCATCGTGGTGGGCAGTTACGACAACCGTCACCGAGCTGAACTCGACTATTCGGCGCTGTCAACACACCGAGCTGAGATTGATGGAGAGCGCGCCTATGCCGTTGCGTTAGTCGAACGCAGCGAGACGGGCAAGGTCAAGGTCGTCAACCACTTTGAGCCTGGAACCGAGTACAGCGCGATCGCTGGCACTGTCGTAGGTGGTCTCGTCGGACTGCTGTACCCACCGCTCGTCCCAATCACGGCCGCCGCCGGGCTCGGTGTTGCGCGCGCCGCTGCACATCTTTGGCACGGCGTGTCACGCAAAGACCTCGCAGACTTGGGTGTTGCCCTCGACACCGGTGAGGGCGCTGTCCTGGTCATGGCCAGGAAGCTGCCCCAAGACATCGACGCAGTGCTGCCTCACGCGACTCACATCGTGCACCGTGCAATGACGCACCAGCATGAAGACATCGAAGCGATGGTGACCGAACTGCGCGAGGCGCACGACGCCGCGCCTGCCGTTCTTCCCAGCTAAACCTTCGGGGTGGGTTCAAGCTTTACGCTGATGCTGTTGATGCACCACCGTTGGTCTGTGGGCACTTGGTATCCCTCACCTGTGAATACATGGCCGAGGTGCGACCCGCAGTTGGCGCACCTTGCTTCTGTTCGGGCCATACCCATGCTGCGATCTTCGATGAGCTCAACCGCGTCGTTAGCCGTCGGCTGGTAGAACGACGGCCAGCCGCAGTGACTTTCGAACTTGGCGTCGGAGGTAAACAGCACCTGGTCGCACGCCTTGCAGCGATAGACCCCGGTGGTCTTCGTGTCGACGTACTCACCGGTGAAGGCTGGCTCAGTCCCTGCCTTACGTAGTACTGCATATTCGGCTGGCGACAGCTCAGCCTTCCACTCTTCCTCGGATTTCTTCACGGGATAGTCCATAACCTCACCGTATGTCCGATGCGGGTCACTTGCCATTTCACACTCCTTACGAAGTAACGTCAGGTACGTGCCAGCAGCGCGGGTAGACGTTACGGTCGGCGATCGGACTATTTCCCTGTCCAATCCGGATAAGCCTTATTTTCCGGAGCTTGGAGACGCTGGTACCAAGCTCACGCTTGCTCGGTACTACGCGGCGGTGAGTGGCGCGCTTATGGAAACTGTCGGTGACAGGCCCACCTACTTGCAGCGCTATCCCGACGGGATCAAGGGTGAGGAGATCTATCAAAAGCGTCTTCCACCGAAAGCCCCTGAATGGCTGGAGCGGGTGACGATCCACTTTCCGAGTCGGCGTAGCGCCGAGGTCCTCCGTCCTAGCCACCCCGCGGACTTCGTGTGGGCCACTCAGTTCGGCACCATCACGTTTCACCCGTGGCCGGCGCACTCGGACGATCTTGAACACCCTGATCTGATGCGTATCGATCTCGACCCACAGCCTGGTACCGACTTCAGGGATGCGGCTCTGGTCGGCGTCGAGGTGCTCAAGCCCATGCTCGAAAGCCTGAACCTCGTCGGGTACCCCAAGACCTCAGGTAGTCGTGGGATCCACGTGGATGTCCCCATTCAGCAGAAGTGGACGTTTGCTGAAGTCCGTCGCGCGGTTTTAGCGCTTGCTAGGGAGATGGAACGGGTGGCTCCCGAGCGCGTGACCTCAGCCTGGTGGAAGGAGCAACGCGGCGAGCGAGTGTTCATCGACTTCAACCAGATGCTGTCTGATCGCACTATCGCATCCGCCTACAGTGTTCGTCCTCGCCCAACGGCCACGGTGTCGACCCCGTTGACTTGGGACGAAGTGCCCGCGGCAGACCCACTGGAATTCACAATGGCAACAGTTCCGCAGCGACTTAGCTCGCTTGGCAATATCCAAGCTGACATGTCAGCAGACGCAGGGTCACTCGACGAGCTGATGGCGTGGGTGGCGCGCGATGAAGAGCGTGGCTTGGGTGAGGCGAACTATCCACCCAACTACCCGAAGATGCCGGGGGAGCCGCCGAGAGTGCAACCCAGCAAGAAGCAGGCCCTGAATTGGGAAACGCCGACTGAGTGATAGACAGGCGAGCAGCACGGCGTGGGTTCCCCAGATAGCCTGGTAGGCGGTTCCCTCTCTGGCCTCCCCCATCGACTAGAACGCTCCAAGCTCCTCATCAATGAGGTGGCTGCATTTGAGGTCTATCTCTGGGGTTTCAGAAACTATGGCCGGCACCCCTGGGAC
>DATKIY010000154.1:0-14444 GCA_035543875.1 Actinomycetes bacterium | reverse complement strand
AGTTTCGTCTGGGGTCTGGTTGGCGTTCAATGGCTGCTGTTCCTGGCTGGCTGGACTTTCTTCGCGCATCCCTCAGCGATCCTCATGGGCGGTTTGCTCCTCAGCACGCGAGTGGTAGCGCACCTGACACGTCCACGACTTTCCGATCTACAGTTTGAGTTCGCCGCAGCGCCGCGGTGCACTGATGGAGACCTGGTTTCACATCAACTCTTCGTCAAAACCTCGCGGATTCGCTGGTCGGGAGCGCTTGAATTCACCCTTTCGTCAGCTGGGTTCTCGACAATTACCGGGTCGCTCTCTCCGCAGCCACCGACCAGCCAGGCAACCGTTGAGCTTTCGAGAAGAGCGTTCTGGCGGGCGCATACGTATAGGCAAGACTTATCGGTGACGATGCGCGACAGACTGGGGTTGAGCATCACGTCAGCTAGGTACGAATTTAAGACTCATGTGGTGATAGAACCGCAATTGGTTGAAGTCGACTTGCCGAGGACGCGGTGGCTGGGAGGGGACGATGATGGTTCGCGTGCTGACCGCATGGGCGTGCAGCCATTCGCGGTTCGACCATGGCGCTCAGGTGATTCGACTCGTCAAGTTCACTGGCGGAGCACCGCCCGGAAGAACGAACCCATCGTTGTGGAGCGAGCGGTACCGCACGAGCCTCGACTTGCCCTGTTGATTGTGGGCGATGGCCATCGGCCGGCGTCTGAGTACGTCGTCTCACATCTTGCGTCGTACGGACTTCAGGGACTTCGAGCCGGTAACCAAGTCATGCTATTGGGCATTCAATCGGCACTACCAATCATTCAGTGGGCTACGCGGGACGAGCTAATGGATTGGTGCACCGCCATCGAGGCGCCGTCGGTGATGGACAGGACCGCCCTCATTTCCGCACTGCGAGCCGCGGGTCCAGGGTCCCGGGTCGTCATCTGGACCAGCTTGGATATGACAGCGGACTGGTGGACCTACTTGGAGTTGATGGCAAGTCAGTTCGGAGTTGAGCTGCTCTCCGCCCATGAACGGTTGTTGGTCCCGGCGTGAACGAGGGTCTAGGAGGGCCATCCATGCCTTCCCGCGCTGCTGTGATCGCAGCGGGCGTCATCGCGCTCTTGGTGGCGCAAATCGGTGGTGAGTTCACTCAAGAGACTTGCATCTTCGCCATTGTGATGTTTCTCGCGGCGCACGTGCTCTCCACGATCTGGGATGTTCGCGAAGGTCGCTGGGAGCAGGTAGCGGCGGCGTGCGCACTACCTATCGTTTTCTTAGTCCTGAGTGGGTTCTCATCGACGCCCGTAACCGCGTCTTTCGTGGGAGTATGTCTGTTGCTCACTGCCACTCTGCTCATTGGTCAAGCCACCGTCGTGCGATCGAGGCGCAGCCTCATGACGGCGCTGGCAATCGCAGGTTTAACCCTTGTGTTCGCTGCAGTAAGTGCAGAGGCTGATACGACCGGTGCCGCAATGACGCTAGGGCTGCTGATCGGTTGGGCGACCATCGTGCTTGGGGCCGTCGTCGTCAACGCCACAGCGGACGCGGTGACCCCTGACGCCAGAGTCGTAAGTTCGACGAAATGGTCCGCTGAGTCCGCAGTTGTCTACGGGGCGGCAACGGTCGCGGCAACAGTGCTTCTTGCCGTGGCGGTGGTTGCGGTGCTACCTGGACCCCGGTCGCTCTTGTTCTCCTTTTCGAGCGGCGACTGGGCAAGCCAAATGTCTCAGATAGACCCCCCGCCAAATTTCAATCCGGACCTGCCAGATGATCTCAATGTTCCGCCACCCCAAGGCGATCCCAATCCCGGCGCAGAGGCGATCGTGCCGCCTGAGACGGCCGATTCCTCCGGGCTCGGCGCCGGGTGGATCGAAGCGGCAGCGCTGCTACTGCTCGCGTCTATCGTCGCCTTCGCGGTATTCCGGAATCCACCTCATTGGATCCGTAAACAGCCAGCTGACAGCAAGACGCCAGCGCGCCCTGATGCGGCGTCGACCATGGAACCGCTAGGCGCTTTCTACCGGCTCGAACGTACGCTTGCTGGCCAAGGCAAGCCGCGGCACACATCCGAGACTCCGATTGAGCTGTCACTTCGACTACCCGGCCCGCCATACAACGCATTGGTCGCAGTCGAGCAGGCGTGTTACTCCCGGAGGGAGCTTTCCGAGTCAGTCCGCGAGACCGCCGCGCGCGAGCTGGACCAAACGTCTGCTCAACTCGCTAACAAAGGTCGCGATAGCGTCTCAAGACAGCCGACTAGCAACAAGAGCGCCTTGCGACCGGATGGTCGAGACGGGAATGGTTCGACGTGACCCAGCTTGTGCTTTCCAAACTCGTGGGGGACGTAGCAGTCGTCACGCTTAACCGACCCGACAAGCTAAACGCACTCTCTGCGGCCGTTGAGGAAGCGCTCCTTCTTACGGTCCGAAGCGCTGACGTGCAGGGTGCGGCGGCGGTGGTGTTCAACGGAAATGGACGCGCATTCTGTGCCGGTGCCGATGTCACCGAGTTTCGTGGACTGGACCCAGCGTCCATCCTGGACTACTACAAGAACCTCGGTGCACTTTACGAGATTGTGGCTGATCTGCCCATGCCAACAGTTGCGGCGCTACATGGGTTCTGCGTCGGTGGCGGTTTTGAGTTTGCTCTCGCCTGCGACATTAGAGTTGCCGATGCTGACACCCAGTTCGGGCTCCCCGAAGTCGGGTTGGGCATCGTGCCGTCAAGTGGTGGGCTGACCCGACTGGTGCGAGCGGTTGGCCTCGTTCGAGCGAAGGAAATCATGCTGTGGCGGGATCGTTTTTCGGCTGAGCAGGCGCACGCAGACGGACTTGTAACAGAGGTAGTTCCGTCCGGACATGCCACAGAGATTGCGCTTGCGGGCGCCACGCGGATGGCGGAGCTGCCACGGCTTGCTGTGCAGGTAACCAAACAAGCGGCCGACGTTTCGACGGAGTCATCGCGAGCGGCAAGTTTGCTCATCGAACAGTTGGCATACGCGGCTCTCGCGCAGACGGCTGATGCCACCGAGGCAGCACTCGCGTTTGAGGAAAAACGACAGCCTCGGTTCACCGGTCGATAACCGGTGGGGGGTAGCCACCGACTCCCCAGGCGTCGGCACCGCCGTCGACAGTCACGACAGTCCCGGTGATGTAGCTGGCTTCGGGAGAAGCAAGAAAAGCAATCACGTTGGCGACTTCGTCAGGGGTCCCGAGTCGTCCCATCGGAATAGTGCGAGCCCAGTCAGCTACCGCTTGCTCGCCGTACTGCTCGAGTCCCTCGCTGGCGATGGTCCCAACGCTGACACAGTTGCTGCGGATTCCATAGCGTGACCATTCGAGCGCGAGCCCCGCAGCCAGGTTCTCCAATGCCGCTCGCGCTGAGGAGGCGTGAGAAAACGACGGGATCCCGCGACGAGGACTGAAGCCGATGAAGATGACATTGCCGCTGCGTTGGGGAATGAATGCCAGATTGGCTATTCGGCTGGTCAATGACCAAGCGGCTTCCACGGCAAGTTGATGAACGGCCCGGAAACCGTTGACGGTGATGGCTTCGGCATCGGATGTGAACTGTCCGCCGGCGTTGTTGACCAGGACATCGATTCGACCAGCTTCGGACATGACTCGATCGAGAAATCTCTCGACTTGTTCCGTTTGACGGACATCGCAGACCTCGGCCAGACAGACGCCGCCGCGTATTGCGATGTCTTCGCGCACTGCTTCGATTGGTTCTTGCCGCCGACCACAAATGGCGACGTGATGGCCAGCGTCGGCAAGTCTCAGTGCGGTAGCCCGACCGATCCCAGTCCCGCCTCCAGTAACGACTGCGACGGTGCTCATTCGGAAATCAGGCGCTGGCGTGCGTTCGGAGACGCTCAGCCGCGATCAGCACCAGCGGATCCAGATCCTGGCCGCCGGCAGCGACATGCGCGAGCAGCTGACCGCGCATGCTCGGGTCCCAAAACATCTGCATGTGAGTCGCAATTCCAGTAGCTGCGTCTTCGGTGGACAAGTGATGAAACTGGGCAGCTATGTCGTTAGCCAAGCGAACGTAAGGCAACTGGGTCATGGAAGGTCAGTCCACCAGAGCTGGGCTGGTAGCGTGCTGCGGTTCGGAAGTTCCTGCTGCTGACCGAACAGCTTGCTTGAGGCCGACCTGCACCGCAGTCACCTTGTACTCCGGACAGTTGGTCGCCCAGTCGGAGTGCTCTGTTGTGACGACGTTCGCGCCGGTCACTGGGTAGTGGAACGTTGTGTAGACGACACCAACGGGCATGCGGTCTGCGATGACCGCACGCAGTGTTGTCTCGCCGACACGGCTGGCCAACGTCACCAGGTCGCCATCGTTGATTCCGCGAACCTCGGCATCGTGGGGGTGCAGCTCGAGCACATCCTCGGTGTGCCACTGCACGTTGGGCGTACGTCGGGTCTGCGCACCAACGTTGTACTGGCTGAGAATCCGCCCAGTGGTAAGGATCAGTGGGAACTTACGAGTGCTCCGCTCCTCAGTGGGCACAAACGCGGTTTCGATGAAGCGACCCTTTCCACGAACAAATGCATCCTTATGCATGATTGGCGTGCCTTCGGGAGCGTTGTCATTACATGGCCACTGAATGCTGCCGAGCTCGTCGAGGCGGGCAAACGAGACGCCACTAAATGTGGGCGTGACCATTGCGATCTCGTCCATGATCTGCGAGGTGGTTTCGTAAGTCATGGGATACCCCATCGCCTGCGCGACCTCGCACACGATCTCCCACTCCTGCTTGCCGGTCTTTGGGGCCATAACCGGACGTACTCGGTTGATGCGTCGTTCGGCGTTCGTAAACGTGCCGTCCTTCTCCAGGAAAGACGTACCGGGCAGGAAGACATGTGCAAACTTGGCGGTCTCGTTGAGGAACAGGTCTTGCACAACGACCAGTTCCATTGCCGCAAGCGCTGCCGTGACATGTTGGGTGTTGGGGTCGGACTGAGCTAGGTCTTCGCCTTGAACGTAGATGGCGCGGAAGGTTCCTTCGATGGCGGCGTCAAACATGTTCGGTATGCGCAAACCCGGCTCGTCGAGAATCGTGCTACCCCAAAGATCCTCAAAGACGTGGCGCACTGCATCATCCGAAACATGCCGGTATCCGGGTAGCTCGTGTGGGAACGAACCCATATCGCAAGAGCCCTGCACATTGTTCTGGCCGCGGAGCGGATTGACTCCTGCACCCTCGTGTCCGATGTTGCCGGTTGCCATGGCAAGGTTCGCCATCCCCATCACCATCGTTGAGCCTTGGCTGTGCTCGGTGACGCCTAGTCCGAAGTAGATAGCGGAGTTGGGACCTGCAGCATAGAGCCGCGCAGCTGCACGCAGTTCGTCTGCCGGAACGCCGGTCGCCGCTTCGACCGCCTCCGGGCTGTTCTCAGGTAGGGCGATGAACGCTGCCCAACGCTCGAAGTCCTCGCAACGTTCAGCCACAAACTCGCGGTCGACCAAATCTTCGGTGACCACCACATGAGCCATCGCGTTGATGACGGCGACATTGGTGCCGGGGGCTAGTTGCAGATGGTGTGCGGCTTCGATGTGCGGTGTGCGTACTAAGTCGATGCGCCGCGGGTCGAGAACGATGAGCTTTGCACCGGCACGCAGTCTTCTTTTCATTCGCGAAGCGAAAACTGGGTGTCCGTCTGTGGGGTTAGCGCCGATGACGAGGATGACGTCTGATTTCTCAACCGACTTGAAGTCCTGAGTGCCTGCAGCCGTTCCAAAGGTTTGCTTCAAGCCGTACCCGGTCGGCGAATGGCAGACGCGGGCGCAAGTGTCCACATTGTTGTTACCGAATGCGGCACGCACCATCTTCTGCACGACGTAGACCTCTTCGTTGGTACAGCGAGAAGAGGTTATTCCGCCGATGGCGCCTTGGCCGTGTTCGGCTTGTATCTCAAGCATGCGTCGACCGACATAACTGATGGCTTCGTCCCATTCGACTTCACGCCATTCGTCGGTGATGGACTCGCGCATCATCGGCTTCATGATGCGGTCGGGGTGGGTGGCGTAACCGAAAGCGAAGCGTCCCTTAACGCAGGAGTGCCCTTCGTTCGCGCCGCCGTCCTTGTAGGGGACCATCCGGACGACTTCGTCGCCACGAAGTTCGGCCTTGAAGGAACACCCAACACCGCAGTATGCGCAGGTAGTGAGCACGGTGCGGTTGGGCATGCCCAGATCGACGACACTGCGTTCTTGCAGCGTGGCCGTCGGACAGGCTTGCACGCACGCCCCACACGAGACGCATTCGGACTCCATGAAGGTCTCACTGACACCAGCTGAGACCTTCGAGTCGAAGCCGCGGCCTTCGATGGTGAGAGCCAGCGTGCCCTGGACCTCGTCGCATGCGCGGACGCAGCGCGAACAGACGATGCACTTTGCGGGGTCGAAGTCGAAGTACGGATTGCTGAGGTCTGGAGCGGAGTCGAGGTGATTCTCGCCCTCGTACCCGTAGCGGACTTCGCGCAGCCCGACCGTGCCAGCCATGTCCTGTAGCTCGCAGTCGCCATTCGCAGAACACGTCAGACAGTCGAGTGGATGGTCAGAGATGTAAAGCTCCATGACACCGCGGCGCAGTTCAGCCAATCGCGAGGTCTGGGTCGAAACCTTCATCCCAGGCGCGACAGGAGTGGTGCAGGATGCTGGCGTGCCGCGCATCCCGTCGACCTCGACTAGGCAGAGGCGGCAGGATCCGAAGGCTTCCAGCGAGTCAGTTGCACACAGCTTGGGGACGTTGACGCCTGCCTCTGCAGCCGCTCGCATGACAGAGGTGCCTTCAGGCACAGTGACTGGGAGGCCGTCGATCTCAACCGTCACGGGGGGTCCGCCTGGTTTGGCGGGAGTTCCGAAATCGGGTTCTTTGAGCAGGGTCATGATGTGACTTCCGTTCTGCCTACAGGTTCGAAGTCGTCCGGAAAATGCTCGATTGCACTGAGAACCGGCATCGGTGTGAGCCCACCCATGGCGCAGAGCGAACCGTCTGTCATGACGTGACATAGGTCCTCAAGGATCACCAGGTTGGTCGCGTGGGTATCGCCATCGGTGCTGTGTCTGATTTTGTCGATGACTTCGACGCCGCGCGTGGCACCGACCCGACATGGTGTGCACTTACCGCAGGATTCTTCGGCGCAGAACTCCATGGCAAAGCGCGCCTGATCAGCCATGTCGACCGTGTCGTCGAAGACGACCACGCCGCCATGACCGACCATTGCTTTGGCTTCAGCGAAGGCTTCGTAGTCCATCGGCAGATCGAACCGGGTCGTGGGTAGGTATGAGCCGAGCGGGCCGCCAACCTGCACCGCGTGAACGGGACGACCGCTGCGGGACCCCCCGCCGTACCCATTGACGAGGTCGCCGAGTGAGATGCCAAATGCCGTCTCGACGATTCCGCCACGGGCAACGTTGCCGGCCAGCTGGAAGACCTGCGTCCCGCGTGAGCGACCAATCCCGAGCTCTTGGTATGCCTCTGGGCCGTCGGCCAGGATCGTGGGAACCGCAGCCAAGGTAAGGACGTTGTTGACGACGGTTGGCTTGCCAAACAATCCTTCGATAGCGGGGAGTGGAGGCTTGGCTCGAACGACTGCGCGCTTTCCCTCAAGGCTCTCGAGCATTGAGGTTTCTTCGCCGCAGATGTAGGCGCCGGCGCCAACTCGGATAAACAGGTCGAAGGTCAATGCGCTTCCCAAGATGGCTTGGCCCAGCAGGCCGTGGGCGTATGCGATCTCAATGGCTGAACGCATCTTGGCAATTGCGTCCGGATACTCAGAGCGAATGTAGATGTATCCCTCGCTCGCGCCGACTGCGTGCGCCGCGATGGTCATCCCCTCGATCAGCAGGAACGGGTCGCCTTCCATAAGCATTCGGTCGGCGTAGGTACCGCTGTCCCCCTCGTCCGCGTTCGCGCACACAAACTTCAGTTCACCTGGTGCGTTCTTGACTGTGTTCCATTTGATTCCGGCAGGAAAACCAGCGCCACCCCTACCCCGGAGCCCACTGCGGGTAACTTCGTCTACAACCTCATCTGGCGCCAGGGTCAAGGCTCGGCGCAGCCCGACCGTCCCACCGTTGTCCTGGTAGTCGGCGATCGAAAGTGGGTCGATCACGCCAACGCGCCCGAACGTAAGTCGTTGTTGGCCAGCCAGCCATTCAATGGCGTCGGTCTTTCCCTGGCACAGTCGGTGGTCAGCGCCATCGAGCAGTCCGGCGGAAACCAGCTCGTCAACATCTCCCAGTTGGACTGGGCCGTAGGCCACCCGCCCCGCGGACGTAGCCACCTCAACCATCGGCTCTAGCCAGAGCAAACCGCGTGAACCGTTGCGAACAATCCTGACGTCGCGCCCCTGTGCGGCCGCCGCGTCAGCGATTCTCGTAGCAACGGCGTCGGATCCGACAGATCGTGCCGCGGAGTCGCCTGGCACATAGACCGTCACCTGCTCGGCGGAAGTCGACGTCACTTCGCGGTCGCCTCCGTTACCAGTTCAGCGAGTCGAGCTGCATCGACTCTGCCGTGGGTGACGCCATTAATGGCGACGGCCGGGCCAAGTGCGCAGTTACCCAAGCAAAAGACCTCGTCGAGAGTCACGCGGCCGTCGTTGCTGGTTTGACCAAACTCGACACCAAACTGGGTGGATGCCGCACTTGCTAGTTCCCGGCCCCCTACTGACTGGCAAGCTTCGGCGCGGCAGATTCGAACCGTGGTCTCGCCCGCAGGCTCCTTGCGGAAGTCACGGTAGAAACTGGCCACGCCATGCACTTCGGCCCTGGACAAGTTCAGTTCGGTGGCCAGCAGGGGGATGACCTCTGCGGAGACGCAGCCGAACTCTGCTTGCACCGAATGCAGGATGGGAAGCAGCGGACCACGATCATCGCGGTGATTGGCAACGATCTCGCGGACCCGCTCATCAAGGCGCTCGCCAGAAGGCGTCACCGCGTCGACCGTCATGGGCTTGTCATCTCCGACTTTGTTACAACGACTTCCGACTGCTTCCAGGGCATCCGACTAACCAAGCCCGCGCGCAGCCACGCGAAGGCCCCTCTACGGTACCTCGCCGCTGGCCGTTTTGGGTGCGAAAGTTGACTGACTGTTCGGTCAGGGATGACTTCAGGTCACCCAGGCGAAAAGCACTCGATCACGGTGCCGCTCAGATGGAGTAGCGCCTGGCGCCCACCAGGACCCGAGCGGTCCGGTGTGAGAGGCGTCCAGCCCGCGGCTTTGAGCTCGTCGATACGGGACTCGAAGTCTTCCGTGACCGTGACCAACCGGGTGGAGGCCGCAGCCCGATTTCGACCGTCTAGTTCTTCGCAGATCAAGGCAGCTGAGGTCTGCGGCCCAGACAGCCATATGTCGATGCCGGGGCCAGTCAAGATCGCAAACGGCGGCCCCCAGCGGTCCTTCACCTCGTATCCCAGGCTGGCCCAGCCGGGCAGGGCTTCGTCGACATCCGGCACTAGAACGCGTAGTGCGCTATCCATCATTTCCTCCTTGGCGTGCCACTCGCCAAGCCCACCAGATTAGGGGGATCTGCAAGGGCAGGCGTAAAAGCGTGCCAGCCTGCTCGACCCTTGGGCCGTTGCGAGCCTGCCAGGCGTGAAAGATGTTGCCGGGAAAGACGACGACGAACAACAGTGCCGCCGCGAACCCTGCAGCGCGACGAGTTCGCCGCGGGATTATCGCCGCTCCGACTGAAACTTCGGCGACGCCACTGCCGTAGACCCAGGGGTCAGGCGGTCCGAGAAAAGGTGGGATCAAGCCGCGATAAAAGCTCGGCGCAAGAAAATGTGTCTGGCCAGCGCCGATCAAAAGCGTCGCAAGTGCGAGGGCTGACAGGTCTCCCGCCCGAGTTCCTGTGGATTCCGCGGAATCATCGAGCCGTTCGGTCCGTGGCGGTGTCATGACTGCGATGCCAACGCGGCGAGCTGGTTGACGGTGCGCCAGTTGCGCGCGGTCGCCCAGATACCGGTTTTTGCGAATACTGATCCTGGGTCGAGTTTGGACTTGCCCATGCCTTTTGGGTAGTGCAAATAGATGACGTCGCCAATCACTTCAAACCGATCTGGTGCGAACTTGGCTGGGTCAACCTGACGAATCGCAGCAGCGTCGGGTTTACCCGACAAGAACGCCACATACAAATGAGTGGGATCTTCGTCGTCTCTCGCCATCGGATTGTTGTCGATAATTTGGCGAAGCCTGTCAATCGACAACACAAGAGTCCGTACATCGAGACTCAACCGGTCACCGAGAGCGGCCTGAATCTCGGCCGATAGTTTCGCTGGCGAGCGCTTGGTTGACGTAAAAACCGCGTTACCACTTTGTAGGTAGGTAGTCACGTCGGTGTGGTTCAACCCTGACAGGAGCTTCCTAAACTCCGCCATGGGCAGTTTGTTGTGACCCCCAACATTCACCCCTCGAACAAGAGCGATGTATCGGGTCACAGGGCCATCCTGCCACTGGTGTGGCGACTGCGCCGTTGGGTTAGGGAGCCGGGGTACCGAGTCGCGTGACAACAACCGAAGAGCCGGGTTGGGACGAGAAATCCCAGATCGATGCGACGATCTGCCCACCAACAACGGTAAAGCTCCGCGCATCTGCGAGTTTTGAGCCGACCGCGATATCAGCGATTCCAGTTGCGTCGATCTGAGCGTCAGGAACTCCATCTGGAGTCAATGCTCCGACGAGCGGCACCCACGTCGACCGGTCGATGCGTCGGTGACCGCCGCTGATCACGGCACCGTCGGCGTCGACAAAGAGTCCATAGATCTCGGTTTTCGCGGCGGTTGGGAAGTATGCCTTGCCACCGTTGCCATACGTCGGATCGAGCTGTCCCGCTCCAGTGAGTCGAAATCCCGCCAGCGATGTGCGATGCGGGTCTTCAGTGACTGTTGAAGCCGCGACTGTTATCGATGCCCCAACCACCGCGACGTCGAGCCCGGCTGCGCTGACGCCAGCACCAAAGCCGACGACGGTTGTGCCGTCGGTCCCAAAGGTGGCATCCAGACGACCTTTTGGCTGGGTCAGCCGCGTGACCCAAGCCTTGCTCCTTCTGAAACCGCCTCCGGTGATGATTGGACGATCGGTCTGATCCACCGTTATAGCTGCGCCGTAGTCGTCGGGGAGACGATCGATTCTGCGAACGCCATCGTTCCCGAACTCTGGATCGAACTTGCCGTGCGGCAGGAGTCGGTAGACCAGGGCGTCACTCTGAAACTTCCGGCTTTTGAAATCGATGTCTAGGACGAGGACGAGAATCCTGCCCTGTGAATCTGTCACGGCGTCGGTGGCCGCTAGCGATCGTCCTTTGATCGTGCGGATGCCGTCACCCGCAAAGCCGGTGTCCAATTGTCCGTTCGCGCCGAGCTTCACAACCGAAATGCTGTCGGCCGTTTGGCCAGTCAGGACGATGTTGTGGTTGGCATCGATAGCCACCGACTGAACATCGAAGGACTTGACCGAAGTTAGTTCGGCCTTGCCATCGCCTGCAAAGGTTGGATCGGGCTGCCCTGAGGCGTCAAGTCGACGGACGGTGGCAACAGTTCCGTGCTTGGTGTATTTGGTGACAACGACAATCGTGGTGGCTCCGTCGGCGGCGACGTACGCGATCTGGGACTTCGGCACTGCGTAAACACCGTTGTCGGCGAACGTTGTGTCGATAGTCGACTCAAAGGCAAGACCTGGAGTGGCAAGTCCGGCGGCCACCGTGATAGCGAGCGTGGCGATGACGATCGTGCGGCGCATGGAACCCCTTGCTAGTGGTCGAATTCGAGGTCGGGCGGTTAGGTTAGCCCTTGTAACGGGCGAATGAAGCGCGAATCTCGATCTCTGAATCGTCGCGCCCTGCCCATGTTGCACCCTCGACTGATTTGCCTGGCTCAAGGTCTTTGTAGACCTCAAAGAAGTGCTGGATCTCAAGTTTGTCGAACTCCGGCATGTGGTGGATGTCGCGCAGGTGTTCCTTACGGGGATCGTGTGCTGGCACACAGATGACCTTGTCGTCGCCGCCTGCCTCGTCGGTCATGCGGAACATGCCGATAGCCCGGCACATGATGACGCAGCCCGGGAATGTCGGTTCGTCGAGTAGCACAAGAGCATCTAGTGGGTCGCCATCTTGACCGAGCGTGTTCTCGATGAACCCGTAGTCGGCGGGGTACCGGGTCGATGTGAACAGCATCCGGTCGAGCCGGATACGACCTGACTTCTTGTCGAGCTCGTACTTGTTGCGGTGTCCCTGAGGGATCTCGACGAAGACGTCGAACTCCACGATGTGTTCCTTACTTCTTGAGTTCGGGCTGCTTGAGTCCGTACTGGTCTGTGCTGAAGGGGCATGTCTACTGCGGGCTCGGCCGTCACCAACTGGTCGAATTGGTGGTTCGATCCACGTGATCTAGTGTCCCGTATCGCTGACCGCCAATCACGAGGGGGTGCCGATGTCGCGAGCTCGATGGTGGCTCGTCGGCGTGCTCGCTGTGGTCACGGTCAGCCTCGTTGCGCTGGATCTGAGTGGCGTTATTTTTGAAGACCAACCCCAAGCGTCGCCACCTAAACCGCTCCTGTTTCCAGCACCATTGACTCCCGCTGTAGCGCTGGAACCGGTGGCCCAGCCAGCCACGAGCCTGTCGTCGGATATCCAGCGATCGCTGGATCGGGCATTTGAGGATAGCGGGTTGGGGGATGCCGTCCACGCCGTTGTCATGGGTGAATCGGGGGTGAACCTCTACGCGCAATCACCGACTGCGGCCAGTACGCCTGCGTCCACGCTGAAGCTCATGACCGCGCTAGCTGTGCTTGACTCGATGCAGCCGAACACGCGTATTGAGACAACAGTTGTGCACGGCGAAAAACCCGACGAGATTGTTCTGGTCGGCGGCGGCGATGCCACCTTGACGGTTAACCAGATGAAGCCAGGCGAAGGGTCGCCTGGGTCTCTTCAAACACTCGCCCGGCAGACCGGTCGGGAGCTCACGAGTGCTGGTGTCACAACGGTCCGCTTGCGCTTCGACGACTCTCTTTTCACTGGACCGGCTGTCTCAGCGGCGTGGGAGCCCATGTACGTCACATCCGGCGTCATAGCGCCAGTTACTGCGCTGATGGCCGATCAGGCGTTGATCTCCGACGATGGACTGTCCAGGTACCCCGACCCGTCCGCCGCCGCCGCTGAGGACTTCGCCAGCCTGCTAAAACGCGACGGTGTCTCAGTCAAGGGCGATCCGAAGCGAACGTCCGCATCGCCGACGTCTGCATCACCTCTCGCGACGGTGCAGTCGCCGCCTGTGGATCAACTCGTTGAACGCATGCTGCGCGACAGCGACAATCAGCTGGCAGAAGCGCTAGGCCGGCTCGCCGCACTGGCCGAGGGTGATTCTGGAAGCTTTCGCGGTGCGGCCAAAGTGATCGTGGCGTCTGCGGTGCAGCGCCAGGTCGACGTCCATCGTGTTGACATTGATGATGCGAGTGGGCTTTCGCGAGATGACCGCGTCACCCCTACTGCGTTAGCCGAGGTGCTTCAGCTCGCTTCGGCCGACGAATTGCTACGTCCCATTCTCACCGGACTGCCAGTCGCGGGATTCGAAGGAACGCTGGCCGATCGCTACTTACAGGTTCCGCAGAGCAAGGCCGCTGGAGTGGTGCGGGCGAAGACCGGCACGCTCACCGGGGTCTCAGCGGAGGCCGGAACATCGGTCACCTGTAGCGGCGACCTAGTCGTGTTTGCCTTCGTGGCTGATGCGGTGGTGGACACTGTTGCGGCGCGCGACGCACTCGACCGTGCGGCGGCCGCACTCAGCACCTGCCCCTAAGCCACTGGGGAGTGGCGGCGGGGATCTACGGTGGGGGTATGAGTCAAGCCACTGCCATCGACTGGGGATATGCGCGCGCGGTTGCTGGACGCGTCGGTGGCACTGGTCCGCAGATTCCGCTGGACGAGGCGCGAGCCGCCGTTCTCGATCTTCGTCGGGCAGCTCAGGTAGCGGCGCCACTCGTCGCCGATCGCACTGGAATGTTCGCGCCAGCCGAACCCGGCTGCGTCGAGGTTGTCGACCGCGCTGGCTGGACGCAGGCGAATGCGCTCGCGTTTCGCTCGCTGCTTGACCCACTCACTCAGAGGTTGGCTAACCGAAACGCGAATCGCTCATCCCCGGTTGGAGCTGTTGGTTCGCGTATTGCTGGCGCCGAGATAGGGGCGGCGTTGGGATTCTTGTCTTCGAAAGTGCTGGGCCAGTACGAGCTGTTTACTGCCGGTCCGGATGTTCCGGCCCGGCTGTTACTCGTCGCGCCAAACATCGTGCATGTTGAACGGCAGATGGATGTCGATCCGAGCGACTTCCGGCTCTGGGTTTGCCTTCACGAAGAGACGCACCGTGTCCAGTTCACCGCGGTGCCATGGCTCGGACCGTGGCTTCGAGAGCAAATAGGCGGGTATCTCGAGACGATCGACCTCGACGGC
>DATKIY010000153.1:0-4718 GCA_035543875.1 Actinomycetes bacterium | reverse complement strand
GCCCCGTCGTCAATCTCTGATTTTTCGTTGCGCGATCTCGGCAGGACACGTGTCGCCCTGGCGGCACCACTTGTGCTCATGGCGTGCGCACTCGCTGGCTGCAGTAACGCCGTTGACGTCGAACCCCCACCCGTGGAGCCGGAGGTCGCGGCTGTCTGCGCTGACCTGATCGGGGCGTTGCCATCCGAAGTGCTCGACCAACCAGCCGTTGTCACCGAGCCCAAGTCACAGCAGACGGCGGCCTGGGGGGATCCACCCATCGTGCTGCGGTGCGGAGTCGCCGAACCGGCATCGTTTGAGCCGACGTCGGAGGTAACTGCAGTCAACGGGGTCGACTGGTTCCCCGAGCAGCGTGACAACGACTACGTGTTTACCACTTGGGGACGAACCGTGCGGGTGGAGCTGACAGTTCCTCGCGACTACACGCCGGCCGGTGCCTTAGTTGACGTCGCCGATGCAATCAAAACGAATGTGCCGAAGACCAAGTAGAGCTGACCAAACGCAGCTGGCTCAGCGCAAACCTTTTCGCTTCCGTAAAGCGCTGCGCACCAGGCGCTCGACCAGCGCCGGATAGTCGATCCCAGACTCTGCCCACAGTCTCGGAAACATTGAGATTGGCGTGAAGCCTGGAATCGTGTTGACCTCGTTGATGACGACCCCGCCAGACTCGGTAACAAAGAAGTCCACCCGTGCGTAATCCTCGCAGCCCAATGCATCGTAGGCGCGGCAGGCAGCGTCCCGAAGTTTGTCGGTCCATTCGTCGGGGATGTCGGCCGGGACGACTAGTTCGGTCACGTCGTCGAGGTACTTGGCCTCGAAGTCGTAGAACTCGTGGTCTCCGCGAACCTTGATCTCAGCACAGACACTCGCGACCGGCCCCAGCCCGTCCTCTCGCTCTAGCACAGCGCACTCGATCTCGCGGCCGACAATCCCTTGCTCAATCACCACTTTCGGGTCGTGCTCGCGCGCAAACTCAATGGCCGCCGGCAACTCCGCCCACGACTTCACCTTGCTGATACCCACACTCGACCCAGCACGCGCTGGCTTCACGAAGACCGGCAGCGTCAACTCGTCGGCAACCCGGACCAATGCTGCGGGTTCATCGATCTGCCAGTCTCGATCGGAAACCACCACATATGGCGACTGCGCCAAACCGGCTGCCGCCAACAATGTCTTCGCGAATGCCTTGTCCATAGCAGCGGCACTGGCCAATACTCCCGAGCCCACATACGGAACGCCAGCCAACTCCAGTAGTCCCTGCAAAGTGCCGTCTTCGCCGTAAGGGCCGTGCAGCAGCGGGAACACGACGTCGACCGAAGCCAGCTCGTTCGGCACTTGGCCCGGCTCCCGAACCAGCAATGACTGGCCAGTTGGGTCACCAGCAAACACAACGGTGGCGCCTGAGCCGTCCACCGCGGGCAGTTGACCACCTGTGATGGAAAGTCGATCGGGCTCGTCCGGCGCCAACACCCAGCGCCCGTTGGCGGCTATCCCGATAGGCACCACATCGAACACAGACCGGTCGAGTGCACGCAGCACGCTCCCGGCAGAGACACATGAGATGGCATGTTCGGTGCTGCGTCCGCCGAAGACCACAGCCACCCGGATGCGACTTTCGCGAGGCGCAGGTGTTGTCACGAGTCGACCCTATCCGCGGGAATCGAAAGTCCCATCACTTCGCAGGTCACCACTCGGGCTTGGCGACGCGACTCATCAGCGACTGCACCATGTCTCTTGGCGATCGGCCGTCGTGAACGACCCCTGCGACGTGCGCAGTGATAGGCATGTCGACGCCGTGCTTACTCCCAAGTTCGAGGACAGCACTGCTGCTGGTGACGCCTTCGGCCGTCTGCGAGGTGGCCGCGACTGCTTCGGCGAGCGACATCCCGCGTCCGAGGTTCTCCCCGAATGTGCGGTTACGCGAAAGTGGCGACGAACACGTGGCCACGAGATCGCCAATGCCGGCCAGACCCATGAAGGTCATCGGGTTTGCGCCCATGGCCACGCCTAGTCGGGTCATCTCGGCAAGACCGCGCGTGATGATGGCCGCCTTGCTGTTGTCACCAAACCCCATGCCCTGGGCCATACCCGTAGCCAACGCGATGATGTTCTTGACCACACCGCCCAACTCGACGCCGACGACATCGGTATTGGTATACGGGCGAAAGTAGGCGGTCTGGCAGGTGCGTTGAATGAGCTCAGCCACTTCGGGTACTGCGCAGGCGACCACACTTGCCGTTGGCTGTTTCAAGGCGACCTCGCGTGCCAGGTTTGGCCCAGAGATCACCGCAACCCGATGCGCGTCAACGGCAGCGACCTCGCTGATGACCTCGCTCATCCGCGCCAGCGTGCCTATCTCCAAGCCCTTGAGCAGGCTCACGACCCGACAGTTGCTCGCGAGGCTTTGCTGCCAGTTCGTCAGATTGGCTCGAAGGGTTTGCGCAGGGACCGCAAGCACCACGAGCTCCGCATCGTCCAACGCTGACGTCGGGTCAGCCGTAGCGCGAAGCTGCGAAGGCAGGGTGATCCCCGGATGAAACCGCGGGTTCTCGTGCGACTCGTTAACCGTGGCGGCCAGCTCCGCATCACGCCCCCACAGCACGACCTCGTTTCCGGCGTCGGCCAAGACCATGCCGAAGGCTGTTCCCCACGACCCGAGGCCCATGACAGCTGCGCGCATCAGCGGTCTTCCCGATCAGGCTTACCGGGGTTGGGGCCAGGCTCATGCGGCTTTCCGATGCGCGACCCTGGGCTTGTCCTCGGATCAAAGCGCTCTGTTGGAGCCTGCTCACCGCGGATTTGCTCAAGCAGGCCGACGATCGCGGCCATGATTTTCGCGGTCGAAGCACGCAGCCCATCAACGGTCACCGCATCGTGGCCAGGTTGCGGCAAGTCGACTGCCGGGCCTGCCCACACATGAATCAGGTGACGCGGAACAAGCCGCGGCAGACGTCGATAGGGACCGAGGATCTCTTGCGGACCCCACTGCGCCATCGGGATGACGGGACAGCCCGTCGACATAGCTATGCGCGCGGCGCCTGTCTTTCCTACCATCGGCCACAGCATAGGGTCGCGAGTCAAGGTGGCCTCCGGGTAGACCACCACGCACTCGCCTGACTCAACGGCGGCGATCGCCGCTCGAAGTGCCTTCGCGGCATCGACCGTTTCTCGGTAGACCGGAATCTGACCAGCGCCGCGAATGAGCCGACCAATGAGCGGAAGACGAAAGAGCTCAGCCTTGCCCAAGAACCGAGGAGCCCGGCCCGCGTCGTTGATGAAGTGCGCCAACGTCAACGGGTCGAAATGGGAGACGTGGTTCGCAACCACCAGACAACCGCCATGGGCTGGGAGGTGCTCCTGTCCGCGCCAGTCTCGTCGGGTGACCAGCGGCAACGTTGGACGCAAGAGAACGCGGGCAAGTCGATACGCGGGTTGCTCTCGATCGTTAGTCAAGCCGCACCTGTGACACGTGCTGTCCTTTGCACTCGGTTACTGAGCTTCCGGAGACCCAAGTGTCGCCACCACCTTCTGCGGTGTCGAGCACCACCACGCCAAGTGTCGCTGCTTCCGCGCATGCCGAACACTGGCACCATCAGACGATGAGTTCGCCGCGCTCCTGGCACGTCGTGATCCCTGTTAAGGGGCTGGCTACCGCCAAGACCCGGCTCTGCGACGACCCCGGGCGTCGACGAGCACTCGCCCTTGCGATGGCACTCGATACCGCCTTGGCAGCGGCGGACTCATATCTGGTCTCGAAAATCTGGGTGGTGACGCCCGATTCCGATGTCGTCGCTGCCATGTCTGGTTTGGGGGTTCAGGCGGTGCCTGAACCATCCGCCGAACCCAAGGTGGGAGGACTCACGTCACTGAACCGGGCGTTGCGGGCAGCAGGGGCGACCGTGTCGAGCCAATACTCCAAAACTGCTGTCGCGGTACTGACCGCAGACTTGCCTGCCCTGACGTCCGAGGACCTGACCTCCACATTGCACGAAGCGGGTCACTCAGACCGCGCGGTTGTGGGTGACTGCAGCGGCGTAGGTACGACGATGCTCACTGCTGGACCTACGACATCGCTAAACCCACTTTTTGGCCAACACTCGCTTGCCCGGCACATGGCATCTGGCGCGACAGCGCTGACCGCTTCCGAGCGACTGCGACTCGATGTCGACACCGAGTCGGACCTGACGCGGGCTCTTCGCCTAGGGCTTGGCCCAATGACGCGTCAACTAATCTGATCCCATGCAAGCGACAATCCGTAGTTTCGATGCAGAAACCCATGCGGGCACGGTGCTCCTTGACGATGGAGTGGAGTTGCCGTTCGACGCCGACGCTTTCGCGGGCAGCGGGATGAGAACAGCCAGACTGGGGCAGCGAGTACGGATTCAGGTGGTTGGTGCCGCTGCCAGCCAGCGCGCAGCGAACCTTAGGTTCGTCACCTTTCCGGAGAACTAACCCGCTGCTTTTCGGCGTTCTCGGCGTTCGACAACAGCAGCGGTTCGACAACAGCAGCAAACGGCCCGGATCTCCATTGAGATCCGGGCCGTTTGACGTGAAAACTAGCGACGACGAGCAGGTGCCTTACGGGCAGAGCTCTTCTTCGCGGTGGTCTTGCGCGCAGGTGCCTTACGAGCTGGTGCCTTACGTGCGGTGGTCTTGCGAGCTGGTGCCTTGCGCGCTGCCTTTTTGGCGGCGGGCTTCTTAGCAGCAGCCTTTGCCGG
>DATKIY010000152.1:0-12926 GCA_035543875.1 Actinomycetes bacterium | reverse complement strand
TTCTTTCCACTCATCACACTGTGCCTCGTCGCGGAACCCATCAACCAACCAGCCGGTTCGAACCAGGTCCGCTGCCGACTCTGGCGTTCGATCTCGCACCGGCAAGTCCCACCAGGTACGTAGCGCGTTATGGATGCTGGTGCCGTAGGAAAGATGCGCCCACGGCGGACCCTTTTTCGGCTGCGGCCGGTCGATGTAGGTAAACCGATAGCGGCGGGGACAGTCGACCCACGTCACAAGTTTGGTAGGCGAACAACTGAACAGTCGACGCAAAGGTTCCCTACCCTTCCTCGAATCCTCCCGGCCGCCACCGTGGCGACATCGCACCGAGCGGCACGTCCAGCTCGAGCCCGGGATCACGCAGGTCGATCATTCGGGCGTCGTCGTGCAGCATCAAAACCGCCTCCATGGGCCACGCAATCGCCCACAGCCAACGCCCGTCAGCCTCGCCAACATAGACCGAACGGTCAGCGGGACTCGAGATTTCCCACAGCGGTGTTTCGTGCTGCGCAGCCACAACCCGGGTGCTAGGCGAACCACTCAGCTCAGTCGGTCCTGCATCTGGCCCGGCCAACCCGGCATAACCAGCACCCAACCCGACGCCAGGCTCTTCGGATACGAGCACGAGGTCAGCTGGTCCGCCGCGTGCACTGGGCCCAGAACAGACAACCGCCGCTGCGACACTCGGCTGACGACCGTCGCCGGTCAGCAATGCGCCGGTGAGCATCCAGCCAGCTGGCAACGGCCACAACACCCACACCGGAACGCCGGACTGCTGCGCCACTTGCCCGATGAGCTCTGGAGTAAGGCTCAGCACGCTGTGAAGCGGTGCAACCGCACCATGACGGTCACAACGCCAGTCGCTCGACAGCACTCCTGGTGGCTGGACCTCCACGCCACAACGGGGGCACAGCGGCTCGTGCGTCACGCGGCGCACATTCCCGCGCCCCACCCCTCCCCGTCAACCCCCGCCCCGTCCGGATAAGGGGGGAACGTCACGTTCACCCCCTTCTATCGGGGTCAATCAACCACCCATCGGGCGCCAAATCCTGACGCAACGTCAGAAAAGAAATCGATCTTGCCGGTTTGGGCCAACACTCCCAGGCGCGTCTGCCCGAAACCTCAAGTTGGATCGACGGGCTAGGCCGACTTGGCCTTTCGGGTCTCTGCCACGATGGCAGGAAGGATCGTGTGTAAGTCTCCGATCACTGCGTAGTCGGCGTGGGCCAAGATCGATGCCTCGGGATCGTTGTTGATGACCAGCATCGTCTTGCTCGTACGACATCCGGCAAGGTGCTGAGTGGCGCCACTAATCCCGCAGGCGATGTAGAGGTCTGGCGCGACTTTGGTTCCTGTCTGTCCGACTTGGTCGGTATGAGGACGCCAGCCTGCACTGGTGACCACACGCGAACATCCCACCGCGCCGTTCAAGAGCTCGGCGAGCTCCTCCAGAACCGCAAAACCCTCGGCTCCTCCAACACCGCGTCCACCTGACACGACAACCTTGGCGTCCGCGAGTGTCACGCCAGCCGTTTCTTCCGACGACTCGGCTTTCGCTTGCACAAGCAGATCCGCGTCGGATAACGCCGGTGTGAACTCCCGGATCGACGCTGCACTGCCTCCAGCTGATACTGCCTCCGTTGAGTGCGGCGCTAGCGTCAACAACGTCGTAGGGGCGCGCACTTCAGCTTCTTCGTACAAACTGCCCCCCCAACGGGATCGCTTAACCCGAGCTGGTTCTCCGGCGGCCACCTCCAGACAATCGGCAGCCAATGGCAGGTCAGTGACCGCAGCCAGATGCGCCATCACCTCATTTCCGCGATCACTCCCAATTGCAACCACGGCCGATGGCGAATCTGCGGACAAGATCTCGGCCAACGCGCGGGCAGTAGCCAACGGCGCGTAACCTTGCAACTGCGGATGAGTCGCAGAATGGACGGCGCGTACGCCGTACTCGCCGAGCACTTCCGCTGCAGCAGTGCCGCCTACGCCAACGACCAGTGCGTCCAATTCCTCATTTGACGCAGCCGCAAGTACGCGCGCGAAAGTAACCGCCTGAAGCGACAGCTCATCGACACGTCCGCGATCGTGGTCGACCCAGACCAGCACCATCTAGATCACCCCGATCTGTTTGAACATCTCGACGACGCTCGGCGCGGCGTCAGCGCCCTTGCCGAGGACCTGCACCTGTTTGCCTTGAGTCGGAGGAACCACGAGCTTGGTTTTCCTCAGCCGTGAGTCCGGTCGAATGGGTGTGTAGGTTTCGATCG
Organism: Actinomycetes bacterium; assembly: GCA_035543875.1. Taxonomy (GTDB): domain Bacteria; phylum Actinomycetota; class Actinomycetes; order JAHEKZ01; family JAHEKZ01; genus DATKIY01. Next base: position 10,656 of record DATKIY010000152.1, on the reverse strand, counting down.
GCTTCTTCTTCGCGCGTATACGACCTGGCACCGACGGGTAGCGCGGCAGGTTAAGGCCTTCCTTGACCGTCACCACTGCTGGCAGCGGTAGCGAGAACGACTCCTTGCCAGACCCGGAGGGTCGCTCACAGTGAACGACCCCAGCCTCATCGACCGACATTGCCTTTACTCCCGTGACCGCCGGCATCGCCAACGCGTGCGCCACCCGAATGCCGACCTGGTAGCCACTCGCATCCGCTGACTCATTTCCGAACATCACCAGGTCGAACGATGAGTCGTCAGCGTTTACCGCAGCCACGATGGCGCCAGCGGTTGCTTGCGGATCCCACTCGGCACCATCAGTTTCGAGCAAGATGCCACGATCTGCGCCAATCGCCATCTGCTCACGAATCTGCTCCGCCGCCTCCGGAACTCCGAGCGTAAGCACAGTCACAGACCCACCATGAGTCTCAACCAGACGCACGGCTTCCTCGACGGCGCATTCTTCGTGTGGACTGATGGTGAAGCCAAGTCGTTTAGTCTCAATGTCTTGTTCGTCGTCGGTGAGGATGAACCTGCCACCGCTCATCGGGACGCGTTTGATACACACCAAAACATCCATTACGACAGGATCCGCTCATTCGATGGGTCGAATAGTGGACGCGCGCCAGCGACAGCAACCGTTACGGGGTACCTATCGCCGAGATATTCGACTGCTAGCTGAGTTCCTTCTACCGCTTGCTCCGGCGGCAGGTAGCTCATCAAAAGATGCTTGCCCACCGACGGCCCCGAACCAGCGCTAGTGACATACGAACGGCGTCCTTTGCGGTCGACCAATGACTTGCCGTCACGGGTAACGATGGGTTCGCCACCCATCATGTAGCGACGCTCGCCAGAGCTTGACGTGTGATCGTCAACGGTCAGCGTGCATAGCTGCGCTGCAAGGTCCTCTTCGCGATGGCGCAGGTACGCCTGCTTACCGATGAACTCCTGACTCTTCACCTTCGGCGGCGCCATACCGGCTTCGACCACGGTGAACTCCGATTCGAGCTCCGGTCCGTAGGCGCGATATCCCTTCTCGAGACGGCCGGTGGTTCCATAGACGCCGATGCCGACTGGAACTGCGCCGTGGGGTTCGGCGGCCTCCCACACCAGGTCCCAGAGTCGGCCCCCTTGTTCCATGGGTACGTAGAGTTCCCAGCCAAGGTCGCCGACGTAGGAGATGCGCGACGCCAAGACTCGAAGTGGTCCGATCTCGATCGTGCGGCAGGAACCGAACCCAAAGCCCTCATGCGAGACGTCCGCCGAGGTGATACTCGACAGGATGTCGCGGGCTCGTGGCCCCCAGATTCCCAGTGTCGTGATAGCGGAGGTTTTGTCACTGAGCTGCGCCGAACCATCGTCGGGAAGCCGATCGCCGAACCACTTTTTGTCAGCCATGCCATGAGCACCACCGGTGACGACTCGGAACGTGTCATCTCCCAGCCGCATGATGGTCAGGTCCGACTTAAACCCGCCGCTCGCCCCCAGCACAGGCGTGTAAACAACTTTGCCGACGTTGACGTCCATCTGACGCATCGCGATGTTCTGCACAGCGTCAAGGGCACCTGGACCGGTTACATCGAAGATGGCGAAAGCCGTCAGGTCGACGATGCCAGCATGATCTCGCATGGCTAGGTGTTCTGCGTTGATAATCGGCGACCACCAACGTGATTCCCACTCCGCTGTACGGGGCATCACTCTGTCTCCATACTCCCCTAGCAAACCTTCGTTGGATGCATACCAGTGCGGACGTTCCCAACCCACCGCCTCATAGAACACACCGCCCAACGCTTCTTGGCGCGAGTAGTACGGCGAACGTCTGACACCCCTGTTGGACGACCACTGCTCGGCCGGGTGAACAATTCCGTACGTCTTGTTGAATCCCTCGGCCGTCCGTTCCTTGATATGTGTCTGCGTCTTCTGATGTTCGTGGAACCGCGCGATATCGGAAGCATGCAGGTCAATCTCCGACTCTCCGTGAACCATCCACTCAGCAACCGCGCGGCCAATTCCCGGACCTTCCTTGATCCAGACCGCCGCGACAGACCAAAGGCCCTTCACCTCCGGAGTCTCACCCAAAATCGGCATGCCGTCAGGTGTGAGTGAAAGCAATCCATTGATGGCGTACTTCTGGCCGACGCTTTCATCCCCGACGATCTCTGGCATCAACTCGAGTGACTGCTCAAGTTGCAGTTCGAAGTCGTCAGGAGTAAACGGGAACTCGGTTGGTGACAGTGAAGCCTCCTCCACCGAGGGAAGGTCCGCAGGGTCGTACAAGATCGCGCGGTGCGCGTACGACCCGATCTCAAGGCCGGTGCCGTGTTGCCGCTCGTACATGTTGGTATCCATGTCGCGAACGATCGGAAACTCGATGTCGCCCTTAGCGTCTTTGAAGCGAGGGGCGGGGCCGATATCAATCATCTGGTGCACTGCGGGAGTGAGCGGAATGCTTGCTCCAGCCATATGCGCCAGAGCCGGACTCCACACCCCACACGCAATGATGACGTACTCCGCCTCGATATCTCCCTGGTTGGTGCGCACCGCACGGATCCGTCCAGCGTCAACATCAAGCCCGGTGACCTCGACGTTGGAGCCGACGGTAAGGGCACCAAGTTCTTGGGCTCGTTCACGCATCAAGGTCCCCGCGCGCAGCGAGTCCACGACGCCAACACCTGCTGTGTAAAAGCCGCCGATGATGACCGACTCGTCGATGTATGGAACGAGCTCCTTAACCTCCTGAGGGGTGACGATCGAAACGCCGTCGATTCCCCACGACTTCGCTGAGGTCATCCGACGCTCTAGCTCCTGCATACGTTCCGGCGTGCGCGCGACTTCGATCCCGCCGCATTCGGTGAACACACCCAGCTCCTTGTACTGCTGCATGCTGTCGTACGTGAGCGCCGCCATCTCCTTTGAATGATCGACGGGGAAAATGAAGTTCGACGCGTGCCCCGTTGACCCACCTGGGTTTGGCAATGGACCTTTGTCAATTTGCACTAGATCGGTCCAGCCAAGCCGTGCCAGGTGGTACGCCATGCTGTTGCCAACGATGCCAGCACCGATGATGACGGCCTTGGCGCTAGACGGCAGTGTGCTCATCGTTAACGAGTCCCTTCAACCAATTGCACTAGTTCCTGCTCCAAACCTTCAAGGCCGACGTCGACCACTTCCAGCGGCAAGCCGATCGTGGACGCTGCAAGCCGGGCTGCCGTTTCGAGCTCGGTCGTGCGTCGCTGAGCCAGCCACACCACACGTCGATAGTTGCCGAAGTAGTCGTCGCGCAGCTCCGGGTGACGATCCAATCCGAGCTCAACAACGACACTTCGATGAAACGACGCCGCTAGAAAATCGGTAAGTACGTACGTGCCCGGCTCGTCGGACAGCAATCTCTGCAACCGAGCCGTACCCGCGTATACGTCGTAGCAGTGCGCCCCACCTAGGCGGACCAATCCTCGCCTTTGGCACAGCTCATCTAGCGCGCCGTACGAACCGCAGTCGGCATAGGCAACCGCGAACCGCGAGTACTGGCCAGCACTCTCATCCAGAGCGCGCTCCACTGCCGCAGCGATTCGTTCGGGGTGGTTGTGCAAGAGCGGTGGAAGTGGCAAGACGTCTATCGGCCAGGCCTTGCGCTTTGCCACGAGCGCGACGTCGGAGGCAATCGCGCCACACGCAATAACAGCGATCGTGCCTCGTTTCGTTGTCATCACGCTTGGGGACGCGGTAGTGGTCATACCGGGAACCCCAACTGTTCGATGAACCGGTCGTTGAAGTCAGCTCGGTCAGAAAGCTCCACGTACTCGATCTCGTCGATCAGTGTCTTTGCGCCGTGTCTTTCCTGAGCGGAGAGCAAAATCATCTTCGCACCTTCGCCCGCAACGTTGCCCGCGCTGACAATGCGTAATAGAGGCAGCTTGGGAACCAACCCGATGCGTACCGCACTGGCCGCTGAGAGGTAGGTGCCGAAAGAGCCAGCCAGGAGCACTTGTTGGATGTCAGCTTCCTGAATCCCGAACTCTTCGAGCAGCAGTCGCCAGCCCGTGGAGATCGCCGCTTTTGCAAACTGAAGTTCGCGGACGTCTCGCTGCGAGAGGTATACCTGCTCGCCACCCGTCTCATCAGCTGTCGCCAACAAAAACACGCGCTCCTTGTCCAGCGTCACGAACCGCGGCGCAAGGATTGGGTGAATGTCGCGCGCTGCGTCCTCAGTGACGAACCGGCCCGACCCATCGATCAGCCGTGCTCGTACCAGTTCACTGACTGCGTCAACAAGTCCCGAACCGCACATACCCGTGGGCGCGACGTCGCCAATTACCTGAAGGTCTAGTCCATCATCTGTGACCTTGACTACCTCAATAGCCCCTGGCGCTGCCCGCATGCCGCACCGGATTGAGGCCGCCTCAAACGCCGGGCCCGCTGGTGCGGCGGTGGCTAGCAACCGCTCGCCATCACCAATCACGATTTCGCAGTTGGTGCCGATATCGATGAAAAGTCTGATGCGGGGGTCGCGATCCATCCCAGTGGCGAGTACGCCGGAAATGATGTCGCCTCCGACATAGGCTCCCAACGCAGATATCACCGTCGCTCGCGCCTGCGGGTTGACGTCAACACCGAGATCGGAAGCTCGCAGGTTCTGGTATGCCGCGCTGGCAAGGATAAATGGTGCGACCCCTAGCGGCTCCGGGTCGATTCCGAGTGCCAGTTGAACCATCGTCGCATTGCCGGCGAGCGCGACCTCGTAAATCTCGCCTAACTCCACACCAGCTTCGGCGCAAGCCTCACTCGCCAGCTCATTCAAAGTCTCGTGCGCCAGTGACTGCAATCGCGCCAGTGCGTCTGCGTCCAACATTGTCGCGCTGATGCGTGAGATCACATCAGCACCAAATGGCTGCTGTTTGTTAAGCATCGAGGCCACGGCGATTGGGGTGCCCGTGCTGATGTCCATCAAATTTCCGACAACCGTGGTGGTCCCGAGATCGAACGCTAAACCAAACAGTCGACCCGTGGTGTCCCCGGACTCAACTGCTACTAGCTCGTCATCGACGACGACCGCCGTGACTTTGAAGTCGCTGGACCGAAGGGTGCGACCGAGCATTCGATGAACCTGCGGGTCGACCTTCAGCTCAAGGTCGTCCAGCTCGTCGAGCACACGTTGAACGTCGGTGCGTTGATCCGACAGTGTTGGCTCCACAAGCTCTACGTATCGCTTTTGGAGTGCTGGACGAAGGATCACCTGTCGGCCAACACCAACCGTCGCCGCCTTCGGACGCGTAGTCAGCGGCGGGACATCAACGGTTAAGTCGGTATTAGCCAACGCAATACACGCCAGCCTCCAACCGTCCGCGAGTTGGTCGGCGTCGAACGCTCGGATATCCAGACGCTGAACCGGAACCGCACCCTCGACCACACGCACCTTGCACTTCTTGCACGTGCCATGACCGCCACACGTTGAGTCAATGGGGATGCCATTCCAGCTCGCCGCATCAAACACAGCAACACCGGCTGGGACGCGGATCTGCTTTCCAGAAGGAGTGAACGACAGCTGAACCCGGGAGGGTCCCGAATCCTGCTGATCGAGGTCGTCCGGACCGTCCGGCAATGGCGACGCTTGGGCTGCGGTCACACGACACCCGGGGCAGCAGCCAAACGTGCGCGGTGAATTGCGATCCAGTTGGCACCCCAGTCGTCGCGGCCAAGCAACAGGTCAGCCGCCTTCACCGAAGAAACGATCTGCGGTGTGCGCGCATCCATAATCGCGCTCGTGAGCCCAACGGTCATGGCCATCGGGAGAAACGCTGAACCCAGCGTGTGTCGATCCGGCATGCCAAACGAGACGTTGGACGCCCCGAGCGTCATGTTGAGGTCGAACTCGTCCTTGATCAAGGCAATGGTCTCCATTGTCTTGACGACCAGGGAGGTGTCGGCTCCGATGGGCATGGCCAGCGGGTCAATAAGGATGTCTTCGATAGCAAGCCCATACTTTCCAGTGGCAACGTCGACAATCTTGCGAACGAGTTCGAGCCGCCGCTTCGGGTCCTCGGGGATTTCCTCCTCATCGTTTGGCAGCGCGATGATCGCAGCTCCGTACCGCTTGACGAGCGGCAGGATGAGGTCGAGCCGCTCGTCTTCGGCAGTAACGGAGTTAACGAGTGCCTTGCCCTCATATGCGGCCAGTCCTGCCTCAAGAGCCTCGACCACGGACGAGTCGATGCACAACGGAATGTTGGTCAGACCCTGAACTAGCCTGACCGCCTTCGCCAGAAGCTCGGCTTCGTCGACCAAGGGTGCCCCCATATTTACGTCGAGCACCATCGCACCGCCAGCAATCTGAGCAGCAACGTCTAGCTCAACCGCCGACAGATCACCAGCCCGCATCTGCTCCTGGAACTTCTTGCGTCCCGTTGGGTTGATCCGCTCGCCGATGATGCAGAACGGTTGGTCGTCACCAATTACCACCTGCTTAGTTGGCGAGCTGAGAACCGTGTGCATGCTCCTCCTCTGGCTTCTGTTCGTTGCTACTGTCACTCGCGTTTCCGGCGTGGTTGCCGATGTAGGCGGTGCTGTCAGGCTGCGTCCGCTCGTTCCGTAATCCAAGGTCATCGACTAACCGACCGATGGCGCCGTCGTGCCGGAAGTCGGCAATATGGATACCGGCGACTCCTGAAAGTGACAGCGCGAATCGCGCCTGCTCAAGCGCTAGTTGATACGCAGCCTCGGCCTCATCGGATGCGCCTTTGACTTGCCGGATGGTCTCTGTCGGTACCGAGATACCGGGAACACGTTCATCCATAAAAGTAAGCGCACGCGAACTTCGCGTCAGACATATTGTTGGGAGCAGCGCGGTTGAGGCAGTCACTCCGCTGTCAACGCAGCCGGCGACGAATTGTTTAAGCCGATCCGCGTGGTAGCAAATCTGGAGCTGTAGGAAACGTGCGCCGACTTCGCTCTTCTTCTTGGCCCGGTCGACCCGATGAGCAAGTGGAGGAGCGCCCGGATTTTCGACCGCCCCCACGAATAGCTGTGGAGGGGGATCAATGGGCCGGCCCGAAAGGTAGTGTCCATCCGCGATGCCGGTGACTACCTGGATTAGCTGTGGGCCGTCGAGGTCGAACACCCGGCGCGCTTCCGGTTCATCCCCAGCGGTGACGTCGTCTCCGGTTAGCGCACATATGTTCGTCACACCGAAGAGCGCAGCACCGACAATGTCGGCCTGGATAGCCAAGCGGTTCTTGTCACGGCAGACAACTTGCATGATCGGTTCGGCTCCGAGTTGCCGAATCGCGATCGCGATCGCGACATTCGATGCATGAGCATGCGCCGCAGGATTGTCAGTGGCGTTAATCGCGTCGACGTGCGGAGCTATTGCGTCGACATGCCGCCGCACCGCATCGAGACCACCTGAGTTGATTGCCGGAAGCTCAGCGGTGACCACCGGCCGAGACCCAGCCGCGAGCAGCTCGGCGAACGTCTGCATTTCAGCCTTCCCGGTGTAACTCAGTCGCATCGACCTCAACCAACGACAAGTAAGGCTGGTCAGCCGTATCAACCAGCGACGCCGGCGCCGTGTCGACGCCTGCCCATCCAGCCGGATTCTGTTTGTCGCGACCAGTGAATAGGTTGATCCACGACGAACTGCCTTGCAGCGTGTTGTCTACCGGTGGCCGCAGGTGGTCAATCCCCTCACGCCATACCCGCGGCAGCGGCAAGGACTGGCTTCGGCGCTGAGCCACCACCCACACACACGTCATCTCGGGGATGACCTCGCAACCTCCGTCTTCGCGCACCCCTCCGCATGGCCCATTCCGCAACGTCTTTGGACACGTCATGGGACATGTCATGCCCGTCGAATGGAGCACACACTGCCCACACATACGGCAGTCAAATACCGGCTTTTTTACCAGATGCTCGACAAATGCAACGAAGCCAGTCACGGTGCCACTCAGACAGAACTCAAGGCGCGTTTACCGGCGATGAGGTCCTTTGCCCGGCGCACAGCTGTGGACGCGTCGGCTGCGTAGCCATCGGCCCCCACAGCGTCCGCGTACTCCTGAGTCACCGGTGCACCGCCAACCATGACGATGACCTGATCACGTAGCCCAGCCTTCTCAAGCGCGTTGATGTTCGCCTTGAACATGGGCATGGTTGTAGTCAAGAAGGCAGAGAAACCAACGATGTCCGGCTGATGTTCTTGAATTGCCTCGACGAACTTCTCGGGCGCAACCTGTACACCCAGGTCGAACACCTCAAAGCCAGCGCCCTCAAGCATGATGTTGACCAGATTCTTACCGATGTCGTGGACATCGCCCTTGACCGTGCCCATCACGAAGGTGCCTACGCTCTCGGCACCGGTTAGCGCGAGAAGTGGACGTAGCACTTCCAGTGCCCCAGCCATCGCCTTTCCGGCGATAAGCATCTCCGGAACGAAGAAGTCGCCTCTCTCGAACCTGGCGCCGACCTCCTCCAGTGATGGAATCAGCGCATCGAACAGCATCGTCTCGGGCGTCATTCCATCCTGTAGCCCGGCGTTGGTGAGATCGAGAACGGCTGGCGCGTTCCCAACCAGCGTCTGGTCGTATAGCTGCTTGAGAATCTCTTCGTGGCTCATCGAGCTCGCAACCTCCTTGGCCGTTCTCTGCGACTTGCACCTAGTTGGGCACCGATCTCTGCTGTCTCTTCAATCAGCAGCTGACCGACCTCGGGTATTCGGTCTCGCGTCAACCTCGCCGAAGGGCCAGAAACCGAAACCGCAGCAATCACAGCACCTGTAGCCCCAAACACTGGAGCCGCCACGGCAACTAATCCCGGTTCAAGCTCGGAGTCAGCAACCGCGAAACCACGCTGACGAACCACCTGTAGGTCGATCTCGAGGCGCTCTCTCGATGTGATCGTGCGTTCCGCACGACGCTCCAAGCGCCCCTTAGGAAGTTCGGTAACACCATGAGCGAGAAAGACCTTGCCAAGTGCTGAGCAGTGGAACGGCACTGATTGCCCGATCCAGTTGACTGACCCCAAGAGAAATTTTGAGTCAACCTGACTGATCTGTTCCACCGCCCGAGCACCCGGGACGGCGAGGTTGACCGTTTCTTTCGTGATTTCACCCAGCCGCTCAAGGTGAGGCTGCGCGACTCGCAACAGCCGGTCGCCGCGGCCAGAGTTTGCATATCGCGTCATGACCGGCCCCGGTCGCACCGCGGCGTCCGGGCCACGACGAACCAAACCGGCTAGTTCCAAACTCCCGAGCATCCGGGAAACCGTGCTTTTGGGCAGGCCAACAGTGTCAACGAGATCTGAGAATGGAACCTCGTCGGAAGCATCCAAGACGGCAACCAGGAGCGACGACGCGCGGTCGATCGCTTGGGTGCCCGAGGCTGCGGCCACACATCCGCCTTCACGCTGAGTCACTCTTGATGAGTCACTCCCGGGACGTTCCATATTGTGGAACGTCTATTCCATCTCTGAGAGTAAGGTGCCAGTCTCTCACCGTCAAGAACGTTGGCTTTGGCGTTCGCCCGAGTGGCGGATCAGTGCGAAGGGAGCCGGATGTTCGTCAACTCCATGCCGCGGTACGAAATTCTGTCGGACGACGCGATGGCCACGTTGGACAAGGGCTGGCGCAAGATCGTCTCTGAGATCGGCATCGAGTTCGTCAAGCCAGAGGCACGCACCTTGTTCGAAGAGGCTGGCCAGAAGGTTGTGGGCGACAACGTCTTCCTGGATCCAGACTTCATCTTGGAGCAGGTGGCCAAGGCCCCGAGACAGTTCGACGTCCAAGCGCGCAACCCCAACAACAACGTGCACATCGGTGGCGACCACATGGCGTTTTCGAGCGTCTACGGCCCGCCATTTGTGCGCGAAGGTTCTGTGCGACGCGACGGAACCCTGGACGACTACCGAAACTTTGCAAAATTGGCGCAAGGATTCGGAGTGATTGACAGCGTGGGCGGTGTGGTAGTCGAACCCAACGACGCAGCGCTCGATTCGCGCCACCTTGACATGCTCTACGCCACCATGACGTTGACGGACAAGATGTTCATGGGCAACGTGGTCAGCGGCGTTAACGCGCGCGACACCATCGCGATGTGCGAGATCTTGTTTGGTGGTCGCGAAACTCTTGAAACGACTCCAGCCACGATCTCGTTAATCAACTGCAACTCTCCCCTGCGCTGGGACGATCGAATGCTGGATGCGCAGTTTGAGTACTCAGCAGCCAATCAAGCTGTGGTCTTGACGCCGTTTCTACTCATGGGCGCAATGTCTCCAGTGACGATTCCAGCGGCCCTGGTGCAGCAGATAGCTGAGGCACTGTCCGGGATCGCATTGTCACAGCTGATTCGCCCCGGATGCCCAGTCATTTTCGGATCCTTTCTTTCAAACATTGACATGCAGTCCGGATCGCCTCAGTTCGGAACGCCCGAGTCTGCCGTTGGTCTTTTGTGCACTGGACAGATCGCTCGACACTTTGGCCTGCCGTTCCGGGCAGGTGGTGGGCTGAACTCCTCGCAGCTGCCTGACGCGCAAGCTGCCTACGAGTCCCTCATGACCATGTTGCCGACGTTCCTTGCTGGAACCAACTGGGTGATGCATTCCGCGGGATGGCTAGAGGGCGGGTTGGTGTCTTGCTTTGAGAAGTACGTG
>DATKIY010000151.1:0-2322 GCA_035543875.1 Actinomycetes bacterium | reverse complement strand
TGCCGCCATCAACCCGGGGAACTCAGGTGGCCCATTGGTTGATGGTCGTGGGCGGGTGGTGGGGATCAACAGCTCTATTGCCACTTTGTCGCGATCTCGACTAGCCGGAAACATTGGTCTGGGTTTTGCGATTCCCATCAATCAAGCTGCCCGAATCGCTGAAGAGTTGATCCGGACGGGCGTTGCCCACTATCCGATCGTCGGTGTAAACCTTGACATCGCCTACTCGGGACTGGGAGCTCGCATTCTGCCCGCACCCAGCAGCAGTGGCGAGCCCGTCACGCCTGGCGGCCCGGCTGACGAGGCCGGACTTGAGCCAGGCGACGTCATCGTGGCAGTCGACGGGGAGCCAGTCGACACGTTTGAGGAGTTCGTGGTGTCCATTCGAACCCGATCACCTGGAGACACCGTGACCCTGGACGTCAAAAGAGATGGTGAGTCCCTCTCATTCGACGTAGTCCTGGGTTCGACGGAGGGCTAGCGCCGAGCGGCCTACGCTAGGGGCATGTTCGACGTCGGCCCATTCGAGATCATCACCATCGTGGTGGTGGCTTTGTTGATCTTTGGGCCGGACAAACTGCCGAAACTGGCTGCCGATATGGCCCGGATGCTGCGCGAAGTTCGCAAGATGGCAAGCGGGGCTCGACAGGAGCTGCAGGAGTCTCTTGGCCCAGAGCTTGGCGACCTGAACTTGCAGGAACTGAACCCGGCCACGTTCGTCAAGCGCAACCTGCTGGATCCGATTGACGAAGAAGTCAAAGACGTTAAGAAATCCGTCGCTGGGCTAGATGGCGGAGCAAAGCCCCGTCGACCAGCCGACAACAACACATCGGACGCTGATCAGGGGCAGGCCGCGCCACCTCCTTCGTTCGACGCCGACACCACCTGAAGTCGTCAACAGGGCAGTGAGACTCCGATGACTAACGAGAGGTGGGACTGAGGTCTAGCGAGCGCCCGAGCAAGCCGCGCTCGCGTCGGCCGAGGCGTTGTGCGATGGAGATCAGGGCTGTCGACGCTGCGGCCTGCGGATCGTCCAACACCAGGGGTCGGCCGTCGTCGCCGCCTTCGCGCAGTCGAAGGTCGAGCGGTATCTGCCCAAGGAGCGGGACATCGGCTCCGATCGACTTCGTCAGGCCGTCGGCCACTTGCTGGCCGCCACCGCTGCCAAAGACCTCAACATGTTCGCCGCAATGAGGACAGGGCAACCACGCCATGTTCTCGATGACTCCGGCGATCCGCTGGTGTGTCTGAAGCGCGATAGTTCCGGCTCGCTCGGCGACTTCGGCGGCCGCTTGCTGCGGCGTCGTGACGACTAATAGCTCTGCGTTGGGGACCAGCTGCGCCACTGAAATCGCGATATCGCCGGTGCCTGGGGGCAGATCCATCAACAAAACGTCGAGGTCGCCCCACCAGACGTCAGCCAAGAACTGCTGAAGTGCGCGATGCAGCATGGGTCCACGCCACACAACGGGCGTGTTGCCTGCGGTGAACATTCCGATCGAGATGACGCGGACGCCGTGCGCCTGCGGCGGCATGATCATGCTTTCGACCTGTGTTGGTCGTTCAGAAACACCGAGCATGCGTGGAATGGAGTGACCGTAGATGTCAGCATCCACGACACCGACGGTCAGTCCGTCGGCCGCCATCGCCGCTGCCAGGTTGACCGTGACCGAGGACTTGCCGACGCCACCTTTGCCGGAGGCGACGGCATACACGCGGGTAAGTGATCCAGGTTGCGCGAACGGAATCTGTTTTTCAGCTTGCCCACCGCGAAGCCCAGCAGCCATCGTCTGGCGCTGCTCCTCGCTCATGACATCGAGATCGACTCTGACGTTGACGACTCCGGCAACGGATTCAACTGCGCTCGTGACGTCTTTGGTAATGCGGTCACGCATAGGACAGCCAGCAACCGTGAGGTAGACGCCGACCAAGACGTCGCCGCCGTCGATATCGACCGACTTGACCATGCCCAGGTCGGTAATGGGTCGATGGATTTCGGGATCTTTGACGGTCGCTAGGGCCGCTTGGACTGCTTCAATCGTCGGGGACATGCTGTTGATGCTACGTCCCGCCCCAAGGATCAAACTTCTCGGTAGGCATCCGCGTGTGTGACGCGGAGGGCTTCCTCGTACGTCGTTCGTCCTTCGGCGGCAGCCGCCAAGCCAGCATCGCGGAGGGTCGTTGCGCCGACCGCGAGAGCCTGGTCGGTGAGTGAGCTTTCCACCGGATTTGCGGTGAAAGCACGTCTGATGGCTGGCGACAGCTCAAGAACTTCGAACACCCCTGTCCGGCCGCGGTATCCCGAGTGACCGCATTCGAGAC
>DATKIY010000150.1:0-10016 GCA_035543875.1 Actinomycetes bacterium | reverse complement strand
GGCTCTTGGCAAGCGCCTGCGACAGGGTTGACTCCGTCATTTCGATCCACGGCTGCATTCGTTTCACGATTTGCGGCCCCAACCCTTTTGCGGTTGCGCTTCCGGCAATCAGCTCGCACAAGACGGTGATATGCCCAGCGGCCTGGTCTTCGGCGTACAGGTCACCTGCCACGCGCAGGGTTGCTGGTAGTCCTTTGATGCCGTGGAGTGCGTCTTGATAGCGCTTCATCCGTATCTCGCTGGTGTGATCGAGCGCGGCAAGTAGGAGTTCATTCAAGGTGCCGAAATGGTAGAAGACCAGTGCTTGGTTGAATCCTCCTCGGCTTGCGATTGCACGGGCGCTGGTGCCGGCAAAGCCCTCCTCACGAAGCGTCTCGAGGGTTGCTTCGACGATGCGCTGCTTTGTGTCTGATGACATACCTCTCCTTGCGGGGTTGAGCGCTTGCTCAACCCCGGCTGACAATGCCGAGCAGCGACTGAATCGTCAAGTCGCGTGGACGAGGTCCCGCCTGCCCGGCCATAAAAGATGGCCACGCCTCTCGCAGGTACATCCAGAACGGAATCCACCACATCAGGTCGTTCGTTAGGCACAGGACGGCAGTTCTCGCCGGCCACTTGCCGGTGACGATCAGGTAGCTCAGGCCAATCGGACCTAGGACTTTGCCCGTGAGCCCTACGGCTGCAAGTACCCAACCTTGCTCGGGGCGCCGTGCAACCTCAAAGTAGATCACCCCGTAGAGCCCAATCACCATGCCAAGCGTTGCGAAAATTTGTGGGTCGTTGGACAAGGGCATTTCTGAGAACTGCCACAACCACTGTGGGTTGGCTATCGTGCCGACTCCCCACACAATGTTGTAGATGCCAGCTGCGACAAACAGGCGTTGGTACGTCGGGCGGTTACGCATGATGTAGCACCGTTCGCTGCACCTGGTCCGAAGACCAGGGAAGCGCGCCGCCCGGCAGTCCGGCCGCAGCGTAGAGGTCACGCAGACCAGATAGCAGGGTGCCCACCCCCAGAAGAATGAGACCCAGAAGCCACCATTCGGGCAGTGCGTAGTGAACTGCATCGATACCCGTCGGTTGGTCGGCCCACTTGACCATGCTCGGAACCAGGTTCGCAAGCATGGCGCCATAGATGACGCCCATGACAGCGTGCGTGACTCGCTCCCCCGGGAAGACGCCACCCTGAGGTAGCCGAACACTGTCTTCAACGACGAAGTCGCGAACCGTGATGACAATTTCAGTGATGAATAGGAGGCCGAGTAGCAGGGTCAAGGCGCCCTGCCATTGCATCCAAGGAAGAGTGGTAAAGACAATGAAGTAAACCGCGTCCCGGGCTGCGTGTAACCGAAGTTCGGGTGCGGCTTCGGGACGAGCGGGGAGCCGGCCCCGGTACTCGTGGTAGTAGAGCGTGTCGAAGGCGCCGACCAGTGCTAGTGCGGTCATCAAAACCAATGCGATGGTCATCATGTTCCAATCTTCAAAACGCCGTAGTAGCGGACCAGAGACCCGGTGAGATCGTTGGCGACGTCGACAGTCACATTCACCGAATATCTTTCCGGCCCGCCTGATACCTCAGCGCAAATATTTGGTGATAGTTGACGCGGCACCTTGAGTCGGATCCGTCCAATCCCTAGCGTCGTGTCAACTGAGCGAAGAATCAGCGCGCCGGACCGGTGCTCTGCTAGCAGTCGGACTCGGACAATCCCTCGTCGTTCCGTTAGCCACCCATCGGAGGACGTGTGGCGGGTCGAGAATGTGTGGCTACCGAATTGGCGAGTCCAGGTCTCCCCGTCGCAGTCTCGAATAATCGAGAGCGATACCGGGACACGAGGACCTGAGCTTGGTAGTCGAAGCAGGTGTGCAATCCAATTCCCAAGCCCGCTGCGCCGCTCAACGACAAAAAGTCCATGCCCAAGCACGGGGCCTGCGCTGCAGTGGAAGGCCGCCACGTCGGCGTCAAGAAGTTCGGAGTCAAGAAAAGCAGTGAAGACGCTGTGATGGTTCAGCATTGATGTCACGCGTCACCACGTCCAAACCCGCTGGGCTCCGCGAGCGACGAGCAACGGCTCAAGTCGGCGAGCTAGCTCGGCCAGTTGATAGGTGGGGACCTCTGGATACAAGTGGTGCTCGAGGTGGTAGGTCATCCCAAGTAATAGGCGGGGAACCCATCGTCCACGCACGATGGTTCGATTTGGGTCTCCGTATCCCCAGGCATTTTGTGGGCCCCGTGCCGACACGAGCGGGAAAATCAATCCGGCAACTACGAGCACGACTACCAACAGTCTGAGCGGAGTCCAGGGGACAAGGAATGCAGTCGCAATCACGAAGCCGTGAACCGCAGCCTGACTGAGAATCGCAGTGCGGGCGGCCTCCGATTGGTTCCAGGCCCACACCCATAACCGATAGCGGTATATCGGACACTCGAGAAGTAGTCGCGGCAACTTCATGGTGTCGATGTAGCCCTCGGGATCCCAGTCCTCAAGCTTGCCGAAGTGATGCTGAAGATGCGTCGCCGTCACCGCAGCACCGTTCTCAAGCATGAGCGCAGCAATCACGCCAATGCATAGCCGCGACCATCCTTGACCTAGGCCGACTGCTTCATGCACAAGGTCGTTCAGAACGGCCACCCCAGTAACGAACATTGCCGGGATGGCAAGGATTGCCAATGGCCACCACTCGAGTCCGACAGACAGCCAATACAAGCCAAACCAAGCGAGAGGTCTGGCCAATAGGTAGGACTGACGACCTAAACCTGGATGGTCAAGTTGGAGTCCGAGCTCGGCGAGCGTTGGCCACAAAGCACGGTCCGGTCGCGTGGTCAGGTGTTCTGCCTTCGTGGCTACCATCGCTTCCCCGCTTCTTGAGCATATGCTTTGAGCACTCGCTCAAAGTCTCGCAGGATCTGAGGCTCTGTCAAGGTTGTGGGATGTAGATCACATCGAAGGCGGAGAGGATCTAGATGCCTCAGTGCGCGGTTCCAGGTGCGTCCATTCACTATGAGCAGGTGGGGAGCGGTCCCGAGATCGTCTGGGTGGCCGGTGGTGGAGGGCTCGCTACTGACTGGGTTCCCTACCAGCTGCCGTTCTTCAAAGCGGACTTTCGCAACACCATCTTCGACAACCGAGGAATCGGGAAAACAACGTGCGACGAACCAATGCCTTGGCCAGTCGAGAGGTTCGCCCGTGACACAGCGGCGTTGATCGAAGCGGTCTGCGAGCCACCGGTGTCACTTGTGGGTATTTCATTTGGCAGTGCGATCGTGCAACAGGTTGCGATCGACAGACCTGACCTTGTCCGATGTGCAGTCGTCATGGGAACCGGTTCTCGAAGCACCAGTTGGGGGTGGGACTACCAAAAAGCCGAGATCGACCTGCGCAAGGCTGGTGGAAGACTCGATGGCATGTTTGCGGTCACGCACTATGCCGCGACCCTGTACCCAGCCAAAGTGCTTGGTGATCGGGAGTTGTGGCCAAAGTTGCGCGACGAGCTAGCGGAGTGGTTAGCGTCCGATGCCAACGAAGAATCCTTGATCCCGCAGTGGGAGTCGTGTCTGCTCTACGACCAGACCGAGCTACTGCCTGCCTGCATGGTTCCGATGCACGTCATCGCCTTCGCCGAAGATGTGCAGGCACCACCGCAAGACGGTGAGGAGCTTGCTGCGGTTGCCGGAAATGGTCATTACCACGAGTTCGCGGGGATGGGGCACGGCTCGATCTACGGCCACACTCACGACGAGATGAACGCGTTCATCCGAAAGACAATCGAGAAGTACCTCTAGCCGCTCACAGCCCAAAGAGGGGTCTGCACGCTGCGAATCCTTCAATCTTGACTGCAGCCTGTCCCTCGGTCTCTTCCCATTCAGCGCGGGTCATCCGGAGGTGTTTGAGGGTGTCGACTCCGTCTCCGCGGGCTAGGAAGGACTCGCCGTTGGGCCGGTAGCCGATCGAGGTTGAAACCCCAAGTGAAGCGGCATTGTCGTGATACGCCGAGGTGATCGCAGCCCTAGCACCGAGCTCGCGAAACGCCAGAGTCAAGACAGCTCTCCGCATTTGCTTTCCCAAACCCCGGCCACGTGCGGAGGCAACGAGGAACGACGCGGTGTCGACTGTGCGAAGAGTGACGAAGTCGTTGCCCTCCAGTTCCTGCGCGCCGACGAGGCTGTCACCTTCGTAGACCATAAAGTTGAGACGCCATGCGTCCGGGCGCCACGTTCCGAATGCTTTCCAGTACGACTGGCACACGATGATCGAGCGAGTTGATGCCTGATCGACGCCGTCATACGTGGTCGCAGCTGGGTCCATGTCGACATCGGCGGGCAGGATGCGACACACCTGCTCGAGATCGGACTCAGTCATGGGGCGAAGGGTCAAATCGTGAGTCTTGATGCGGAGCTCGAACAATGGCCAACAGGCAGGAGGCATGTGTCAGACGCTAGCCGCAATCTCGGGCGAAGTCTGATGGTTTTGCGCGTTAGCCGGATAGCTCAGCGACTGCTCTAGCCAACACGCCTTCCACCCCAGGATATGAACTCGGCTTTGACTCGCGGAGCTGATCGAGGAAGTCAACAACGGTCGCGACGTCAGCCCAGGGATCGAACGTCATGCCTGAAATCTGAGCCCACAACCGAGCGAATTCGTCTGCGGCAGCCACACCATGACTTCTGATCAGATTTATTCGGCAGTGGGAGACGTCCACTGATGGCGGCCCTGTCGACGCGTCTTGCCAGTCGACGACACCGGTCAGTTGCTGGTCGCTCCACAAGACATTGCCGGGATGGTAGTCGCGGTGAACGAGCACAACCGACTGCGAGCTGCTGCGACGAGTGGCAATCTCGACGGCACGTTCCCAAAGGCTGGGGTCGCTTGCCCATGGCGGAGGGTCATAGCTGTCCTGCGCATAGACGCCGTAGTCGGGCATGCCAGCATGGACATCGGCACTTGCGGAATGGATGTGGGGGAGTGCCTCAGCCAGGCCGCGGAGCCAAGGCTCTACATCGGCAGGAGCCCACTCGATCCGTCCTGCGAGGTCGCTCATCAAGACCGCCGGGACGTCGGTCCGTTCTCCGCTCTCGTCTGCTGCAACGACTTCTGGTGTTGGCAGATCGAGGCCCTGGATCGCGCGTAGTGATTGCGTCTCCCGTGCAGCAAGGTCAGCGGGCAGTTCGTCAGGATCAGAACGCACATAGCGCCTAAGGACAAAACTCTTGTGCACATTCGTCTTGCTGATGACTGTGATTCGGTGGATGGCCGACGAGGTGCCGCCGAGAACTGCTTCCACGCTGGTCACGTTGGCGTTTGTCGACTCCTCAACCCAAAGAAGCGATGCTGCCGGTGGGTCGGTTCGCAGAAGGAGAAAGGTTGCGTCGTCATCGTCGAACCCGTGTGGCGCGGACATCGGGGTCAGGCAACCGCAGCTTCCGTCAGAACCAGCTCATCGTCCGAAATCTTGGCTTGGCCGCCCACGGGAAACGTCATGAGTGGCGCCGAATGCGTGCACTCGAGGCCCGTGATGATCGGGTAGTCGAAGTCTCGACACGCATCCAGAACCGACTCGTGGAACTGGCGGAGCTGTCGCTCCGGCCAGCCCTCTGTTCGTCCCACGCCGAGCCCGGCTAACTCGTCGAGGATTCCAGCCGCACGCAAATGCGCGAGGTCGGCGTCGGCCAGCTCCGCGTCGTACGGAGCTTCCGGCGGCTCGATCACGAGAATCCCACCGTCGTAACGGGGCTGCCAGGGTGTGCCGATGAGGTGACGCATGCTCGGGAGGCAGGCCGGGAGAAGCGCGCCCGCAGCCGTTCCGGGACGCAGCACAGTTCTTGGTTCGCCGGGTGTGCGACTTCGCGGTCGGTTCGCCAGGTCGGACTCGCCGCGGGACTCAACCGCCTGCCAGTCGGTGCGTGGGATTGGGCCGGCAGGCACCGAGTTCCCGAGGACCGTTTGCCAGTGCCGGACCACTTCGGGGTCGGGACCACCAACTTCGCCGAACTCGGGAAGCAGCGCTGGCCCGTAGAAGGTAATCATTCCCGTTCGCGCGTGGATCGCATGCAAGAGCACGGTGATGTCTGAGTAGCCGCAGAACGGCTTCGGGTGGGAGGCGATGAGGTCGAAGTCGAGGCTTTGCAGGAGCTGCGCGGAATGATCCCCACCGATGCTGGCGAGCACCATGTCAACGTCATCATCGGCAAAGGCGGAATGTATGTCGCTCACTCGTTCGTCGATGCTTGCGGATAGCCAGTCGCGAGTCCCGTGCGAGCGCCCCTCGGCATGGGGCATGGCGCGGACGTCGTAGCCCAAACCTCGAAGCGCGTGAAGCGCACGCTGGTAGCGCTGCGGGAGGTGACCGGGTCCGCCCCACGAGGGCGATACCACGGCGATGGTGCCGCCTTCCGGCAGCCGCGGTGGTGCGAATGACTCTTTGGGCGGAGTCAGACCTGCCACACCTGTTTGACGTCGAGGTTGTAGAACTTCGGCGGACCGTCGCAAAGTTCCATCATCCTGGCGGAGAACTCCTGCGTGTCAGGGCGCTCGGAGTTGGCCATCGCCTTCTCGTACGACTCGAACTCCACGATGTTCAGGTAGGTCCCTGGGCGGTCGCGGTCCTCGGCGACCGTGCCTCTAACGACCGAGGTGTCCCCTTCAGACTGACGCATATCGCGAAACTTCTCGCCCATAGCCTTGATCTCGTCAATCTGCGAAGTTTTGAACTCAATGATCTGAAAGAAACCAGCCATAACCCCTCCTCGAGTGCTGCTTGAGCCTAGCCCTCGTCACGAGGAACTCTCTAGACGAATTTCGCGGATTTTTCGAGGGCCAGTGGTCCGTTCCGGCCGCCAACATTGATCCTGTCTGTGCGAAGGCGACCGAAGCGCAGTAGGCTATTCCACCGCCTTCTTTGCGTCCGCCAAACCGATGCCTGAAAAAGGAACTTGTGAGCCAGACCGACGTCGACTTCGAGCAGCGCTACGTCGACGGTCTCTACGCCCGCTTGGACTTCCTGCAGGAACGAGCAGAAGCTGAGCTCGTTCGGGTGAGGAAGGCCGGAGCGACCGGAACGCCGCAGGCGAGATCTGAAAGAGATGCGTTCGCAACGCTCTACGAAGACCGCATCGTTCAGCTCAGAGGTGTTGAAGACAGGCTGTGTTTTGGTCGGATTGACGTCAGCGACGGCTCTACCCGCTACGTCGGACGAGTCGGTCTTTTCGATGACGAGCAGACCCAGTTGCTTGTCGACTGGCGCGCTCCCGCCGCTCGTGACTTCTATCAAGCGACGGCGGCAAACCCTGGTGACGTGGTCAGGCGCCGTCACCTCCAAACGCGCGGCCGTGAGGTCACGGCTGTTTACGACGACGTCTTGCGCGCGGACGAGAACGATGTCAATGGGGTAGCTGCTGACGATGGCACGCTCGTTGCTGATGGCGTGTTGTTCGCCGCATTGAATGCGGCTCGTACAGGTCGCATGGGCGACATCGTGGCCACCATTCAGGCAGAGCAAGACCAGATCATCCGAGCACCACTGGCCGGAGTGGTCGTTGTCCAGGGTGGTCCCGGCACGGGTAAGACGGCTGTGGCCCTTCACCGAGCCGCGTACTTGCTGTACACACACCGCGACCGACTGGCCTCCCGCGGCGTTCTCTTGGTTGGGCCTAGTCCTGTATTCCTTCGCTATATCTCGTCGGTCCTGCCGTCACTGGGTGAAACAGGAGTCGTGACTGTCACTCCCTCCGGTTTGTACCCAGGGATTGACGTAACCGCGGCGGAGGCACCCGATGCTGAGCGGCTCAAGGGCAGCTCCGAGATGGCACAAGTGGTTAGTACGGCGATTCGGCTCCGACAACGCGCGCCTGAGGGTACCCGTACTTTCTCGGTCGAGGGCGCGACGATCCGAGTACGCCGAAAGGCATTCCTTTCAGCGATTGAAAGTGCTCGCAGGACCGAAAAACCACACAATCTGGCACGGCACACATTCGTGCGGATCATGTTGGACCACATGGCTTCGTTGATCGAGCAAGCGACGGGCCGGAGCCTTGCGGCGCACGATCGGGCGGATATTCGCGACACACTTCGTGAGTCTGCTGATGTACGTCGAGAGCTGAACCTGGCTTGGCCGCCACTCGATCCCGAGGGATTGCTGCGGCAGCTGTTTGCCAGTCCGGAGCGGGTTTACGCCGCCACCCCAGGCTGGACCAACGACCAGCGCGTGCTACTGCTGCGCGCTCCCCAGGCCGGTTGGACGCTCTCCGACGTGCCGCTGCTGGACGAAGCCGCTGAGCTGATCGGGTTCGATGACACGCACGAGAGGGCCCGCGCGCAGCTAGAGGCCGCGGGTCGTGCCGAAGCGGTGGAGTATGCGCGTGAGGTGTTGCGTGGAGTCGGTGGCGTTACATCGGAGATGCTCAATGCCGACGATGTGCTGAGCGCCGACGACTTAGCGAGCCGCTTCACGGAGCGTGTCGATGCCCGGTCAGTGGCTGACAGTGCGTCCGGCGATCGTGCCTGGTCTTATGGGCACATCATCGTTGACGAAGCACAAGAACTGTCCGCCATGATGTGGCGTCTGCTGAGGCGCCGGTGTCCATCTGGGTCGATGACGTTGGTCGGAGACGTGGCCCAAACCGGAAGCTCGGCGGGTGCCAATACCTGGGACCAGACCCTGAACCCGATATTCGGCCGCGGCTGGACGAACTATGAGCTCAGTGTCAACTACCGCACGCCGGCCGAGGTGATGGAGTGTGCAGACGCAATGCTGCGCGGCTCCGGAGTCCAAAATTCTCCGCCGGTTTCGGTCCGATCAGTCGTCGACTCAGTCAGCTTCGTTCGGACCGAGCCTGACGACCTGGACGCAATCACGAAGTCGGTTGGGCTCGAGTTGGATCGGGTCGGAGGGGGACGGTTGGCTGTGGTGGTTCCGGTCCAGCTCAAGCCAGCCGTAGAAGAACGAGTAAGTGCTTTGCTGAATGGCGATCGAACTGACATTGACGCCGCCGCCGCGGTGCTCACTGCCACCGAAGTCAAGGGGCTCGAGTTCGATTCGGTGATCGTTGTCGAACCGTCTGAGATATTGAGCGCGCCGGGCCGTGGACCTCACCACTTGTATGTGGCGTTGACTCGAGCCACTCAGCGCCTCGTGGTCGTGCACGGTCGTGACCTGCCGCCGGGAATGGACTCGCATTCATCCCTGGAGCCGTGAGAAGTTAGTTGTCAGAAGTTTCGAGCATCACTATCAGGAGGTCATCGTGGCCAAGCCACCTACCGGTTCGGATACCCCGGAAGATGACGTCCGTCGTCAGTTTCGGGAGGCGCTTGAGCGGAAGCAGAAGCATCCTGGCGCTGCCCACGAAGGCGTAGAAGGTGGCGGGAAGTCTGCGTCCAAGTCCAACGAGAAGGCGCAGCGCATGTTCAGGCGGAAGTCCGGCGGCTAGCTCGGAGCGGGTTCGGCCGCTTCGGGGGCGCCAGGTGTGTCTGGTGGACCTGCATTCGGATCCGCAGTCTCCGACTCCGCCAGTTCCGACTCCGCTTCTTCCCACTCGTCATCGTCGTCGCTGATGGTCCCGCCGCCAAGGAGCGTCCCGATCCAGCGAGTCGTCGGGTCCATGTCGATAAGCAACGCCTTGGTAAGAAGCGTCAGCGGCACTGCCAAGATCGCCCCCAGCGGGCCAATGATCCACGTCCAGACCACCATCGACAGGAAAGTGATCGTGGTGGCGAGTCCCACGGTGTCGCCAACAATCTTTGGCTGAATCAGAGACTGGATCACAAAGTTGATGACGCTGTAGACAACGATCACCTCGACCATAAGGTCGACGCCACCCTGCAACAGGCCGATGAGTGCGGGAGGGATGACCCCCAGAACGAAGCCGATGTTAGGGATGTAGTTGGTGATGAAAGACAGGATTCCCCAGACGACAACCAATGGAATCCCCATGATCCAAAGTGCAGTAGATTCAAAGATCGCGACGATCAGCCCGAAGATTGTGGCGACGACCAAGTAGCTGCGCGTGCCGTGAACAAAACTCT
>DATKIY010000149.1:0-11002 GCA_035543875.1 Actinomycetes bacterium | reverse complement strand
GCCGATAGCCCATCTCCAACAACGCGTCGGCTCCGCCGTCGACACCGATCATCACCGGCCGGTATTCGCGAATGTAAGGACGCAGGGTTTGCAGATCCTCTTTGTAGTGATATCCCCTCACGACGATCAAGACGTGCTTTTGGTCGATCACGGTTTCGATGTCAGGGACGCCGATACCGTCGATCAGCAGATCGCGTTCGCGACGTAAGTACTCCATGGTGTTGCTTGCGAACGCTTCCAACTGCACGGACAACCCAGCACGGGCTTCTTCCATCGCCGAGGTCACTTGTTCGGTGTCGAGCAATGTCCCCTTGGCAATGACCTCGCCCTTACGCAGCAGAGTCTCACCGTCTAGAACGACGTGTTCGCCCTCCTTGGTCTTACCAAAGACATCGGTACCAACCTCGTCGAGCAGCGGTACGCCGGCAGCCATCAAGATCTCCGGCCCAAGGTTTGGGTACCTACCGGAGATACTCGGCGCGGCGTTCACGACGGCCGCCGGCGAACAGGCCACGAGCGCTTCTGCGCTGACCCGATCGATGTCGAGATGGTCGATTACCGCGATCTCGCCGGGGCGCAGGCGCTTCGTGAGATCTTTCGTGCGCTTATCAAGCCGCACGACACCTGCCGTTCCCGCGTCGTTCGTTCGGGAACGGCGACGAACCGAAGGAAGCCGCATAGGGTCAATCCTGCCAGAGCCCACCCACCAACCCGGTTACTGCGCAATGCTCGGCCCGGCGTTTGACCCGCCTCAGAGCATTGCCCCTGGCCGCGAAGCTCCTGCGCTGGCTAGGTGCTGAGCACAGTGATGTGAGCGGTTCCTGCGCTGTGGTTCAGGCTTGGACCAAGATTGTGTCGAGTCCTACCAAACTCCTTGAGCGTGGCGATCGATTCACGATCGTTACCCGGTGCGACTCACCAAGCCCTAACTTGCTGGCCCACACCGACCGGGACGGCATAAGCGAGGGCGCCTTGAGGTCAACCGAGCTGACGAGCTTGCCGTCGATGTAAACGTCGGCGACTCCGCGTTTTGGACCCTTCGCTGTGACCCAGGAAACCGACCGACCCGTGACCTTCACCGATACCCGGTCACCGGACTTCGAACTAATCCGCTCGTCACCGTCGATAGCACCGCTGACCGAACGCACGTCCCATTCGCCGACTCGCTTGACGTCGCCGGGCCGTACCGGCTCGACTACCACCTGACGTGTCACCCGCTCGATCCGCCCCACACCGTCTTCGATAAACACGCGCCAGTTTCGGAGCGAACCCTGCTCGACCGTGAAGTTAAAGCTTGTTGCTGTTGGAGCAAGCTGGAAACAACAATCATGCCCGTAGCCGACTCGGATGTGGGCTAGCCCAGTTCCTTCATCCGCTGCTGTCCACGTGTACCGGACTGGAATCGCATCCAGCGCTACCGGCCCAGTTCGCAGAATCAATAACGGGAATGACGTGAAGACCGGAGTTACCTTGTCGACAACCACGTCGATTGAGTGGTTGGCAGGCTGCCTGTTGCCACTGGCATCAACGGCGGTAACGGTGATGACATGTTGACCATCCGGAACGTCGACATGCTTGCTCAGAGTTTCGTAGCCATCGGAAGCCTCGACCACCCGCTGAATGACCCCGTCAACGGCCATCTCGTACACGACGTTGGAACTGTCGTCGGTAGTCAGATCCCACGAGACCGATACAGAGGTCCAAGGTGATGCGATCGAGTACCCGGTCTGGTAGTCACCAGCATCCGCGATCAGGTCAAAGGGGTTCGGTGGCGTGACATCAACGGTCGAGCCTGCTGCATTGCCCGACAGCGCTGCCACAATTGTCAACGACAAAGCGACGGCTGGAACAATCCGGCTCGATCGTTTCATGGTGAATCCCCCTTCCCCCTCGTTGGTCCCTCGTTAGACATGGTGAGGTGAGCCGCCGCAAGACATGACTGTTCCCGGACTCGCCACCCATCCGGCGCAACTCGTGAGGGGCACCGACCGAGCAGTTCACCCGATTGGCGTAGCAGTTCACAACCGTTAGTTCTCGCTGGTTGTTACGGAATACGACGCTCCGAAGCAGCCATTTCGAGAAGTTCCTCCGCGTGCGCTTGACCTAAGGCGGACTCTTCGAGGCCAGCCAACATCCGGGCCAGCTCCTTCGCACGATCCTTCGTGCTTACCGCCACAACGTCACTACTGGTCACCACGCCGTCGCTGCTCTTGGAAACCACCAAGTGTCGATCGGCGAATGCGGCCACCTGCGGAAGGTGAGTCACCACAATCACCTGTGCGCTACGAGCCAGCCGCGCCAAGCGTCGCCCCACCTCAACCGCAGCCTTTCCACCAACACCAGCATCAACTTCATCGAATACAAAAGTAGGCACGGCGTCGGCTCCGGCCAGGACCGCTTCAAGTGCCAACATCACCCGAGACAACTCGCCGCCTGATGCGCCTCGCGCCAGGGACTGAGCAGGAGCATCAGCGTGCGGCTGCAGCAAAATAGCGACCTCGTCGAGCCCCTGCGAGCCGAACCGAACTCGGCGTCCGTCGTCAAGCTCCAACCCATCCTCATCTTCGGTTTGCTCGACTGCGATGGTCAATGCGGCATGCGGCATCGCAAGGTCGGCAAGTTCATCGGTCACTGCTTGTGCCAACTCGGAGGCAGCCGTTTGTCGGGCAACGGACAGAAGCAGCCCCGTGCCAGCTAGCTTCTGACGCAGTGTCTCAACTTGCCGACTCAGGACGTCGACGTCGTGATCGGTCGCATCCAGCTCATGCAGGCGAGCCGCCGCCTGCTCAAACCAAGCCAAGACTTCATCGATTGTCTGCCCATACTTGCGAGTGAGTTGCGAAAGCGCGGCTCGCCTTTCCGATACAGCGGCAAGCCGAAGTGGGTCCACCTCGATACCGTCGAGATACGTAGTGAGATCGCTTGCTAGGTCGGTAGCCAGATAGCCGAGCTCAGCAACCCGGTCAGCGAGCTTCGCCAAGACTTCGTCATGTTCACGTACCGAGTCGAGCAGCCTCCGCGCGTCCGCGGTCTGGGCGTTAATCGACGAACTTCCGACGTCACTCTCGTTGTCACTGTTGTCGAGGAGCTGGCGCACCGCGCCCGCGGCACCGAACAACTCATCTGCATGCGACAGTCGCTGCTCTTCGATGCGCAGTGCCAGGTCTTCTCCGGCCTGTGGCCCGACCTTCTCGATCTCGGCCAGCCCAAACCGAACAGCGTCTGCTTCTTGGAGTCGCGACTGACGTTGCTCAACCAGTTCGGCGAGCCGACGCTGTGCTTGGTCGTGCTCTTCGAAGGCCGTCTGGTAGCGGCCCCGCAGATCGTGAGCATCGGCATACGCATCCAGCAGTTCCCGTTGCCGGGCCGGCTCAAGCAGCCGCTGCTGATCAGCCTGGCCGTGAACGACTGCGAGGTCAGCCGCCAAGTCGACCAGCACACCGATAGGCGCTCCTGCACCCCCGACATGTGCCCGTGAGCGGCCTTGCGCACTGACCGAACGCGCTATGACCGCGACGTCTTCGTCAACGCTTCCGCCGGCTTCAACAATTCTGCTCGCGACAGGGCCCTCCGAATCGATGATGATCGTGCCCTCGACGTTCGCCTGCGTCGCACCATGCCGCACCTGACCGGCGTCTGACCGCGCACCAAGCAGCAGTCCGAGCCCAGTGACCACCATGGTCTTTCCTGCGCCGGTCTCACCAGTCACGACAGTGAAGCCAGGATCAAACTCCAAGACGGCGTCGTCGATAACGCCGAGTGAACGAATACGCAGCTCCTCAATCACGACGGCCCACGATCACGTTGGGCAGCCGTCACAGCACACTGCTCACGATGGTTCGTCGTCACCGGGAACACCTCGCCAACCTTGCACCGGCAGAGCAAACTTGGCGACGAGCCTTTCGGTAAAAGGAGTTTGGTGCAGTCGCGCCAGTCGAACTGGCTGCTCGCTTCGCGTTACGTCGATTCGAGCGCTCGTGGGTAGCTCCAATGATCGCCTGCCATCAGCCCAAAGCACTCCCCGCGCGCCCGACGTGAGCAGCTCAATGCTGATCGATGAGGTTGGTGCAACAACGAGTGGGCGGGCGAACAGCGCATGCGCGGACAAGGGCACAAGCAACATTGCTTCAACTTCCGGCCACACCACGGGACCACCTGCGCTGAATGCATAAGCGGTCGAGCCGGTCGGCGTAGCGCAGACGACTCCGTCGCAGCCCCACCGTGACAGTCGATGTCCGTCGACCTCAACCCCCACTTCGAGCATGCGTTGACGCTCGGCCTTCTCGACGGAGATCTCATTGAGTGCCCACGCTCGGTGGACGACGGCGCCTCCAACAACAACCTTTGCTTCGACGGCAACTCGTTCCTCCACCTCGTACTGGCGAGAACCAATCCGATCAGCAACGTCGACGAGGTCCTGTTCTTCGGCTTCTGCGAGAAAGCCGACGCGACCAAGGTTTACGCCAAGCAGCGGCGTCTCACCGCCACGAGCCAGCTCGGCACCGCGCAGGATCGAACCGTCCCCACCGAGGACAATGACAAGTTCAACGTCGTGCTGTTCTTTGTCGGTGAGCTCGTCCCACACCGCTAATCCGGGCAGCGCCAGCTCCGCGGCTTCAGCGGCGGGAGCGACGACGTCAATGCCTGCCGCCTGTAGTCGCTTCACCAACAAGGTGGCGCTTGTCGTGGCGGTGGATCGGCCAGTATGCGTGACCAACAACACCTGTCGAGATGACGCGGTCATGCTGGTCCCTTCGCTACTGCCTGATCGACGGCCGCCATATCGAGCGGTGGAGCATCAGTCCGAAGCCACAAGAAGTACTCGACGTTGCCCGCTGGCCCCGGCAATGGGCTGGCGGTAACCCCACGAACACCCAGACCTAGCTCAGCTGCCCGCACTGCGATCTTACGGACTGCCGCTGCCCGCAGCGTTGGATCACGGACAACGCCTCCCGTGCCGAGACGCTCTTTACCTACCTCAAACTGCGGTTTCACCATCAGCATGAGGTCACCGCCCGTGGCGCAGACGTCCGCCAGCGCGGCCAGGACCAGGGACAAGGAGATGAATGAAAGGTCGGCGACCACAACGTCCACCAAACCGCCGATGTCGGCGCTAGTCAGTGAGCGCACGTTTGTCCGGTCGTGCACCTGCACGCGCTCGTCTTGTTGCAGCGCCCATGCCAGCTGGCCGTAGCCCACGTCAACAGCTACTACAGCTGCAGCCCCTTCTCGAAGCAGAACGTCTGTGAACCCGCCGGTACTCGCCCCAGCATCCAAACAGCGGCGGCCAGTCACGGAAAAGCCCCGCGCTCCAAACTCGCCGATCGCACCCATGAGCTTGTAGGCACCCCGCGAGACGTAGTTGGGTTCATCGGGGTCGACAGCTACGACGATTGCCGCGGCGGTGTCGACTTGGGTTGCGGGTTTGGTGGCAACGCTTCCCGCGATCTTCACTCGACCCTCAGCAATGAGCAGGGCAGCCTGGTCACGAGAGCGCGCCAAGTCACGTCGGACCAACTCGGCATCGAGCCGGCGACGCACCACGCGCTAGTCGTCCGTTGCGCGCGACTCCGGCTGCACGTCCGACTCGCCGGCGAACTCCGACATCGCTTGCGCAAGCTCGTCGTGCACCTGCTCGAACACGGCAGGATGTTCGCCGATAGGGCGATCGCTGAGACCAGTGAGGCCGGTGAGTGCCGCGTCGACTCGGGCGTCGCCAGTGGCAATCACACCGAGATCGAGCTCGGACTGCTCGCCCGGCTCCGGCGTGTCAGCCAGTGAGTCGCCGCCAGGCAGGTCAGCAGGTGCGGCTTCCGGGAAGTCCTCGGGAAACGACGTCATGTGCACACGCTAGCCGTCAACATCGAGAAGGCGAAGAAGCTGGTCGACCGTGGCCTGCCTGTCGAAGATCATGCCGGCGTCATGAGCGGCCCACGAAGCACCCGCAGCAGCGCGGAGCGCGTCCACCGGGTTGCCGTCTCCGGACAACCGCAGAAAGCCATCGCCGACGCTGGCCTGCCAACGACCCACCGACGTTTGAACGCAGCTTTCCACCGACGTCTCAACGGCCGGGTGGGAGTCCATAATCGAGTCGAGTCTGGCGCCGATGTAGTCAGGGCGCTCGCTGGGGACTGCCGTGAGCAACTCGGACACCGACGTGACGCCTGTCAATACGAGGAGCGACGGGATGCCAGCCGCTCGCGCTCCTGCGATGTCGGTATCGAGTCGGTCTCCGATGACCAACGGACGGCTCATCCCCCAACGTCGCGCCGCGAACGTGAAGACTTGGGGCGCAGGCTTGCCTGTCACCGCATCGGGGGTTCGTCCGGTAGCGGCTACCAACGCCTGTACGAGCGCACCATTGCCCAACGCAATCCCTGAAGGCGTCGGCACCGTGAGGTCCAGGTTGGTGGCCACCCAGGTGACTTGGTCCCTCAAGGCGTACGTGGCCTCGGCCAACTGCCGCCAACCCACGTCCGGGCCGAAACCCTGAACGAAGGCGCTCGGGCGCTGGCTTGCTTCGGTGACCACTCGTAGTCCAGACCGCTCGACTGCATGGTGAAGCCCGTCACCACCCACGACAAGTACTGGCGATCCCGAGGGATAGCGACCCGCCAACCAGTCAGCTGCCACATCAGCCGACGTAATGACCTGACCAGGCTCACAGGCAATTCCGAACGCTCTGATGTGACCTGCGACATCAGCTGCGTCGCGCGATGCATTGTTCGTGACATAGCCGACCCTGGTGCCATGAGCTGAAATGCGGCGCAGGACGTCTACCGCTCCTGGGACGGCGTCGGGTCCGACATAAACCACTCCGTCAAGGTCCAGCAGCAGCCCATCAGCCTGGTCGATCAGCTTCATTCGGCGACATCACGTGCAGCCAACGTCGCGCGGACCTGCCGGAGCTGTTCTTCGTAGTCGGCACGGTCAGGACGCATGGCCACCGCCAGGGCTAGCTGCTCGGCCGCTGCTTCGAAATGTCCCAGTCGCGCCAACGAAAGCCCCAAGCCGAGGCGGGCGTAGTCGTCGTCGGGTTGCATCGAGACAAGCTGGGCGAAGTCCAATCTCGCCTGTTCGTACTGTCGGGTGGTCAACCTCGCCCGCGCGAGTGCCTCGAGAATGTTTCGGGCGTCCGGCTCCGCCGAGTGCGCGCGAACCAGTAGTTGAGCTGCGGCCGCTGGATGTCCTTCGTCCAACAATGCGAGACCTCGGACGTACCAGTCGTACACGTCACCATCTGGACGTCCGGGCTCCTGCGACTCGCCCAGCTCAGCCATGCTGCGCTCCTCCTAACCAGGATGCCCGTCACTGGACTTGCTGACTCGAAAGTCTTGGTCAGCCACCTGTACGAGATCGCCTACACCCAGTTGGCGACCTCGTCGGGTTTCGACTTCACCGTTCACCCGCACCGCCCGCGTCTCCAACAGTTGCTTCACGTCGGCCCCGGTGTCAACGAGATTCGCCAGCTTAAGAAACTGACCAAGACGGATCATGTCGTCCCGGATTGCGACATCTGGCATGGTCCCATTCTGCGACCCTGCCCGTTCAGCATCCCGTCCGGCTCCTGGTAGGCCAGCCAACGCCTGCCCGCTCTCGGTCATTCTCAGCGTCTACGGTGGTCAAATGGCGGTTGAACGAGTCCAAGGGCTGACTTTCGGCGAGGTGGCGGACGAGTACGACCGGTTTCGGCCAAGCTATCCAGACGCATTGATCGGCGCGATCCTCGACTACCTAGCCGAAGCGCCATCGAACTCGCGCACTCATGCCCTTGAGGTGGGCGCTGGAACTGGTAAGGCGACCAGGCTGCTTGCAGCCGCGGGACTCGAGATCGAAGCGGTAGAGCCTGACCCAGACATGGCCACCGTTCTAGCACGCCGCACCACCGCCTACCCCGATGTGAACGTGGTGGTCTCGACCTTTGAGGCCTATGAACCAACCGCCGCCTTCGATCTGTTGTTCAGCGCGCAGGCGTGGCACTGGACGGACGAGTCGACCAGGTGGCAGCGCGCAGCAGCCGCACTGCGTCCTGGCGGCACCATCGCGCTGTTCGGTAACTATGACTGGTTTCCCGACTCAGCCATCCGCGAAGCGTTCCACCAAGCCCACGCCGAACACGCGCCCAGCATCGACTGGCGAGAGGAGCCGTACGACTCTGAACACCTGTGGGACCGGCTGTGGGGTAGCGAACTTAAGGAACAGGCATTCAATGACCAGCGCGCTGAGATGTTCACTGCGATTCGCACTCATTCTCGACGTGACTATCTAGGCTTCCTCGCGACCCACTCGCCGTACCGGATGCTGACCGATGATGCACGGCAGCGGATGTTCGACGTTCTTGCTGAGGTGCTACCCGACCCAGTGGTGTGCGAGGTCGCTTCGGTCCTATACCTAGCCCGTACACCTACGACCCCTAGCATGCCAACGTGAGCAACGCCGATCGTCCCGCGTCACCGGGGTTGTCGATCGAACCCTTTCGGGCAACGCGGTATTCGGGCGTTGACCTGGCGTCTGTGACGTCCCCGCCTTACGACGTTGTTGAACCTGATCGCACGCTGCGACTCGAGGCGGCTAACCCCTACAACGTGGTACGTCTGATCCTCCCCCGCGAAATCGGTGACGACGACGGGACCCGCAACCGCTATGACGAAGCCTCGAACGTGTGGCATCGCTGGTTCGCCGACAAAGTTTTGGCCACCGACGACGAGCCCGCTGTTTGGGTATACGAGCAGGTAGGTCCAGCTGGCACGTTGGTTGGCTTCGTCGGAACTGTTCCGGTCAATCAACCAAGCGCGGTGCTGCCTCACGAGGACGTGATGCCGCAACCGGTCGCAGATCGCGCTGAACTCATGAACGCCGTTGGGGCAAACCTCGAGCCGATCCTGCTGGTTCACGATCCTGGGCCGCGAAAGTCCGGGAACGGATCGGACGAGAGCCAGACCAGCACAGTCATCGACACGCTGCGAAACAGCCCGCCCGAGATAGAAATGACAAGCGATGATGGCGCACGGCACCGACTGTGGCCCATCACCGACGCCGCGACGCAGGCCTCCATCAACGCGGACATCAGTACGCGACAAGCACTCATCGCCGACGGACATCATCGCTTCGCCGCATACCAACAGATCTCCCGCAGCAGGCAAGTAGCAGCTGGGTCGGCTGTGCCGAACTCGGCGCAGCCTGCTTGGGACCGGGGACTTGCGCTCGTTGTCGATGGCCGCTCACATCCTTTGCGCCTGGGCGCCATCCACCGAGGAGTGCACGGACTGGACTGGGGTACAGCCATGGAGCGACTGGGCGCCGGTACGTCGCGTGAAGACTTTGACTGCCTCGAGTCGGCACTCCTGTGGCTGCACGACAGCGAGGCCATTGACGGCGCCAGTGACGAACTGCCCAGCCCTCGACTCGTTGTTACCGATGGTCTGCGATGGGCTGGACTCACCGTTTTTGATGCCAATACGCTGGTGCCAAGACCCGACAGAAGTAAGCAGTGGCGGTGCTTGCCCACAGCGATTTTGCACGAGTATTTGCTGCCCGTGCGGTGGCAGATTCCCGACCACGAGATCAGCTACCACCACGACATTGCAGGCGCACTAAGGGCTGCTGACGACGAGGGCGTCGCCGTATTACTGCCGGCATTGACCCTGAGGACTGTCATCGAGCGCGCCGCGGCCGGAGAGCTACTCCCCCGCAAATCCACTTCGTTCGGGCCAAAGCCACGCACCGGTTTGCTGATGCGAACCTTCGAAAGTTAGCGCGACGTCACGCACGCTTGAGACGGCGCGCAGCCGACACCTCGACCTCATAGCGGCTCTGGGCACCTTGGGGTCCTCGCCAAAATCTGCGCCTAAGTGACCCCTCAATCGAGACGACATCTCCTTCAACCCACGTGGATGCTGTCCGCCGACACTTTGCAGTCCACGCAGCGCAGTCAATGGTGTCAACACTGGGCGGACGTCGAGCTCCTGGCCCACGCTCGACCACGAGCCGAAGCGTCACGACTTCGTCGCCACTCGGGAGTTCGACCGTGACCGGGTCGGCCGCCACCCGCCCCACCAGCTGAACCTGGTTCAGCCGTTCTGTCGGCAGGGAGCTGCGCTGCTGGCTTCCTGCCGCGTCGGCTGGCGCTTCTCGTGGTGATCGCGTTGATGTTGATGACCCGCTGGACATAGGGCTCCTTGGTCAGAGAAGAAGTCGGCTGCTTGCCAGGGTCGCCGCCAGGGGGCCTCCGCGGCGATCTTCGCGGCGGCCATGTGGACAGCGCACGACTCCCCGGAAGGCGGTGGAAATCGGGCAGCCGATGAGCCATTCAGCGCCTTTCGGAGTGTTTTCCCGCTAAATATGACGGGAATGGAGAGGATCGGCTACAGTTTCCCCACTAAGTTGGCGGGAAAGGTCCAGAAGGCACCGTCGGACCGGCATTCCCGGCACTCACCCGTTGGAAGGAACGCAGAATGACCGTCGACATTTTCGGTCTGTTCGACCTTGACCTCGGCCTTGTCATCGCCGGGCTCGTAGTTGGGTTTGTGGTTGGACTGACCGGTATGGGCGGCGGCGCCCTAATGACCCCGATCCTGATTTTGTTCTTTGGGGTCGACCCGCTCTCTGCCGTGAGTAGCGACCTCGTGGTCTCGCTGTTCATGAAGCCGGTGGGCGCTGGGGTTCACCTGCGTCGCGGCACGGTCAACATGACGCTCGTCAAATGGCTGGTCATCGGCTCGGTGCCGGCAGCCATAGTCGGTGTCCTCATTCTGAAGCAACTCGGCGACGCCGAGTCCGTTCAAAATGCCATCAAGATTGCGCTGGGCGTTGTCCTGCTGCTCTCGGTGGTCACGATGCTGACCAAAGCAACCATTTCGCTCCGGCAGTACTACCGAGACCGGGCAGCAGGCACGGTGGCGCAGTCTGGGCTGTCGGTGTTCGGAATCACCGTCCGCCCCGTCCCCACTATTGTTATCGGCATCATCGGCGGTGTTGTGGTCGCGATGACCTCGGTTGGCTC
>DATKIY010000148.1:0-2767 GCA_035543875.1 Actinomycetes bacterium | reverse complement strand
TCTAACTCAGGCCGGAAAGTCCAGGCCGACAACCAACGTCCACCATCCACTCCGCCATTCACAATCGCCCGAGCCATCGACCTACTCGAACAACTGTTCTAATCATATACCGAGCAGCTGACTAACGCAAGCCGACTTGAGCCGAAATCTGGTCGTAGGTTTCGCGCAGACTCGCGTCATGAATCACCTGCGGCGTTAGGCGCCGGGGTCAAGTGCTAACAGATCGTCTTCGGTTTCGCGTCGCAACAGCATCAGCGGCTTGTCGCGATCTGTCGACACCGACACGACAGGTGGACGCCCTATCGCGTTGTAGGTCGACGCCATACTGCGGCAATAGGCGCCGGTCGCCGCCACGGCCACCAAGTCACCAGCGGCTACGTCGGACGGCAGCCAAGCATCCGTGACGATCACATCGCCACTCTCACAGTGCTTACCAACGATGCGCGCCAACACCGGTGGAGCGTCCGACGAGCGCGATGCAAGGACTGCGGTGAACTCGGCGCCGTACAAGGCAGTCCGCAGGTTGTCGCTCATGCCGCCGTCGACGCTTACGTAGTGGCGGACCAAACCTCCGTCGAGCTCGATGGGCTTGACCGTCCCCACTTCGTACAACGTCAACATGCTCGGACCGACAATCGCTCTGCCGGGCTCAACAGCAAGGCGAGGCATCGCCAACTGCAGCGCCTGACACTCACGTGCGACGATCTCGCGCAGGCTTTGCGCAACGTCACCGACCTCTGTCGGATCATCCCCGGACACGTATGCGATCCCAAGCCCACCGCCGAGGTTGAGCTCGGGCAGTTCGATGCCGTGACGGTCCCGAATCGCGCCAAGCAGCTCAACCGTCCGATGTGCGGCGACCTCAAAACCCGACGTATCGAAGATCTGCGAACCGATGTGCGAGTGCAGACCAACGAGTTCGAGCGACGGCTCCGCCAGCACGCGTTCCACTGCCGCTGCCGCGGCGCCCGAAACTAAAGAGAACCCGAACTTCTGGTCCTCGTGCGCTGTGGCTATGAACTCGTGAGTGTGGGCTTCAACACCAACCGTGACCCGGACCAGCACGCGTTGCTGAACGCCATGAGCCGCTGCCAGCGACACGAGTCGGTCAATCTCGATGTCGGAATCAACGACAATTCGTCCGACCTCCGACGAAATGGCCCGGTTCAGCTCCGATACGGACTTGTTGTTGCCGTGGAACAGGATTCGATCCGGCGGGAACCCGGCGCGCAGCGCAATGCTGAGCTCTCCCCCAGTCGCAACGTCAATACACAAGCCTTCCTCGGCCACCCAACGCGCCAAGGTCGTACAGTTGAAGGCCTTACTCGCATAGAAGACATCAGCGTCAACGAACGACGTCGCGTACCCGCGTGCCCTGGACCGGAAGTCCGACTCATCGAGTACGAACAACGGAGTGGCGTACTCGTCGGCCAGCTGTCGGACGTCGTGGCCGTTCACTTCGAGAGCGCCATGACTTCCCCGCTTGACCCCTGATGCCCAAACTTTGTCGTCTAGGAAGTTGAGGTCGGTCGGCGCTTTGGCGACGGCGTGTTCGTTAACCAGGTCACCATGGCGCGGACCCGCTGGATGGGCGCGCATAAGTCAAGACTCCTTGCTAGCCGGATAGAAGTCCGGCAGCCTAGCCGTCAGCGGTCACGGCGCCGCCAGCGCCAGACCCTGGTGCCGAGTTCACCCAGTCCCCAACCGATGAGCAGCGAACCACCGATCACTAGAAACAACGGGGCAGTGACACGCCAACCAAAGAAGTCGACCTCGGTCTGTTCAGTATTTTGAGCGAGCAAAACAAGCGCGATCAGCGCTAAGAAACTCCAGAGCACCAAACTGGGAGTTAGGCGTGGTCGCCAGCCGGACGGCTCCGAGCCGTCACCCTTCCCGCTCACGCCTGACTTGCTCGACTCATGCTCGTTCATAACGTCGAGTGTATGGAGTTACATTCGCTCCGGCGCGGAAACACCGAGCAGCCCAAGACCATTCGCGAGCACCTGGCGAGTGGCAGCGCACAACATCAAACGCGCTTTCATGACATCGGTCACTGGTTCATCGCCGCGAGGAAGCACTCGGCAGACGTCGTAGAACTTGTGATACGCATTCGCGAGGTCCTCCAGGTACCGAGCGACACGATGCGGTTCACGAAGCTCCGCTGCGCTGGCAACGACTCGAGGGAACTCGCCCAGTGACCCCAAGAGCGCGCCCTCCCGCTCGTGCTCGAGCAGCTCGGGGCGGAACTCGAGTGGGTCAATTGCAATCCCAAGGTCGCCAGCATTGCGCAACAACGACGAGATTCGAGCGTGTGCGTACTGGACGTAGTACACCGGATTGTCACTGGACTTGCGTGACAGCGAATCAAGATCAATATCGAGAGTCGAATCACTCGAGGAACGCACGAGGGCATATCTCGCGGCATCAACCCCTACAGCATCAACCAAATCCTCAAGCGTGACCACCGTCCCTGCACGCTTACTCATGCGCAGCGGTTCGCCGTTTCGAACCAGATTAACCATCTGACCGATGAGAATCTCCAGATTCACGCCCGGGGTGTCCCCAAAGCAGGCACACATCGCCATCATGCGACCTACGTACCCGTGATGGTCGGCGCCGAGCATGATGATGACCCGGTCAAAGCCACGCTCACGCTTGTCGAGGTAGTACGCAAGGTCGCCAGCCATGTATGACGGCGCACCATCGCTTTTAATGATGACTCGGTCCTTGTCGTCACCGAAGTCCGTGGTGCGCAACCAAACCGCAC
>DATKIY010000147.1:0-9068 GCA_035543875.1 Actinomycetes bacterium | reverse complement strand
GACGAGAGTCTGCGCACAAGCAACCCCCAAATCGTCGCGGTTGGTGACATCGCCAACGCGTTCCATCCCTTGCTCAAGCGACGCATCCGCGTTGAACATTGGGCGAACGCGCGGAGACAACCGCCAATTGCTGCGCGGACGATGTTGGACCAACCGAGCGTGTTTGACCGGATGCCGTACTTCTTCAGTGACCAGTACACCCTCGGTATGGAGTACAGCGGCTTCGTTGCACCCGGTGAGTACGACGAGGTGGTGGTGAGAGGCGACGTAGACGCCCTCGAATTCATTGCGTTCTGGGTACGTCAGGGTCGAGTGCTCGCAGGAATGAACGTGAACGTCTGGGACGTGAACCCCGATATCGATCGGTTAGTTGTGTCTGGCCGTCAGTTTGACCAGAAGCAGCTTGCAAACACCGATATCGCAGTCAGCGAGCTCTAGAGATCCGGAAGGCTCGATTGAGGGAGCGGTTGTACGTCGATCTGATCGGCAGCTAACCAATTGAATCCGACCTCGTCATTGTCCTGGTAGACGTTGGGGTCGTAGTAGGTGGAAACCACCGCGCCCGACACTCGTAGCACGGCTGAGGCTCGGGGCTCATCGTCATTCGTGAGACTCGAGATGATCTCCGCCGTACCACCGCTTGGCGTCGGTTGGTAGGCATGCAGACAGTCACCGTCGCGGACGCACAAGTACCCATGGAACGTGGCATAGGCAATAGCGCGGCCGGGGATATCGACGCGAGCGCTGAACGCGCGGAATTGGTCACCTTCACCCCGGACGAGGAGTTGGCTGCCGTCGTCGCTGAAGTCAGCTTCGTAGATCGCCGGGGCATTGACCTCGTCCATGAAACTGCCCAGCGTGCGGCCCAGGGGGAGTCGTTCGCGCGAGTTGAACTCGCGCACGACGACTGCGGGCTTGGTGTGGCTGCATTCGTCGGTCTTGAGCGCGTTGTTTAGAAACGCGTAGTGCTCACCGTCCGGCGACCAGGAGGGCGCGCGCAGTCCGGCCTGGGAGCACGGCCCCGCGGAAGCCAGTCGGACGAGGTTCTCGCCATCGACGTCGACGGTCCAGAGCGACGGTAGTTGTCCGGCGACGCTGAGGGACACGATTGCTCTCTCGCCATCCGGCGACCAGGCGGCGGAGTTGGCTACGTCAACACCCGGGACCGTTGCGACGTCCCCCGAGGCCATGTCACGGATCCTGAGGTACCCGTCCTGGACGAAAAGAAGCGACTGACCATCTGGCGACCATTCAGGATGTGAACCGCCCGCGGTTCCGGGGATCGGTTCGGGGTCGCTACCCGCTGAGACTTGCCAGAGACCGTCGTCGTAGTGAAAACCGACGCGACCGTCCCCTCCCGCAGTAGTTGCCGCTGCCGGTGATGCAAGGCCAGCCACGATAGCGACTACGGCAATAGCCAGGCAGGCCGAAGTTTTGCGCGTGAGTGTCACGGAGTCCCCCTTGTCCTGTCGCGAGGGTAAGGGGCGCCGCGACTGGATGCATCGAAACGGCGCAAACCGCCACCCGCGCGGCCTTCCAGTACGACGAGTGCGACTGAGTGTTCGGGTTCTGCCCTCAGGATCGGTCCCATCCAGGTACTTTGATAGGTGAAGCGGACCCCGCCTTTGGCTTGCTGCATCAGCTCTGCTGCAGGAGTGCATCAGATGACCCTCGACAAAGACGAAGGCCCTCGATGACGACGGGGGCCAATCGACGCGATCCCGCTACGAGCTTGCGGGGATGTCAGCAGATCTTGATTCTAGGCAGAACTGGGTCGGGTAAAACGACTCTGGCACGGGAACTCGCTGCGGTCATTGGCGTGCCTCACGTGGAACTCGACGCGCTATATTTCGGTTCAAATTTCAGCACCGTCCCCCTCCCTGTTTTGCGTGAACGAACGAGCGAGGCGATCGCGGGAGACCGTTGGGTCACCGACGGGAACAAGAGCGCAGTGCGCGACCTCGTCTGGCCCAGGGCGGACACGATCATCTGGCTCGACTATCCCCTAACGGTCTCCTTGTGGAGGCTCGGCAAGCGAGCCGTGTGGCGTACATCGGTCATCAAAGCCGAGGCCGCAGAGACGGGCGGAACGGCTTCGCTCCCCGGACAGTTCCTCGCGGCCGCGAAGGGGGTACTCACCGCCCTCCGATCACACAGTGGCCAGCGTCGTGAATATCCGAAGATGTTCGCCGAGCCCAAGAACCAGCACCTGGCGGTGGTTCGACTCCGGTCGCCGCGCGCTACTCGCCGCTGGTTGGCTCAAGTCACCGAGGAGTGACTGCAGACCTAAGAACGGTGCTACCGGTTCGGGCAGGCGCAATGCCTGATCCCGCAGGGGAGCGGGTGACGAGAATCGAACTCGCACTGTCAGCTTGGGAAGCTGATGTTCTGCCATTGAACTACACCCGCGAACAGCAGCAGAGCCGTTCGCCTGAGATTATGCCTGACCTGCGTCGGCCCTTCGCAGTAGGCCAAGTGGAGGCTGGCCTTCCCTGGGTGTTCCGCACTCATCCGAGCTGGTACATATCCGCAACAAGGTTCATTTGGGCGTCGAGGAAGTGGAAGTCACCTTTCTGGGTGACATCGATTCCTACTCGCCTGATCGACTCCAGCGCATCGGCGGCATCCTCCCCCTTCGGGCACAAGGTGTTGAACGCATCACCGCTGGTGTTGCGATCGATCGAAACCGATATCTGCGTTCCACTCAGCACGTAGCTACCAGAAAACGTTCCGCACGATGTCTCGCCCTCAATTTGTCCGTCATGCCAATGCGCGTGGAATCGAAAGTCCTCATACAGCGGCTCAGTTGACGGATCGCCGGGCAGACTGACGCTACCGGTGTACAGGGGGTTGTCCTCGGCATTGTCGTACGCGGCGCCGAATCCATCTGGTGCCACAAGCCCCTCATACGGGCTTGGCAGCCCGCTATAGAGCTCTCCATGGATTACATGAATAGGAACGGTTTGGCCATCGGCTTCTGATGCGGTCAACGTCACCGTCACCCCGTCAGACCCGACCCCCACCAAGCGCACGCTTTCGCCTCCCGTGTCGCTCACCTTTTCTAGGGCTACGACGTATGGCTCACCCGTTACGATGCCCCGCTGTTCCAAACAATCCACGCCTGCGGTGGCGTGACAGCCGACGTACGCAGATCGGAGTGCGCTCATCGCTGAACCGCTTGGCATCGAAGCAGCTACGTGTAGGGGGAAGTCGGTGCCGCCGACAGTGCCGACGAGGTCAGCCGATGCGGTCGATGAGTCAACGTGCGCGGACACCAGGCGTACGGCGTCAAAGTCCTCCTCAAGCCGGGACTGCAAACCCTGGCCCCAGACGGCCTCAGTCCGAGCTACCCATTGACGGTCCTCGTCGTGCAGGTTCACATTGCCGACGTAGCCGTCGAAGGTCCTGATTACATCGCTTCGATCGTCTGTGACTTGATTCGCCGGTGGGGTTGCTGAGTTCGTGGAAAGGAGCGGGGGCACGGCTAAGAGCACGATCACGACCACCGTCAGCGCTCCGCATCCCGCCGCGGCGCGACGCGCAAAATAGCGACGTTTGCCGGCGCGGACAAGCTGTTCAACGTCCAGGCTTTGCGGTGGCTCATCACCGGTTAGAACTTGCTCGAAGACATTGGCTACGGCAGTGTTATTCATTTCGGGTTCCTTCGAACTGATTCTGTTCGCCAATTACCGACCGAAGGCGCTCAAGGCCACGAGCCGTCTGACTCTTGACGGTCCCTTCCGCAACACCGAGTTCATGGGCTACCTGTTGAACGGACAAGTCCTCCCAAAATCGCAGCACCAAAACAGTGCGTTGTCGGACTGGGAGTAGTGCCAAAGCCTGATTGAGGGAGCTGGATTCGTGCCCCGATGTGCTGACCACCGCGCTGTCGGGAAGGTCAGCCGTTGCGCGTTCTCTTCGCCAGGGCCTTCGATGTTGATCTATAAGGGTGCGTACCACGATCTGTCTTACGTAGGCATTTTCGCGACCGTCGCGCGCCACGTTCGGCCACGCGACGTACAGCTTGATGAACGCATCTTGGAGTGCGTCCTCTGCCAGATGCCAATCCCCGCACATGAGATATGCCATGCGGCGGAGAGCCGGGCTTCGTGCGAGGACGAAGGTCTCGAACTCACGATCTCGGCGCATCCAACTCCTTCGTTACCGTCGAACCCATATACGGAAATGAGGTCTGCAAGGGTTGCATGTCAATCGCGCAAATTTGGCAGCGATGGTGTCGGGTGCGCCAAACGCCACTTGGAACGGCATCAGTTCCGAGGGCGATCAGCGAGGAGGCTGGTCGTGTGGGGTTGGGGATGCGAGACCGCAAATATGGGGAGGAACCGGTCCCTAGTAATCTCCGCACGTGCTTCTTTCTGATCGCGATATCCGCGCTGAGCTCGACTCGGGGCGGGTGGCGCTCGATCCCTTCGACGCAGAGATGGTGCAGCCGTCGAGCATCGACGTTCGCCTTGATCGATTCTTTCGAGTGTTCGAGAACCACCGCTATCCGCACATCGACCCATCGATCGAACAGCCGGAGTTGACGCGCGTAGTCGAGCCTGACGGGGACGAACCATTCATCTTGCATCCCGGCGAATTCGCCCTGGCGTCGACCTATGAGGTCGTGACTTTGCCGGACGATGTCGCGGGCCGACTTGAAGGGAAGTCATCGCTCGGTCGTCTGGGACTACTGACCCACTCCACTGCGGGATTTATTGACCCAGGGTTCAGTGGGCACGTGACGCTGGAGCTGAGCAACGTGGCGACACTGCCTATCAAGTTGTGGCCGGGTATGAAGATCGGACAACTGTGTTTGATCCGGTTGTCGTCGCCAGCGGAGCACCCTTACGGCTCGGCTAAGTACGGCTCCCGGTATCAAGGCCAACGTGGGCCGACGCCGTCCAAGTCATACCTGAACTTCCACCGCACGACGATCGACCCAACTCGATAGATCCGCGTCAAAACGGAGCCATGATCGTTCATGGGTCATGGGTTGACCCCGCTAGAAGGGGGTGAACGTGACGTTCCCCCCTAAAGGTGGGGAGTTAGGTGGGGGTTTGGGTGGCTCCGGCTTTGGCGGCTCTGAGGAGGAGTTGGGAGACGTCCATCACCTGGACTTGGTCTTCGCGCTCGACATCGGACTGAGCTGACGCCACCCCGTCGCTGAGCATTACGCGACAGAACGGGCAGCCGATCGCAATCGTCTGCGAGCCGGTTGCGAGCGCTTCTTCGGTTCGTTCTTGGTTGACGCGCTTGCCAATCTTTTCTTCCATCCACATGCGTGCACCACCGGCACCACAACAAAAACTCATATCTGAGTTGCGTGGCATTTCTTTGAAGTCGGCGCCTGAGGCCTCGATCAGTTCACGAGGTGGGCTGTAGACCTTGTTGTGTCGACCGAGGTAACACGGATCGTGATACGTCACGCGCTCTTCAACTGGTGTCACCGGCGTCAGTTTGCCGTCCTTCACCAACGAGTTGAGCAGTTGCGTATGGTGCACCACGTTGTAGTGTCCGCCAACTTGCGGGTACTCGTTCTTCAGGGTGTTGAAGCAGTGTGCGCATGTGACGACAATTTTCTTCGTGCCAATCTCGTTCAACGTTTCGACGTTCTGTTGCGCGAGCATCTGGAACAAGAACTCGTTACCGGATCGGCGCGCGGAGTCACCGGTGCAGGTCTCGCCTTCACCGAGTACGGCGAACGAGACGCCGGCCATATGAAGCAACTCGGCGACGGCTTGCGTCGTCTTCTTTGCCCGGTCCTCAAACGCACCTGCACAACCGACCCAGAACAAGTAGTCGACGTCTTCGTCCAGTGGACCTTCGACGACGCGCACTTCAAAGGGGAGATCGGCTGCCCAGTCCAGACGTGACGAGGAATTCATTCCCCACGGATTGCCCTTGTTTTCCAGATTCTTGAACAGTCCACCGAGCTCAGCGGGGAACTCCGACTCGATGAGGACCTGGTAACGCCGCATGTCGGTGATGTGGTCGACGTGTTCGATGTCGACGGGGCACTGCTCGACACACGCGCCACACGTCGTGCACGACCACAAGATGTCAGGGTCGATGACGCCGCCGCCGATGGCGTGGCCGGCGTCGTCAAACTCCGTAGTACCCACGAGTGGTCGTTCGGCTTCGTGTTGCACAGCTTCTGAGAAGTCGGACAGCTCAACGGGCACCGCTGGGTGTTCACCGCCCTGCGACGCTA
This sequence comes from Actinomycetes bacterium, assembly GCA_035543875.1. Taxonomy (GTDB): domain Bacteria; phylum Actinomycetota; class Actinomycetes; order JAHEKZ01; family JAHEKZ01; genus DATKIY01. The sequence continues at coordinate 2,854 of DATKIY010000147.1, read as the reverse complement.
GGTAGCTCGGGTTGTTCTGCGCGATGAGGTACGGCGCCTTCTCGAATGCGTGATCGCGCAACGCCATGATGAGCAACTTGGGTGACAACGGCTTTTCGGTGTTCCACGCTGGACACTGCGATTGGCAACGGCCACATTCGGTGCAGGTCGCGAAGTCGAGCAACCCTTTCCACGTGAAGTCTTCGACTTTGCCGCGGCCAAAAATGTCGTCTTCGCCCGGGTCTTCGAAGTCGATCGGCTTTCCTTCGGAGTACATCGGCAACATCGGGCCGAGCCCATTGGGCCGACGCGAGAAAGCGACGTTGAGTGGGGCCAAACCGATGTGAAGGTGCTTGCTGTAGACCACCAGCACGAGGAAGCCAAGGATCACGCCGATCTGGAGCAGAATCGCGACCGTCTCGATCCGTTCGTTGGCGACCTCGCCGAGCGGCTCGAGCCAACCCGCGACAATCTCTGACGCGAACGCTCCGCCCGGGTAGGGAAAGTTCCCTGTGTTGATCTGCGCACCGCGGTACAGGAACAGCGTCCAGATCACGTTGAAGATCATGAACAGGACTAACCACGCGGCGCCGGTGTGTGAGCCGTAGAACCGTGAAATCCGGCCCTTGCGGTGCGGGTTCTGCCGAATCCGGATGATCGTGAACACCGCGAGGGCCGCCAACACCATGACGCCGAAGAAGTCCTCGACAAAAGCTACCCAGGACCACTGGTCGATGACTGGGATCGAGAAGTTGGGGTCGAACAGGGCGCCGTAGGCCTCAAGGATGGTGAGGCCGAGGACCAGGAATCCCCAGAAGGCAAATGCATGGGCCAGGCCTGGGATCGTCCACTTGAGCAGCTTGCGCTGTCCTAAAACCTCGACGGCTTCGGCTTGGGCGACGGCTCGGGGGTCGGGGAATGTTCCCTTGGGACGCGGCTGACCAGCGCGAAAGAGCCGAAACAGCATGAAGACTCGTCGCCCTGCGATGGCGAACGCAAGCAACGTCAGGAGCAGACCAACGGCGAGCGCTGGGCGCACGACCTACCTCCCAGGAGATGGACCGCAAGATGTCCGAGCGTGGTGAGCGTCTCGGCGCGGATGCGGCAGCCTAGCGAGAACGACACGGCCAGAATCGTTCAGTGTGCGGTCAGGTCAGTCTTTTCCTCTCTGGATACGATATCCAAACAGTCCCCCAGCGCGGACGCTGGCTTGATGGGGCTTCGCGCAATAGCGTTCACCCTGCGTGGTTGCCGGGGGCAGCTGCGCGACGACCGTCACCCCCTGGAGGTTTCACGTGACTGCGCGTAATACGCGATTGGTTGGCTTGGCGACTGCCGGTGCCCTATTGACCGGCCTGATGGCCGCGCCACCTGTCCTCGCAGCAGGGGCGTCGTCGGGCGACGACCCAGTATTCGTCAGGATTTCGAGTTCTGACCTACCCGGTGGCGGGGACTCCGCCGCTCGCGCGGTACGCACCGCGCGTACTGCTGGCACCCACCTGCACGCCAAGGTCCACCAGTCCAAGGGCGTGCAGATCCTGCAGTCTTTCGCGGGTCGCAACAACATCGGCGCTGACAGCATCGGCGTTGCGACGGGGCCCAAGGATGTGCTCCAAGTCGGAGCCAACGGCGGCAGTGTGTTTACCAAGTCGACCGGCAAGGTCGTCAAGAAATACAAGTCGCTCAACAAGCTGTTCGGCATCGATGTGTCGGTGGGCGTGTCCGACCCGACGGTTGCGTACGACCCGGTGGGCAAGCGATTTGTCCTCGTGGCTGTTACCGACGACGGCGGCGACATTGGTGTGGCGGTGCGAGTGTCTAAGACGTCTGATCCCACCAAATGGTTCGCGTCTGTGCGCTACATGGACACGACTGCGACCGTGATTCCGGATCCAAATCCTGATGTCGACGAATCGACGGTTCGAGTTGGTACAAGCTCCAACAAGGTTGTTGTAACTGCAGTCGCCGACGATCCAACAGACACCACGATTGCAAACCGAATCATGTTCATTCCAAAGCAACAGTTGTACAAGAACACTGGCCCAGATGCTTGGGTTGCTGACGTCAACAACACCTACGACGGACAAGCCCCCGCGGTCAATGCAACCAAGCAGGCCAACGCGTTCGTCGCCGTGCCCGACACGAGCGACGTCACGGTCACGACGTACACCGGCGACGCGACCTTGAAGGCGCCCAAGTTCAGCAAGAGCGTCATGTACCCAACGGGTACCTTGCTGCCGCCGCCGCTGGTCGACCAAGGTGCTGCCGACGACCTCGACCTTGGACCACTGACGTTCAACGGTGTGGCTTGGCGCAGCGGCAAGCTCTACGCGGCCGCAGCCACTGACTGTTCGGGACTGGCGTGCGTCAAGTTGTTCGGCGTGAACACCGGAAACGGCGTTACGTTGACGTCGCAGAAGACGCTCAGCTCCGCCACCGACGATTGGTTCAGCCCATCAGTGGCAATCGATGGTGCTGGCAATGTCCATGTGGTCGCCAACGACGTTGCGGGCGCTGCGAGTGGGCCGAACGTCGTCGTCATCGCCAAGAGCGGCTCGACGTGGACCAACGCGTTGTTCCTTGCAAAGGCTGCGGGTGAGTACAACGGACCCGGTAACCCCACCAACTGGACGGGTGGCACGGACGCCGCCATCGATCCGACGTCGCCGTGGGACGTGTGGGTCACTGGGGCCATCGGCACCGCGACCAACACACTGGCCTCAAAGGTAGCCCGCGTCTCGCTGGCCAAGAACACCGCCAAGATCAAGGCGGATGACACTCAGGTCAACAAGGGGGAGCAGGTGACCTTCACGGCCAAGCTCAGTCGGCCAGGTGGAGACACCATCGCGGGTCTTCCGATCGCGCTGCAGAAGAA
>DATKIY010000146.1:0-17507 GCA_035543875.1 Actinomycetes bacterium | reverse complement strand
CTGATGGAGTTCGAGCAAGGTGCAGCCAACCTGGTCGAAATCACGCTTCCTCCGGAAGCGGGTGTGGTCGGTCAGCGAGTCGGCGATGTTGCGCTTCCTGCCGACACTGCGTTGGTCACGATCGTGCGAGACGGCCGCGTGATTGTCCCTTCTAACGATGATCCGCTGGAGAGCGGCGACGAACTGCTGTTCGTTACCTCAGCCATCGCTGAAGAAGAGCTGCAGCAGATATTTGGGTCCAACAGCCTGTCCAAGAACTCGTCCAAGAACAGCTAGTCAGCCGAAGTCGCCTCGGCCGTCGGAGCGACGCGGATCAGCCGATACGTAAGCCAGGCGACCACCGCCAGGAGCGGCCACCCCATGGCCAGCTTGACGTAGCCAAGCGCGACAGGTTTATCCATGATGAACAACGGCAGCTGCACCGCCAGCCGGAACGCGAACATTCCGCACCACAGCCAGGTGGCCTTGGTGTACGCACTCACTCGCGCCGGATCGTCCTTCCATGCCATTCCGTCGCCAAGCAGCTGGCCGACGATGACACCAATGAGCGGCCGTCGCACCCTGATGGAAACGAAATACATGACGACAAACAGAGCCTGCAGGCACAGCCCAAGAATGAAGAAGTTGATGGCACGACCGGTGGCCCAGGCGATCAGCGCGGAAATGCCAACTCCAGCCATGCCCATCAGCGCGAACTGCACCGACGACCGCCGCAACAGCCGAATGACGGTGAGGATGGCGGCGACGCCAAGTGCTGACCACAGCGCCGGGCCAAGGTTTTGACCACTGACGACATAGACCGTGACAAAAACGGCGCCCGGAAGTCCGCCATCGGCTAGGCCCTGCTTGCCGCCGAGTGCGTGGAGCAAATCCTTTTCTTGCAACTCCTCCGGTGGATCGGAGGTCATACGACCGAAGGCAAAAGCTCGTAGGTCGGGTTAAACATGACGAGCTGCCCGTTCTGACGATTGACTCGCCCGGTCGCCAGAACCGTTCGTCCGGGTGTTATCCCTCTGATGGCCCGTCGGCCCAGCCAAATCAGTGTGACGCTGCCCGAGCCGTCATAAAGCTCGGCTTCGAGCGCTGCGATGTCAGCCCGGGGCCGCAATGTGACGGTGCGCAACGTGCCGCTGAGCGTAAGGAGCTTGGCCAACGGGGCGTTCGCGACAGCAACGCAGCGTAGGTCGCTGGCACGTTCACGAAGCTCGTCAGCCTCAAGCTCGGCGACCGACGGGAGCATTCGTTGGAACTTGCGGTTCAGCCACGAGCTTTTCGCCGAATCGTCGGCGGTCGCTGGGGTTTGTGCCATGCGACGAGGCTACTCGGACCCGATCGGAGGCTCGCTCACGAGACCCTCATCCGCCGGCACGACCAGGGGAAGCGGCTCGCGGGGTGGAGCCGCATGGTCACCTCGACGAACCGCAACCTGACGAAAGACTGATTCGACCGATGCCGCTTTGCTCGCGTCCTGCGCCCCTGGACCACTGATGAGACCGCGGAGAAACCAGCGTGGGCCATCGACACCGATAAACCGAACCGGCTGCCTACCTGATGTGCCGTCTGGGCCGTTCACCACGACCTCGGCCATGAGCTCGCGACCAAACGTCCCGTCGGCCTCCCGAGCTTTGCCCTGGCTCCCCCGCACTCCCTCGGCAATCTCCTGCCGCACTTCGTCCCACAGTTCTTCACTTCGCGGAGCGGCAAACGCCTGTAGCTGAATCGCCGTGTCGTCCAACATCACACTGACGGCCACGACGTTTTCTTGGTCGTCCACTTCGATGCGTACCTGCATGCCATCGATCGCAGGGATCAACAACGAGCCAAAGTCGATCCGTCGCAAAGTGTCATCGTCAACTTGGCTGACGTCGAACGGCCCGGTGAGTTCTATGCCTGCTTCGACGCGGACCTTTTGCACAAACCCGAGACTCGGCGCCTCCGGTAAGACTGTCTCTGCATCACGGTCGAGTGGCTCATCAATTTCCTTGATTTCTTCGGACTCGATGCCACGCCGCCGAAAGACGCTCACTTCGTCGACCCTTCGTTAGCGGTTGCGCTTGTTTGCGTACCAGTCGAACCGAACCCACCGGCTGCACGCTGCGAGCCCGGTAGTGACTCGACCTCGTGGAAATTGATCGACTCGACGCGCTGAACGATCAACTGAGCGATGCGATCACCCCGCCGAACGGTCGCTGCCTGAGATCGATCCAGGTTGACCAGCCCGACCTTGATTTCGCCACGGTACCCCGCGTCGATGGTTCCCGGCGCATTGACCACAGTGACGCCTTGGCGAACGGCCAGGCCGCTGCGCGGATGGACAAATCCCGCATACCCGGCCGGAAGCGCGATCGCAATCCCGGTGGCGACGAGAACCCGGTCACCTGGCCCAATCTCGCAGTCTTCTGCGGCACAAAGATCGACGCCAGCGTCGCCAGGGTGAGCCACCTTAGGCAGCGGTAGACCAGCATCGATCCGCACAATCAGGACGTCGATTCCACCCTCGGTGGCGTGCGCGCTATCCCCTCGATTGCCATCCTGGCCGCTCACGGGTTGACCTCAAACGCATGGAGAACATCTTCACGGTCGCTGCTCGCCACAAATGCGTCGATATCGGAGGCGCGGCCATGCGCCCGGAAGTGCTCAAGGGGCACCGACACAAACACGCCGCGCGCTTCAACGGCGATTGCGTTGCGCTCACTCTCACCGACACCCGACGTGATACGACCAACCGCTCGCGAGTAGATCTTGCGACCAGCAGCTGCATAGCACTCTGCCTCGATGTGTACTACCGAGCCGACCGGGACAGGAGTGCGATAGTCCGTTTCCAGGTGAACCGTCACGACAGGAACGCGTAGCAACCAAGTCACGGTACCGAGCGCTTCGTCGAAAGCAGCGGCGAGCAGCCCACCGTGAGCCAAGCCAGGTGCGCCTTGGTGGTGTTCTGTGACGGTGAGTTCGGCGTGGATGGTGCAGCCCTCACCAGCTGTCAACGCAAGATGGAGTCCGGTCGGGTGGTCCGGGCCGCAGCCAAAACACTGGCGGTAGTGCGACCCAAGAGGCGTACCAGGCGGTGGCGCATCGGGATGACGCTGCGGCGGAACAGCGTGAGCCGGCGGCTGCGTCGGTCGGCGAGCGGTCACGGACGGACCCTACCCACCAATACCCGTTCCATTGATGCGAGGCTGATCAAATGACCGACTACCGCGAAAGGCTCTGGGTGCCATGGTGGGCCTGGCCAGCTGCAGAGTCCTGGCCATTGGCACTCGGAATCGCCTACGGATATGCCACCAACACCGCCGTGGGCTGGGCAGTGGGAGTAGGAACTGGCATAGCCGTCGCCATCGCGCTGGTGCAAGCCGCCGCCGAGGTGTCGGTCACGAAGCAGCGGCTGCGGGCCGGACGTGCCAGCATCGAGACGAAGTTTCTTGGCAAGGCGCAGCCGCTCGATCGGCCGGCATCGAAGCGACTTCGCGGCGTGGAAGCCGATGGCCGCGCTTATTCACTCGTTCGGGGTTGGGTCTCGACCGCGATCAGGGTGGAGATCGACGACCCGCGCGATCCCACTCCGTACTGGTACGTATCGACGCGCCAGCCCGATGCACTGGCTGCCGCCATCAACCGCGCCACAGCCGGCGACGTGCAAGGATTTCAGTCAGTTGACACCATGACCAATGCTGAGCCTGGAGAGCCTGATGTCCGACAAAGCCAATAGCGGCAACAAACTCATGATCACCGTGGCCGCACTCGTGGCCGGCGCCGCGGCGCAGCAAGCGGTTGCACTCACTTGGCGGGCAGTACGCGGTACCGAACCAACCAAGGACGATGACTCTTCACTCGCCGAGGTAGTCGTGTTTGTAGCGGTCAGCGCCGCAACCGTCGCCGCGGCGAGGACCTGGGCCACCCGGAAAGCAAAGGCCAGGCTCTAGTGCCAGTTAGGAACAGTCTTTACAGACGAACTGCCCTTTGACGGTCTTGGCCAGCTGACTGCGGTGGTGGACCAGGAAGCAACGGGAGCAGGTGAACTCGTCGTCTTGTTTCGGGACCACTCGAACGGTTAGTTCCTCGTTGGACAAGTCTGCGCCAGGGAGCTCGTGGGACTCGGCCAACTCCGTCTCGTCGACGTCGACGGTAGACGCAGCCAGGTCGGCACGCCGAGCTTTCAACTCCTCGAGGCTGTCCTCGTTGAGTTCGTCGTCGGTCTTACGGGGGGTGTCGTAGTCGGTCGCCATGGGTGCAGGACCCCTCCTAGAGGATCCGAGCGTCGGGGACGCCGGGTAACCCGGTTCGCCGGTGTAACGCAGGGCGGCCACGTTTTGTGCCCGTCCGGGTGGCAGATTGTGCCCTAGCGCGACCGCCACGTCGCGTTGGGGGGCTTATCGGCGCGTCGCGAGCACGAATTCAGCCATTTCGACCCTATTTTCGGGCCGATCCCCCACACAATGAGCCGAACGAACCCCAACGAAACCCCATCGAAACTCGAACCACCCAGAAAGGCGGCCCCGATGGCTCTGTACGCCCTGGGCGAACACCATCCGCAGGTGCATCCGGATGCCTTCGTGCACCCGGATGCCGTGGTCATTGGCGACGTCGCACTGGGCTCGGAGGCCACGATCTGGCCAGGTGCGGTCCTGCGCGGCGACTACGGACGAATTGAGGTGGGGGCGCGAACCTCAGTCCAGGATGGCGCGATCATTCACGCCACTTCCAACTGGGCGACCGGCATTGGCAACGACTGCGTGGTCGGACACCTGGCGCATCTTGAGGGGTGCACCGTCGACGATCACTGTTTAGTGGGGAGTGGGTCGATCGTGCTGCACCGAGCCCACGTTCGATCAGGCGCACTCGTAGGAGCTGGGGCGGTCGTCCCCAACGATATGCAAGTGCCGTCGCATGCCATGGCCTTGGGAGTGCCGGCCAAGCTGCGAGTTGACGCCGTACCGGTGGGCGCGTTCGCGGAGACCGTTGCCCTCTACGTGGCCAACGGCCACCGCTACCGCGCACAGCTGCGCCGCCTGGACTAACTCGATCGTTGGATGAGACCACCTCACGCTATGGAGTCGGCCAGATGCGTCGAACGGCCGCGTCCCACAGCTGGTCGGGGAGCAGGCGCCGCCCCGTGATCAACATCCGAGCCGTCGCACCGACCGCGTATCGAGGGCGGGGATGCGCAGTCGTCGCAGCTCTGACAATGACCCGAGCCACATCACCTGCGGTGGCGTCGAACCGACCGGCCAAACCGTCATACGAACCTTCCATCGCCCGTTGCAGCTCACGCATGAACGGCGCGTAAGGCCCATCCGATGCCCCCTCGTCGGTCATGGAGTCGACAGCGGCACGACCGAACTCGGACTGAACGGGTCCAGGTTGGATCAAGATGACCTTGACGCCGAACGACGCGACCTCGAGCCGAAGTGCATCGCTGATCGCCTCCAGGGCATGCTTCGTCGCGTGGTAGTAGCCCCCTCCTGGCAGTGTGAACCGACCGCCCATGGACCCAACGTTGATGATGCGTCCGTTGCCATGGCTGCGCATCGCTGGCAGCACCAGCTGCGAAAGTCGAGCTGGCGCAAATACGTTGGTTTCGAACTGTCGCCGAACTGCGGCCGGCTCGGCGGTCTCAATCGGTTGCTGCAGTGAATAGCCGGCATTGTTGACCAAGACATCGATGTGTCCGTGCGACTTTTCAATCTCGCGAATTCTGCTGGTTGCTTGCCGATCGTCAGTGACATCGAGCTCAACCGCGTGAAGTGTCAACTGCTCGAGTTGTTTGAGGTCGTCCGACGAGCGAGCGGTGGCGTAGACACTGAACCCTGCTTGTTGCAAAGCAACGGCAGTAGCTTTCCCGATTCCCGACGACGCTCCAGTGACGAGCGCAACCCGACCGGTCGTCATGCACCAGCCTCACGAAGTGTCCTAGTGAAAACCTCAAACAGTTTGGGACCCGCGGCGACGACATCACCCCTGGCAGATTCCGTGACAGTTGCACCTGCTCGGCGTGCGATCAGAGCACCGGCCGCCCGGTCCCACGGCTGCAATCCGGTTTCGTAGTAGGCGTCAACCCTGCCAGCGGCAACCGAACACAGATCTACCGAAGCAGCCCCCAGCCGCCGAATGTCTCGAACCAAGGGCAGCAGATGTGCGACAACTTGTCCCTGCCGCCGACGGACATTTGCGTCGTACGAGAATCCCGTCGCAACGAGCGCCTGCTCGAGCCGGTCGCCCGAGGAGGCCGTGAGCGGTTCATCGTTGCATCTGGCGACGCCGTGATGCGCCGCACTGAACTCCTCGCGCAGTGTTGGAATAACCACTGCGCCAGCGACCACCTCCCCTGCCAACTCAGCAGCGACACTGACGGCCCATCCCGGCAAACCGAACAGGTAGTTGACCGTGCCATCGATTGGATCAACGATCCACCGCACTTGCCCATCACGCGCCTGACCAGTGGAACTTCCGGTCTCCTCGCCGAGCCAGGCATCCCCGGCTCGAGCGCCAAGCAGTATGGACCGAAGCAGATGCTCAGCCGCACTGTCCGCATTCGTGACGATGTCCGTGGCCGTCGTCTTGGTGGCCGTCACATCGACGTCGCCAGCTCGCCGCATCTGCTGCAGCAACTCGCCAGCTTGACGGGCCGCATCCAGACACAGAAGTCGCAGGGCCTCCGGACCTGTGTCATCGGCGGCCGAAGGTGTTGTCACGTTGCGACAGTAACCGGTTGTCGGTGACTCACTCGTTGTTGTCCATCCCACCGATGGCGTCGAGGACGAGCCGCGGATTAGCGCAACAACCCGCCGCACATCGGTCGGGAGCTGCCCCGAGTGAACCAAGCCGAGAGCGTGCCGAAACGTCGGTGCCGTCCAGGCGCTCCTGAATGAGATCAACAACCATCGAGACAAACCTTGGGTCGGATCCAGGCGTCTTTGCGCGAACCATCGAGAGCCCCAGCTCCTTAGCCCGACCAGCTGCTTGGGTATCGAGGTCCCACACAACTTCCATGTGGTCAGATACAAAACCGATCGGGATCACGACAATCGCTGCCGCTCCATCATCAAGGACAGAAACCAGGTGGTCGTCGATGTCAGGCTCTAGCCATGGCACCTGCGGCGGCCCGCTTCGGGACTGGAAGACCAAGTCCCACTCATGCTCAACCGCCGAACGCTGGTTGACCGCAGCCGCAACAAGCTCGGCGACCGCCCGATGTTGCTTGACGTATGCCCCTTCACCAACCCCGCTGGCGTCCGCCATCGCGATGGGAATTGAGTGCGTCGTGAACACCAAACGCGCCTGGCCACGTAACTCCTCCGGCAACTCCGCGAGCGCACTCAACGTGTTGTCGACGAACGGTTCGATGAAACCGGCGTGATTGAAGTACGGACCGATCCTTTCGATCACCGGTGCTCCAGCACCCACCTCACGACGCGCCGCGGCCAAGTTCTCGCGATACTGCCGACAGCTGCTGTACGAGGAGTAGGCCGACGTAAAGAAGGCGAGCGCGCGCATTACGCCGTCCTGCCTCATTTGACCAATGGCGTCAGCAAGATATGGCGACCAGTTGCGGTTACCCCAATACACGGGAAGGTCCACATCGCGCTCAGAAAGCACCCGGTGCAGCTCCTCACGTAGCTGCCGGTTCTGAGCGTTGATAGGGCTTACCCCGCCGAATTGGAAGTAGTGCTCGCCCACTTGCTTGAGCCGTTCGGTTGGTATGCCACGGCCGCGTGTCACGTTTTCGAGAAAAGGGAGTACGTCGTCAGGTCCCTCAGGGCCGCCGAACGACACCAACAGGAGCGCATCGAAGTCCGTCGACCGAGTCACGTCACTTCCCTTCTTGCGCTTGCCGTCGTTCGTTAGCGCTGCCCCCCGGCCCCAATCCTGGCAGTGAACTGACTGACTCGCCCACTAGCGTGACCTCTCGTGTCCACCCCCTACCTCCAGCTCCTACGCACGCAAGGCGGGTGGCAGTTCTCCATTGCAGGATTCTTTGCCCGGCTGCCGCTGGCAATGGGTGGATTCGCGCTCCTGCTGTTAATGGTTGATATCACCGACTCCTACTTTGTCGCCGGAGCGGTCGACGCCACCTGGATTCTCGTCGGGGCTGGAACGGCGCCCGTCATCGCACTCCTCATCGACCGGTTTGGCCAATCACGCGTGATTGGGCCGCAGATCACCATCAACGTGATTGCCGTTACCGCGATTCTGATCTTTTCTGCGGTTGACGCTCCGCTTTGGGCGTTCTTCTTAGCAGCAGCCGTCGCCGGCGCTGCCTTGCCGGTCATCGGGTCCATCGTGCGTTCGCGGTGGACCTATCTACTGGGGAGCTCGGAGCTACTCCGAACCGCGTTCTCGTGGGAGTCAGTGGTTGATGAGTTCGTTTTCATTGTCGGCCCACCGCTAGCTGCGTTTACCGCCGCCACATTCGGTTCGGCGGCCGCAGTTGGGCTAACCGCCGCGCTCGGCGCCAGTGGCACCTACGCGCTGATTTTGCAGCGCAGCACCGAGCCTCCAGCAAGAACCGAAGGCGGTCACCGGGGCCGACTCGCCATCTTCTACGCAGGCATGCCTGAGATCCTCGTCGTTATGGCCGCACTCGGCTTGCTGTTCGCCGGCATCGAGGTGACCGTTGTTGCCACCGCCCGTGAGACGGGAAACATCCCAGCCGCCGGAATCGTGCTCGCCATTTGGTCGGTCAGTTCTATGGTGACCGGCTTTGTCCTGGGCGGTTTGCGACGATCGCCACCGCTTTACAAGCAGCTGCTGGTCGGGTGTGTTTTGTTGGCGGCAATGTTGGTACCGCTTCTGGCTAGCCAGAACTTGCTCACCACTGCGGTGATTTTGTTCTTCGCCGGTGCGGCAGTGTCGCCAACTCTTATCGCGGGATTCACGTTTGTCGAGCGGCTGGTACCACCAGCGCGCCTCACCGAGGCGCTCACGTGGGCCAGCACAGCTCTAGCCGTCGGCTTCGCGCTGGGGTCACCGTCGAGCGGATGGTTGGTCGATCATGTGGGGCTGAGCGCCGGATACTGGGTAGGCGTCATCAGCGCCATTTTGGCGTGCGCGGCGGCGATTGCAGGACGCAACGTGTTGACCGAGCTGTCGAAACCTAGTGACTAGAGCGACGCGAACCAGTTGGCGACGGACCTGGCGAGCTAGGCGTTGGCGAGACGGTCACCGTCACAGTCGCGGCCGGTCGCGGCGTTCCTGACACGGTCACGGTGGCGCCGGGCGTCGGCCGGCTTGGTGCCGCCTTGATGGTCACGGTGACGTGCGGAGTAGGCGAAGGTTCAGCCGGTTGGGCAGCTCGGCCAGCGGGCTGAGCGGTCACAGTGCGCGTCACGGTTGGACCAGGCATGGGCTCCTGGCGGGTCCCACCCAGGCTGGTCCCCCGGACATCGTCGGAGCTCCACAACGAAGAAATGGGGCGGCCCGTTTGAATCTCGACCGCCGTGATGGCCGCCATGGCCAACCCAAAAATGAGCAGCGCGGCGACGGCGACGTGCCCCCATCGGTAGCCCGACTCATCCTCCAGCTGGAGCGGTTCCATGATCAGCGTGCGTTCCCGAAGATCTTGGGCCTCCTCGCGATGGGCGACATCGGACGGGTGATCCAAAACCTCGGGTACGCCCGAGTCCGCGCCGACCAGCGTCGAAGCCCTGGCCAGCACCATCTTTTCGCGAGCCTGCCGCATTGAGTGGTCATAAACGGCGGCCAGGACTGTGATAGCCGCGCTGACCAGCGCAGCACCAAGCACGGTTCCTGCTACACCGAGCACTGACGCGGCGAGTGCCGCGGTTGCTGCAGCGGCTGAGCCTGCGACTACTTGAATGACGCTGAAGGTATGGCGCCCCGGGATTCGACTCACCTGCCCCATTCTCTCGCACTTCCATGCAGCTTCGGACCAATGCGATGTACGTTAGAAGTCGGGGAAAGACACACAAGACACGGGAAAACAGAGCACAGCTGTTGGACGACTGAACAGATGGGACGCATGACGAGTCCGGCGTTTTGGACTGGTCACGTCAGGTGTGGGTCATCCGACGCGCGAATGTGGCAGGGTGGTGTGACACGATCAGTGTCGGCAGGCCAGACTCATCCCCGGGTCGGACGGACCGGCCAGTTGGGGAGGGCCGACGTACACCATGAGTGACCTTCGTCTTGTGGGACTGTCCGACGACGGATCCCGGCTGGTGTTGGAGGTTTCTGGTGCAGCAGACGGTGGCGATCAGTTCTTCCTTCCCGTTGATGAACGCATTCACGCAGCACTTCGCGGGGATAGAGCACGGCTTGGCCAGCTACAGATCGAACTCGAGAGCAAGCTGCGACCGCGCGAGATTCAGGCGCGCATTCGGTCCGGCCAGTCTCTCGATGAAGTGGCACGCGATGCAGGAATCCCCATCGACCGAGTGCTTAGGTACGCGAGCCCGGTCCTGCACGAGCGCGAGTACATCGCACAAGAGGCGGCCAAAGCGGGCGTGAAACGCGACGACCAGGGTGCCGTGATGCTTCTCGGAGAGCTTGTCGCCGAGCGGCTTGAAGAACGCGGCATCCCACGCGAAGGCATCGAATGGGACGCCTGGCGGCGCGACGACGGAGGTTGGGAGGTCCGCCTCGACTACATGGCAGGAGACACCCAGCGTTCGGCACTGTGGTTGTACGACCCGATCCGACGCACCGTCACCGCCGACGATGACGACGCGCGCTGGCTGCTGGAAGAAAAACCTGCGGCGTCCGTCACACAGCTGCGTGCACTGAGTCGTCATAAAGGTTCGAAGGCTGGCGAGCATCCCGTGCCAGCCGAGGAGGAAACCACACCAGCGAACTACGACGATGCTCCCGACACTTCGGAGCTCTCAGCCCCGAAATCTGCCGCCGCGAAAATCACGAACACGCCAGCACCTCAGCCAACGCCGCGCGAAAACGCCATCGCGGCCGCCACACGAGGACAACGTCGAACTGTCCCAGACACGCCCCCGTCAAAGAAGAAGCGCGCAAGCGTCCCAAGCTGGGATGAGATCTTGTTTGGGTCGCGCAAACCAGAGTAGCCCGGCTTTGGACTTCAGTAACCTGGCTGGGTCAGTGTTTTGCAGTAGCTGCTGATACTGCGCGAGCGAATTCCAGTGCCTGCGAAACACCTTCCAGCCCATCGGCTGCTTGACTCACGCGAACTGAGAAGTCATCGATGGTGCTTGCGCCGGTGTAGCCGTGGTCGGCTTCGCAGTCCGGATCACCGCACGCCGCGGGCTCCAGGTCGATACGACTGATGGCACCCCAACCCAAAGTGAGAACTACCTCGCGAGGAAGGCCACTTACCGCATGTTGCGCCGGGTCGTCGACGACCCGGCTGACGACGACTGAGCCGATGCGGCCGATCCGTACTGACTCAGTGCTAGTAGTCGCATGCGGTGAGGCGCTGACTTCGTCCGGTGGGTGGTCATCGGTGTGGCCGACGACAAGTCGACTGGGAGTAAGGACGAGCACTGTGAGGTGACGACGTAGCTCGTCTCGATCGAACGTTGCTTCGTGGTGAACCATGAAAGACGAAACGGTCTCACCGGCCAGGGCCACCGACAGCGAATCAAGAACCAGCTCGGGGTAGTACCCACATCGCTCGACGGCCGCACGCAGATCATCGTGCGCCCGCACGCCGGTCTCCGTCATTCCCCCATTGTGACACCGATCGGTTGCTGCCTCCCGTCCTGCACAGGATCAAGGTGGGCATGAAGCCGCCAGGCGCCCACCGCACCGAGCAGACAGCCGGTCACTGTGACGCCTACCCACGCGGTCCCCCAACCCCCTCCGATGAGGACGCCGGCGTACAACGGACCAAGCACGCTGCCGAAATTCCAGGCCAAGCTGGAGACTGCGTTGTAGCGACCCCGCAGGTGTTCAGGGGCTAGATCGTTGACCAGCGCCGGGAAGACGGGTGACCAAATCGTTTCGCCTAAGGCGAAGATGGACGCTCCGACAGCAAGGCCGAGCAGGAGAACCCAGGTCGACTCAGCTTCACCAGAAACCGCAATAACGAGCCAGCTAGCTCCCCATGCCAGTCCCGTCAGACAAAGGGCTCGGCTCCGGCTTCGCCCCTCCAACCTGGAAAGCACCAACAGTTGGCCGACGACGATGGTTGCCGTGTTCGCGGCAAAGGCAATACCGAGCCAACGTGCCGGAACACCAGCAACCTGGGTGGCGTATGCAGTGAGACCAACTTCGATCTGCGCATACCCAAACAGCACCATGACCGCGGCGACTCCAAGCAGGCGAAGGAATCGTCGGTCGGCCAGAAGTTGCCGATACCCACCGCCACCTTTGGTGGAGTCAGCCCGCCCTTCGACGAAGTTCTGCGGCTCCGGGTCGATGCTGACTGGAGCAAGTCCCACAGACTTTGGCAACGCCACCAGGACGGCGACATACGCCAGATACGAGCACGCATCGACCACGTACAGCAACTGAAACGTTCCCGGACGGGTTACGTCGACAAACGTTGCCGCAACGAGTCCTCCGATTCCAAGGCCCAAGTTCAACAACATGAACTGAAGACCGAACAACCATGGTCTTGCCGGCGAGGGCACCAGCCGTGACAGCAGCGCGGTTTGCGCCGGCCAGCCACCGGCGCTGCCAATCGCCAGCAAACTGGCCACCAGGAACGCCTGCCACACATTTGTGACGAAGGCCAGGCACAGCACTGCACTTGCCTCAACCAACAGGCTGAGAAGTAGCGTCACTCGCGGGCCGATCCGGTCGATAACCACGCCCCACAGCGGTCCCGTGAGCAACCCGACCAACGCAATCCACGCAATGACTGCGCCGGCTAACTGGGTGGAGATCCCCCGCACCTGATGGAGGTAGACCAACAAGAACGGCAGGGTTAGCCCGGCCCCTAGTGAGAACAGACCAATCCCGAGCAGCAGCCACTTGACCTCCCGAGGCAGCTCCGCCAGGCGTCGATGGATAGGCAAGGACGCTGCCGCAGGCGGGTCGGGTTCAAGTGGACTCACGGTTTCAGTCTGGCGTCAGGCCGGCTGCCGGTCGAACGAATTCGTGCCGCCATCCGTGTTGGCCAGGTCATGAGATCAGGTGAGTCGAACGGCGTCCAGTGATCGACTGATCACGGCGACCGTCGTTTCGACATCAGCTGCTGAGGTTCGACCGTTGCACACGGATATCCGCATGCAAGAGCGCCCCTTGAACGTTGACGGACCTACGTACGCGTCGCCGGATGCAACGACATGGGCAACTACCTGCTGGGTGACGTCATCAGAATCGTCGAACCGAACGAGGACCTGATTGAGAACTACCTCGTTGATGATCTCGCACCCACCGACCGCATCTAGCGCAGCTGCCATGGCCTGCGCCCGCGCGCATAGCCGGTCGCCGAGTTCAATGACCCCCGCGCGACCGAGTGACTTCAATGCTGCCCATACCGCGAAGCCGCGAGCGCGGCGTGAGAACTCTGGGACAAGGTCCATCGGATCAGGCGTTGCCGTGTCTTGGACGAGGTAGCTCGCAGCAACCTGGAACGTGGCCCGATGACTTGCTGGATGAGCCACGATGACCAGTCCGCAGTCGTAGGGGACGTTTAGCCACTTGTGCGCATCGGTCGCCCAAGAGTCGGCTTGGTCGACCCCGACTGTGTGCTCACGCGTCGTTGGCGAGGCTGCTGCCCAAAGTCCGAAGGCGCCGTCGACGTGAACCCACGCACCATGTCGACGGGCAACGTCGATGGCTCGAGGAAAGTCGTCGAACGCGCCCGTGTTGACGTTGCCCGCTGCCAGACAAACGATAGTCGGCCCGCTGCCCTCGCCAAGAACTCTCTCAAGCTCAGCTACGTCAATTCGACCCTGCTCATCAGTCTTAACGAGTTTCGTGTTGCCTGACCCGAGACCGAGATACCGAAGTGACGTGTCGATAGTGGCATGCCGATCCACACCCGCGATGACGCGGATCGGCGGGGCGCCCTGTAACCCATGCTGTTCGACATCCCACCCGATCGCCGCCAACACATGATGTCGTCCCGCAGCCAGACCCGAATACGACGCCATGTTGCCACCAGTAACAAATCCAACAGTTGCCTGATCTGGCAGCCCGAGGAGCTCCTTGATCCAGCCACCGGACACTTCCTCTACGACGGCTGCCGCGGGCGTCACCGCGCGGAGCCCAGCGTTTTGATCCCACGTCGTGGCGAGCAGGTCGGCACCCAACGCGGCAGGGACCGTCCCGCCGATCACGAACCCGAAGAACCGGCCAGAACCAAATGCCGTCAGTCCTGGTTCGGCGTTCCTTGCAAGCAGGTCGACCACTTCCGTCGCTGCCATGGACTGCTCCGGAAGTGGCTCGTCAAACCTGGCGAGCATCTCGGCTGGCGTTGCCACCGCTGCGACGGGACGAGTGGCCAAAGTCGCCAACCATCCCTCAGCGTGGAGCAGGGTGCGCTCCAGCATGGGTCCAAGATCGAAATCCCAAGGGTCGCTGGCTGACTGGGTCACCGCTTGATCGTCGCATTCACCGGGCGGGTCGCGCGAGTGCCAAAGCCACCAAGCGGCGACAATAGCCGCCTATCCGTCGAAGGAGTCCCTCACCGCATGGCCCGCCGAACCACCAAAACCCCAAGTAACAACGATTTCGTCGAGAAGATCGTCGACGTCGACGTCGCCGACGAGATGCAAGGCAGCTTCCTGGAATATGCCTACTCCGTCATCTACTCCAGGGCGCTTCCCGACGCACGCGATGGGTTGAAACCTGTTCACAGGCGCATTCTGTTCCAGATGGACGACATGGGGTTGCGGCCAGATCGCGGCCACGTGAAGTCAGCGCGCGTTGTCGGTGAAGTGATGGGAAAGCTTCACCCGCACGGCGATACCGCCATCTACGACGCCCTCGTCCGCATGGCCCAACCCTTCGCCATGCGCGTACCGCTCATCAACGGCCATGGCAACTTCGGCTCGCTTGACGCTGGTCCAGCGGCGATGCGCTACACCGAGTGTCGGCTCGACGCTGCCGCAATGCTCATGACGGGTTCGATCGACGAAGACGTCGTTGATTTCGGCGCCAACTATGACGGTCAGCTTCGCGAGCCAGAGGTGCTACCAGCCGCATTTCCGAACCTGTTGGTGAATGGAGCCGCCGGTATCGCCGTCGGCATGGCGACCAACATGGCGCCGCATAACCTGGGCGAAGTTATTGCAGCCGCTAGACATCTGATCAAGCATCCGAAGGCGACCCTCGACGACCTGATGCGCTTTGTGCCCGGTCCAGACTTACCAACAGGCGGGAAGATCGTCGGCTTGGACGGAGTCCGCGATGCTTATGCAACAGGTCGGGGTAGCTTTCGAATCAGAGCAACCACTCGCGTCGAGAACGTCACCCCACGCCGCAAAGGCATTGTCGTCACCGAGTTGCCGTACGGAGTTGGACCTGAGCGCGTGATCGAGAAGATCTCCGACCTGGTGAAGGCAAAGAAGCTGCAGGGCATCTCCGATCTCATCGATCTCACCGACCACGAACAGGGTCTGCGCGTGGTGATTGAGATAAAGAACGGGTTCAACCCCGACGCCGTACTCGAAGATCTCTATCGACTCACTCCGATGGAGGACTCGTTCGGGATCAACAACGTCGCACTCGTCGACGGGCAGCCTAGAACCCTCGGCTTGAGCGAACTCCTCCACGTCTACGTCAACCATCGCCTCGATGTTGTGCGCAGAAGATCCTTGTTCCGACGCCAACGCGCCAAGGACCGACTCCACCTCGTCGACGGTTTGCTCATCGCCATCATCGACATCGACGAAGTCATTCAGCTCATCCGCACTTCGGACGACACCGCACAGGCACGCGCGCGTCTGATCGACGTGTTCGACCTCACTGAAATTCAAACGAACTACATTCTGGAGATGCCTCTTCGCCGCCTGACGAAGTTCTCGCGCATCGAACTCGAAACTGAACGTGACGAGCTGCAGACCACCATCGACGAGCTAACCATTGTGCTCGACGACGAATCACGACTGCGCGACATTGTCTCCACGGAACTTGCAGACGTAGCAAAGAAATTCGCGACAGCGCGACGCACGGTTCTGCTTGAGTCGGCGGGTCAGCCAGCAACGACCCTGCAGCTTGAAGTTTCCGATGACCCTTGCTGGGTACTGCTTTCAGCTACTGGGTTGCTGGCTCGAACCGCCGATGACTCACCACTGCCGCAAGACGGCGAGCGGGTCAAACACGACGTGGTCCTTGCTGCCGTTCGGTCCAGCGCCCGTGGCGAGGTCGGGGTAGTCACCAGCCGCGGCCAGGTCGTCCGGCTTCAAGTACTCGATCTGCCGTCCTTACCCAACACAGCTCGAGCGCCTAACCTCGCCGGGGGTGCAACCATCTCAGAGTTTGTGGAGCTAGAACGCGGAGAACGGGCACTGACCCTTGCATCGCTCGATGGCGATGGCCCCGCCATCGCGCTGGGCACCGCGGCAGGCATCGTCAAGCGAGTGACCCCCGACCTCCCGAGCAACAAGGACCGCTGGGAAGTCATCGGACTCAAATCTGGCGATACGGTCATCGGCGCGTGCTCGGTTTCGTCCGATGACGACGAGCTTGTCTTCATCACGTCGGACGCGCAGCTGCTGCGGTTTTCTGCGTCATCGGTGCGCCCACAGGGACGGCCCGCTGGCGGGATGGTGGGAGTTCGACTCACCGCAGGAGCCACGGCTATCTACTTTGGCGCCGCCGCCGCCGACCGACCGGCTGCGGTAGTGACCGTTGCCGGCCATTCCGATGCACTCCCCGGAACCGACGCCGGATCGTTCAAGGTTACTGATTTCGACGTATATCCCGCCAAAGGACGCGGTACCGGAGGCGTGCGCTGTCATCGGCTGCTCAAGGGTGAAGATGTCCTGCTCTTGGCGTGGGCCGGAGCCACCCCGGCTCGCGCGGCCGCCGCCAGTGGTGTTCCTGTCGATCTTCCGGAACCAGATACTCGACGAGACGGCAGCGGAGTCCCAGCACCTCAACCCATCGCCGCAGTTGCCGGCCCGGTCTAGCCCGGTGGTCGAACCTCTTACCAACGCCGACCTCTGCTCGGCTCGGTCGGTTTCGGCTGGTGAACCATTGGCGGGGTCGGCGCCACAAGCGCAAGTCTGGGTGCTGATCGAGCAACCCGGTCCGTGGGGCAGAGACGCCATTGTCGACAGTCACCTCGATCCAGAGCTCGGCCAACAACTGCGAGCCTGGGCCGAGCCTTACCCCATCAGGCTCGGAACGATTCGCCGCCTTGGTCGGCACGCCGACCAACACGTCGTCGGAGACGAGCACGCCATTTTGATTGCCCGGTGCACACCTGACGGAGCCTGGCTCTGGCAGACAACCAACTGCTCCCCGGAACTGGTCTGTCAGCTTGACCAGCGCACGCTCCTGGAGGCGAACTCGCCACCCGCGACACTCCCTGCGGGGCACCAAGTCGATCGGGTGCTACTGGTCTGCACTAACTCCAAGCGCGACCGCTGTTGCGCTTTGTTGGGCCGCGGGCTGGCGGCCGA
>DATKIY010000145.1:0-4098 GCA_035543875.1 Actinomycetes bacterium | reverse complement strand
GGTGTCATGGCTGTGGTCAAAGCAGACGGATATGGGCATGGCTTGGTTCAAAGTGCCACTGCCGCCCTTGCCGGCGGGGCGACGTGGCTGGGCGTCGCGCTCGTAGAAGAGGCCATGCAACTGCGACAGGCCGGGATCGATCAACCGATTCTGGCGTGGCTCGTTGGACCCGGTGAGCAGTGGCAGGAGGCGATCGAGAGCAGCGTCGATCTGTCCCTGAATGCGCCGTGGGCGGTTGAGCAGGTGCGTTCGGCGGCAGCCCGTGCGGGCCGCGTCGCGCGCGTCCAACTGAAGGTGGACACCGGTCTTGGCCGAGGCGGTGCGCCGCGTGATGCCTGGCCAGACTTGGTCGATGCTGCACGTAAGGCGGAAATCGATGGCCTCGTCCAGGTGGTTGGCATTTGGTCGCACCTCGCATACGCGGACGCGCCCGGTCACCCAACCATCGATCGCCAGCTGAGTGCCTTCACTTCAGCACTGGCTGAGGCCGACAAGGCTGGGCTCAAGCCAGATGTGAGGCACTTGGCAAATTCTGCGGCGACGTTGACCCGCCCCGACACGCTGTTCGATCTGGCCCGCCCAGGACTGGCCGTGTACGGCTTGTCGCCGATCCCACAGGAATCGACGGCGGAGCAGCTGCAGTTGCAACCAGCGATGTCCCTACGGGCGAGGTTTTCGTTGGTCAAACGAGTCCCAGCGGGGCACGGGGTTTCCTATATGCACAAGTACGTGACGAAGAAAGAGACCACGTTGGGGCTGGTTCCGCTTGGGTACGCCGACGGCATTCCTCGCAACGCAACCAACGTTGGTCCAGTCCTTGCAGCCGGCGGGCGCCGAACCATCGCGGGGACAGTGTGCATGGATCAGTTCGTCCTTGACTTGGACGATTCGGCGGTGTCCGAGGGGGATGAAGTCGTGCTGTTCGGGTCGGCAGCGGCGGGGGAGCCGACTGCCGATGACTGGGCATCGGCAACCGGCACCATCTCGTATGAAATTGTCACTCGGATAGGTCCAAGGGTGCATCGCCGGTACATCGCTAAAAGTCTGAGCGACGCTGGTGGAGAAGCGCAGTGAATCCAACGGGGCGCGCGGGTGTCGCGAGTGCAACCGTCGTTGCTGCCGCGATCGGCGCAGCCGCCGGATTCGCGGCCGAGCGCGTCGTGGTCGGCCGGCCGTTGCGCCGAGCTGCTGCAGTCGGCCGACTTGGCCTCGGTCAGCTGCGGGGTCCACATCAAATCGTCACAGCAGATGATGGTGTTCAGTTGTATGTCGAGGTTGACGAACCGCGTCGCGGTGCACCTTGGGAAGACCTCACCGTGGTGTTCGTTCACGGCTACGCGCTCAACATGGACTCCTACCACTACCAACGCCAGGCGCTACGTGGTAGCGCTCGCCTGGTGTTCTACGACCAGCGGTCCCACGGCCGCTCGGGTCGTGGAGACCGCAGCCGCGCAACGATCCACCAACTCGCCAGTGACCTTAACCGCGTCGTTTCCGAAGTTGCACCGAGCGGTCCGGTGGTCCTGGTTGGCCACTCAATGGGTGGCATGACCATCATGGGACTGGCAGAGCACTCACCGGAGCTATTCGGGAGTCGCATTGTCGGCGTCGGGTTCTTGTCGACGTCTGCCGGTGGGATGACCGAGGTAACGCACGGACTTCCAAGCCTTGCGTCTGAGGCATTTCGCCGGATTACACCAGGGCTCCTGGCGGTCGGACGTCGTAGCTCGTCGTTGATTGAACGAGGACGACGCATGAGCAATGACTTGGCGGTCATGGTCACGAGGGTGTACGCGTTTTCGAGTGATGTTCCAGTGGAACTTGTCGACTTCAGCCTCGAAATGATTAACGCAACGCCCATCGAAGTTCTGGCCGACTTCTACCCCGCCCTGCAGGACCATCATGCATTTTCAGCACTGGGTGCGTTGGACGGAGTCGAGACCCTGGTCCTGGTTGGTGAGCAGGACCTCGTGACGCCCAGCGACCACAGCCGCGCGATGGTTAACGTCCTGCCGGGGGTTGAACTCGTCGTGCTCGATCCCGGGGGCCACCTGATCATGCTGGAACGCCCAGACGACGTGAACTCGCACTTGTTCGATCTGCTTGAACGTGCCGCTCGAGTTTCATGACGCGCCAGACATTTCAGGTGCCGGACGCCGAGGCGATGCGTGAGCTCGGGCGCAGTCTCGGGCGCACCTTCGTGGCAGGCGATCTGGTGGTTCTGTCCGGGGCCCTTGGCGCAGGGAAGACCACGCTGGCGCAAGGCATTGGGGCAGGACTCGACGTCGTAGGTCCGGTGACTTCGCCGACGTTTGTTATCGCTCGCGTGCACCGCTCGTTGGCGAATGGGCCAGACCTCGTCCACGTCGATGCCTACCGGTTGACATCACTTGCTGAGGTCGACGACCTCGACCTCGACGCGAGTCTGGACGAGTCAGTCACCGTGGTGGAGTGGGGGGACGGCATGGTGGAGGGTCTGACGAACACCCGGATAGTCGTTGAAATCAGCAGAGATTCAAGCCCACGTACCGTCACGGTGGAGCGCCCGCCGATGCTTGCCGATCAGAGGCCTAGCCTGGTCCGATGATCCTCGCCATTGAAACCGCGACACCGGCGACAACTGTCGCGCTGGTCCGGGAAGGCGAGGTCCTCGCTCACCAGACACAGCTGGGCGCTCGGCGGCACGCAGAGGTTTTGATGCCGGCGGTTTCATCGGTCCTGCGTGCAGCAGGCACCGACATGTCTCACGTGGAAACAATCGCAGTGGGAGTTGGTCCAGGTGCATTCACGGGACTGCGCGTTGGTTTGGCTACTGCGCAGTCGCTTGGTCAGGCACTTGGTGTGCCCGTGTTCGGAGTTATGACCCTAGATGTGATGGCTTTTGAGAGCGAGATTCCGGAACCGTTTGTAGTCGTCACCGATGCTCGCCGGAAAGAGGTCTTTTGGGCGGAATACGCCAACGCGACCACCAGGCTTGGGGAGCCAATGGTTAACCGGCCGGACGACGTAGCCCAACGCGTTCTGAAACGAGCCGTTGTCGGCGTCGGCGGCACTCCATTTGTCGAGTCGTTCCCGCGTATACGCAAGCCTGACTTGCCGTCAGGCGCAGCGTTGGCGCGCCTGGTTGCCCTTCGGGTCGCAGAAGGCGGCGAACTGTTGCCCCCACTGCCCATCTACCTCCGCCAACCGGATGTCGGCCCTAGTGCCAGACCTAAGTCGGTACTCACGTGACCCCGATGCAGACCACCAACATTCGTCCCATGCGTTGGCGGGATATCGAACCGGTTCACGACATCGAATCCATTTCCTTTCCGAATACCACGTGGACAGTCGAGATGTTCTGGAGCGAGCTGGCCGGCGCCCCTGAAACCCGCTGGTACGTCGTAGCCGAACAGGGAGAGCGCATCGTTGGCTATGCCGGTCTGATGACGGTTGGAGCTGACGCGGATGTTCAGACGCTGTCAGTGGCTTCGGACGTCCGCCGATCGGGACTCGGCAATCGGCTGCTTGCCGAGTTGATGGCCGAGGCAAGCCGTCGAGGTTGCACCCGAATTTTCTTGGAGGTTCGTGCCGACAACGATTCTGCGCGTCGGCTGTACGAGCGAAACGGATTTGAGGTTATCGCGCGTCGCCCGGACTACTACGCGCCCGGCCTTGACGCGGTCATGATGCGCCGTTCGATAGAGAGGGTCGAACCGTGACGCCGGACTCGCCGTTGGTTCTTGGGATTGAGACGTCTTGCGACGAAACGGGGGTGGGACTTGTCCGCGGAACCACGCTGCTAGCGGACGCAGTCGCGAGCAGCGTCGACGAGCATGCTCGATTCGGAGGGGTCGTCCCCGAGGTCGCGAGCCGAGCACATCTTGAAGCCATGACCCCGACGGTGAACCGGGCTCTCAAACAGGCGCGAGTCACGCTGGCAGATGTCGATGCCTTCGCTGTTACTGCTGGACCCGGTCTCATGGGAGCACTGCTCGTGGGGGTCGCGGCGGCCAAGGCTTATTCGGCTGCTTGCGACAAACCGCTATTTGCGGTTAACCACCTCGCCGCGCACGTGGCAGTCGATCGGCTCGAGCATGGCCCGCTGCCGCAACCAGC
>DATKIY010000144.1:0-3255 GCA_035543875.1 Actinomycetes bacterium | reverse complement strand
TCGGCGACCTTGCGATGAACCTCAACCATGTCGAGAGCGCGGACGGCATCGACGAGTTTGTCGAATTCAGGGGCGGGAAGTGCGCCCGCTTCAGAAAAGACTAGGACCTTCTCGCGGAAGGCCATGAGGGTGGGAATTGAGGTTATGCCGAGCATCCCAGCCAGCTCTTGCTGGTCCTCGGTATCCACGGTGGCAAACACCGCGTCTGGGTTTCGCTCACTCGCGGCTTCAAACACTGGGCCGAAGTTGCGACAGGGGCCACACCAGGAAGCCCAGAAGTCAATGAAGACGAGCTCGTTGTCGACGATGGTCGATTCGAGGCTCTCCTGGGTCAAAGCCACGGTGGGCATGTGCATCCTTTCGTCGGTTCAGTGCGTAGGGCTATGAGGTGAACCATTTGCAGGTGCCCGATGATTCCCAGGCTGCCGGGGCTGCCCGCTTCTACGACCGTCCTGGGTGCTGCCAGGATGAGAGGGTGAACGATGGCTTTCTGACCGGGCGTCTCCTGGTGGCGTCGCCAACATTGGCGGACACCAACTTTGACCGCAGCGTGATCTTGCTTGTCGATCACGACGAGTCTGGCGCGCTTGGGGTCATCATCAATCGTCCCTCGACCATCGACGTCGGATCGATACTCCCCGAATGGCACGTGTACTCGACGATCCCTCCTGTTGTGTTCCATGGCGGTCCAGTGGGGCGCGACAGTGCGCTCGCGCTTGCGGCCCTCACCAGCAAGAACGAGCACGACGAGTCGGCGGAGCCGGAAGGGTTTCGCCGCGTCTTTGGTGCGCTCGGGCTCATCGATCTTGACGTGGAGCCAGAACGTATGGCTGCGGAGATCTCCACCTTGCGAGTCTTCGCCGGGTACGCGGGCTGGGAGCCAGACCAGCTGGAGCAAGAGATCAAGGAAGGGGCGTGGTTCGTCGTGGACTCCACTCGATCTGACCCTTTCCAGCCAGACCCCACCGAGCTGTGGGCACAGGTGCTGCGTCGGCAGGGCGGCGACCTCGCGCTAGTGGCGACCTTCCCGGAGGACCCGACCCTCAACTAGTCGAGTTGCCTACACTCTTCGACATGACTGCCACGAACGATCCGCTGCCGCCAAGTCTTGAGCCTGCTGGCGGGGGGACGATCCTTGAGGAGCGCGTCCAACCTGCGGAAACAGAAGCTGGTGACCACGAGCGGTTCGCGCACTACGTCAACAAGAGCAAGATCGTGGAGAGCGCTGTGACGGGTAGCCCGGTCATCGCGCTGTGCGGCAAGGTCTGGGTGCCCAACCGAGACCCGCAGAAGTTTCCGGTCTGCCCCGAGTGCCAGGCAATCTTTGAGTCCCTGCCCACCGGTGGGGACGCGGGCTGACCGCAGGCCGGTCCGTCCAGCCGTTAATCCGTCCGAGTCGTTGCATGGCCCGTTCGGCCCAAGATCGGCAGCGGTTCGGGCACTTTTGCGTGTGTTGCCGGTATTTTTGACGAGTAAATTTTGGTGAGGCTGCGCAGAAGCGGACGTGCCACATTAAGGTCGGTCTACTGCTTGGCACCTTGAGGAGAGCACATGACGATAGGCCTTTCGGTTCGACGTTGCGCGGCGGTCGCCGCTGCCGCTGTCGCCGTTGTCACAGCCATGGCGCTGACGCCGTCGGACGCTGGTGTAATTCACTCCGCCGCAGCGAGTGGCGATGACTGTCTGAATCCAGTGGCGGCTGGTGCGGCTCGCGGCGGCAAGGACAAGCGCGCTGACCCGCAAACCGAACGGCTGGCGACAGTCCCAACCGCCAAGGCCGCGCTACTGCCGGGAAGCGTGACGATCCCCACCTATGTCCACGTGATTGTTGCCGGTGCACCAACAACCGCGCAGAAGCGAGCGTTGCGTACGCGCGTGAACCGTCAGATCACCGTGCTCAACGACTCCTACGCGGGCAACACGGGAGCTGACGCAGTGGACACCGCGTTCCAGTTCTCACGTCAAGACACGTCGTTCACCGTCAACGCCGCGTGGGCAACTATGGGCTACGGAAGCAATGAAGAGAAAGCAGCTAAGGCGGCGCTGCGTGTCGGCGGCGCCAACGCACTCAACATCTACGTGGCAAATATCGGCGACAATCTCTTGGGCTGGGCGACGTTCCCGCAGTCGTACTCGTCGAAGCCGTTGGCTGACGGCGTGGTCATCTTGACCGATTCGATGCCTGGCGGAAACGACCCGCTCTACAGCCTCGGCGACACGGCGACACACGAAGTCGGCCACTGGCTCGGGCTGTACCACACGTTCCAGGGTGGGTGCTCGACCACTAACGACGAGGTAGAAGACACACCTCGCGAAAAGAGCGCCGCGTTTAACTGCCCAGTAGGTCGGGACACCTGCAAGCAGGCAGGGCTTGACCCCATCCTGAACTTCATGGACTACACGCAAGACTCGTGCATGTACAAGTTCTCGGTTGGCCAGTCGAGCCGGATGTCTGACCAGTGGGTGACCTTCCGGTCGCCGTAATCCAATGCTGGCCTGACCAACGGCTGTGAGCTCACTTCCGCCCGAAGACATTGCGTCTTCGGGCGGAAGCATTTTCTCGCCAGAGCTGCGTGCGTTGACCATTGGGGTCATCGCCATCGACTCGGTCAATGCCTTCGAGGCAACCGGTGTCGTCACTGCGATGCCGGTGGCAGTCCGCGAGCTCGGTGGGCTCCCGCTGTTCGCCTGGACGTTTACCTCGTTCGTCGCAACCTTCTTGTTTGCAAATGTCATTGCAGGCGAGTGGGCTGACCGGTTCGGACCAGTCCGGCCACTACTCATTGGAAGCGCGACGTTTGCCCTCGGGACGCTTGTGGCCGGCTTCGCGCCTGGGATGAACATCTTCCTGGCCGGACGAGCTGTCCAAGGCCTTGGCTCTGGCGCAGTCATTGTCGCTGTCTATGTGTTGATCGGACGCGCATTCCCCGAACAGATGCGACCTCGAATGTTTACTGCGCTATCCGGCGCGTGGATCATTCCCGGGTTGCTCGGACCGGCCATCGCTGGCGTGTTCGCCGACACCCTGTCATGGCGTTGGCTGTTCTTCGCAGTGTTCATCCTGATGATCCCCATCGCGGTGCTCCTAGTTCCTCAAATGACGAGGCTGGACCTTCCTGGCGACCCGGACTACCGACCTGAGCGCAGCCGCATCCGGTTGGCTGCCATGGCCGCGATCGGTACCGCGCTGATCCAGTTCTCTGGGCAACGACTAAACCTTTGGAGCATTCCGACGCTGGCGTTAGCTCTGGCCCT
>DATKIY010000143.1:0-21715 GCA_035543875.1 Actinomycetes bacterium | reverse complement strand
CGTTCGCGTTGGCTTGCCAGAGGGCTCGAAGAGTCGAGCCAAGGCTGAGGCTGAGGGTCTTCGAGTGCTTACGCCAGCAGAGGCTTCGACTGAGGCCGACGTCATCATGATTCTGGCTCCCGACCACATCCAGCGTCACGTGTACTCGGAAGCGATTGAGCCAAACCTTGCCCCGGGAAACGCGCTCTTCTTCGGTCACGGGTTCAATATTCGGTTCGGCTACATCGTGCCTCCGGCAAACGTCGACGTCTGCATGGTCGCGCCCAAGGGGCCAGGCCACCTGGTACGTCGCGAGTACTCAACGGGTCGGGGTGTTCCGGTCATCGTGGCCGTTGAGCAAGATCCCACCGGAACTGCCTGGGCGCTTGCGCTCGCTTACGCGAAGGCGATTGGCGGCCTTCGCGCCGGAGGAATCAAGACCACGTTTACCGAGGAAACCGAGACTGACCTCTTCGGTGAGCAGGCGGTCCTGTGCGGCGGCGCTTCGGCCCTCGTCCAGGCAGGTTTTGAGACGCTCGTCAACGCCGGATATCAGCCCGAAGTTGCCTACTTCGAGTGCCTGCACGAGCTCAAACTCATCGTTGACCTCATGTACGAAGGTGGGATCGCCAAGCAACGCTGGTCGGTGTCCGACACGGCTGAGTACGGCGACTATGTATCCGGCCCGCGCATCATTGACGACCGCGTGAAGGAAAGCATGAGGGCGGTTCTGGCCGACATCCAGTCAGGGGCATTCGCCCAGCGGTTCATCGACGACCAAGACGCCGGAGCGCCCGAGTTCAAGAAGCTGCGTGCAGAGGGCGAACAACACCCGATCGAAAACGTTGGTCGCGAACTACGCGGCATGATGGCCTGGGTGGACTCCGGCGACGACGACTACCTGGAGGGCACCGCAGCCAGGTAGCTCACGAGAGCTAGTTGGCGTCGATCACTCGGATGCGCTGGTTGTCGCGGTCGACGACCCACAAGTTGCCGAACGAGTCCAGAGCGGAAGCGCTTGGGCGGTTCCACTTGGATTCGATCGGGCTTGACCCGTCACCGGTGAACCCAAACTCACCAGTTCCAGCGAAGGTGTCGATAAAACCGTCCTGAACCCGACGAACCCGGTTGTTGTTCAGTTCGCAGATGTACAGCGTCCCACCCGGCGAGACCGTGACATGGACGGGGACGTGCAGGTCAGCCTCGATGGCAGGACCACCATCGCCGTTGTTGCCTGTCAAGCCAGTTCCAGCGATCGTGCTGATGGTTCCGTCGGTTTCAACCTCGCGGACTCGCTGGTTACCCGTGTCGGCAATGTAGAGGTTCCCGGCCGTGTCGACGGCCACAGAGCGCGGGTCGGCGATCCGAGCTGCCGTTGCCGGACCTTCGTCGCCGGAGAACCCGGAGACGCCAGTGCCCGCCACGGTGCTGATGACGCCGGTGGTGAGGTCCACCTTGCGGATTCGCGCATTGTTCCGGTCAGCGATGTAGAGGTAGTTGCCCGCCACTGTGACGTCGTATGGGTTGTTGAGTTTGGCGCTGGTGGCTTGTCCGCCGTCGCCGCTGTAGCCAGCGATACCGGTCCCAGCAACGGTCGAAATGGTGCCACCTGGCGATACCCGGCGGATTTTGTTGTTACCGGAGTCGGCGATGTAGAGCGAGCCGTCTGGCCCGACCGCCACCCGCGACGGCAGGTTGAGCTTGGCTGACGTTGCTGGCCCACCGTCCCCGGTCGAGCCGGCAACACCGGTTCCCGCAACCGTGGTGACGACACCCGTGGGTGCGATCTTTCGTACAGAGTCGAGATCGGTGTCGACGACGTAGACGTTGTCAGACGAGTCAATAGCCACGCCCCAAGCCTCGGAGAATCCGACGTCAGATGCTTGATGGCCGTCCCCGGGGTAGGTGTGCCCACCATCTCCTGCCGCAGTCCAGAGCATGCCGCGACCACAGTCGAATGTGGTGTACGCGATCGCACGGTCGAACAGCTTCCAGGCAACCGTGCTGAAGTCGACAGCGCTGCCTGTCGGAATGAACGTGCGACAGGCTGGGAAGTTGCCGCCGCCAGACATGACATCTCCGCTGCTGTACGAAAGCAGCATGGCTTTGTCGGTCGCAAGGGTGCCCGCTACCTCGGCGCCTGTCCTGGGCTTTAGCCAGCTCACGCTTTTGGTCGACGTATAAAAGTTCGGCGCGCCGAACTGGTTGGCCGCAAGCGCCGACCGTGGTGCCTGGATCGTGATCGCCTTACCGTCATCGACGCCCTGATCTGGGGTAGTTGACGTTGGGACCAGCCCCATCTCGTCTCCCACCGACTCTTCGCCGAGAACGATCGGAGTGTCTGCGGTACGCAGCCGTGTTCCGAGGTCAGTGTCTTGCACAGAGGACGAAATGACCGCGACGGTGCTGCTCGCGAGGTCGGACGGCATCACCGTCGAGTCGTCGTAGACCGTCACGTCGAAGTCCGCGTCGAGTTCGTCAAACAGCCGCGTGTCATTGGACGTCAGCGCGGCGGCGTTGCCGACCACCATGCTGACGGGGGCACCACCGACAGGCGGTTCGATCACGATGTCGATTGATCCGCTGGCGGTTGCCTGTGCGCCGTTCTTGAACTTTCCCTTGGCGGTGAATGTCGCAGACGGCCGAGTGCCAATGGGGCCAGTCAAGGGCACGTCGAGCCGGCAGGTGATGAGCCCGTCCTTGCCGATTGGCCGCGGAAGACCGCATGCAGTGGTGAGGTTTCCGTACTGGGGGCTGGTCAGCGACTTGACCGAGAACTTCTTTGTGTAGCTGAGGTTCATGAAGGTGATGTTTGTCTGAACGTTGCCGCCTGGGTAGGGGAGTTGCCACGGTGCCTCTCCGACGCGAAGCCGGAACCCCGGTGTGAACGACTTGACGGCAACCTCTGACAGGTCGGTATCGGTGACGGTCTGGCCATTGGCATCACCGACGGCGGTGACGGTCGAGTCCACGAGGTCTCCGGCGACTCCCGTGACGTCGAACGACTGGTGACACGTGAACTTGCCTCCCACTGAAACCACCCGCGGCAGGTTGCAGGCAGTCGCCAGGTCGCCGAGCAAGGTGTCTGTGACGGACGTGACGTTAACTGGACGGTCGGAGAAGGTGTTGGCAACACTGATCGTGTACTTCACCGCGCCGCCAGGTTCCTGAACGAGAGGGCGGTCAACCGAAATGCGCGTCTCGATACCGGGTGGTTTGGCTGCGAAAAGCTCAACGCCACCGTGCGGAACGCCGCCAGCAGTGTCTCCGTCCCCACCGGCGAACAGCCCTGCCGGTTCGGACTCAAGAACGAGCACGCCCCTAAACCCCGAGATGTTGGGGTTCCAGCTCAGCGGCTTTCCAGTAGCCGGGTCCATCGCACCGACCTGGAAACGCTGAGCGACCTCTTGTTCCTTGCTGAGGTAACGGAAGTGTCCCCCCACGTACACAGCGCCACCAGTGGCGGCTACCGACTCCTGCGTATCGCCGATCATCCGCGACCAGATTGGTTTCACGTCGGTCCCGCCAGCTGGAACGGCCATGGGGAACGCATTCGTAGTGTCACACGCCGGGTAGTAGAAGTGGCCGGCCGTCACCACGTATGCGGCTGAGCCGTCGGGTGCGACGTCGATGTCGCGCATCCAGCCGATCTCTCCACGTCCGCACGGCTGGTCGTAGAGCTGGGTGTGCCAGTCCGTCAGAACCGGCGAGCCTCCTGATACATCGATCTGGGCGATATGAGCACGCGGTTGGCCCATGACCTTGGCAAAGTTTCCAATGACCATGAGCTTGGTGCCGTCGGTGGTCAGAGCAAGCGCGCGAACGCCACCTTCGGACTGGTCGTTCGTGGGTTCGGTCAGCGGCATCGAAAACCCGGGCAGGACGCCACCGGTCGTGGTGTCGATGGCAGCCAGCTTGTAGACGAATTCCTGATCGCCGTGGCTGGTCAAAGTGTCGAATGCGCCACCGACGTACAGCCTGCTGCCATCAGGAGACAGGGCAAGGTCTTTGACGTAGGCATTGGCGTTTGACTCAAACGCCGGGATTGCCGCTCCTGTCGCGATGTCTAGCTTCGCGAGGTCTTTCAGGGTGTCCCCGTTGACGGAGTCGAACTCGCCCCCGATGAAGACCGCGTCCCCTGCCGCATCGCCCTTGACGGTAAAGACCGGACCGTTGACGTCTGGGTCGAACGTGCGATCAATCGCTCCGGTCTGGAGGTCGAACGCAACCAGGTTCTTCTGGTTGACCGTCCCGTAGTCGGAGAAGTCTCCAGCGACGAACAACTCCGTAGCATTGGTGCTGAGCAGCACGCGAACGCCACCACCATCGAGGGCTGGCGAGGTAAGAGACCGAGGGACCGCGTAAAACGGAACAACGTTGAACACATCGCCGGTTGAGACGTCGACCCGAGCGAGCATGGCTGGTTGGCTCTTCTCGGGTTTGAGCGTGAAGTTTCCGCCGATGTAGAGCGATCCTGACCCATCCAGCAAGGCGCTGTAGACGACACCCGAGTTACTGCCAAGGGTGAGGGGCAACACGGTGTTGCCCGTCGTGTCGATCGCGGCCAGGCGAGTTCGGGGCGTCGTCAGTGTGCCGTCGGCTGGTCCGGTCTTGGTGAACGCGCCAACCACATACAAAACGCCAGACCCGCTGTCGAGCTCCAGGTCGTAGACGGACTGATCGAAGCCTTGGCCAGCCACTTGCAGTGCGCCGGTTGTCGCATCAATCTGTGCTAGTCGCAGCCGTTTTTGGGCGTCCACACTGGTGAAGTCTCCGGCGATCCACAGCGTGGACCCTTGCACCACCATCGTGCGCACCCGCGAGTTCGGACTTGAGACAAAGCCGGAGTCCAGGACGCCAGTCGCAGGGTCGAACGCAGCGATGCGGTTGCGTGTTGTGGTTCCGACCTTGGTGAAGTCGCCCGCGGCGTATATGCGGCCGTTCGCCACGACGAGCCCGCGCACCGACGCTGCCGTTGTTGGCGTGCTTCCACGTACGTCCGCCGTCCACATAACGTCGCCGGTGGCTGTCGACACTCGAGCAAGGCGGGTAGCTGCTTGGCCGCCGATCGTGCTGAAGTCACCGCCGACCATGAGGTCTCCGTCGGCGGTTGCTGCTAGGGCGTACACCGGTCCATTGACGGCTGGGTTCCAGCTTGTGGCATTGCCGGCGGCGTTGACTCGCGCGAGGTTGGTCCTGGCGACGCCGCCGACGCTGGTGAACTGTCCTCCGATGAACCAGCCGCCGTTGCCGTCGGGCACTGCTGAGGAGACGGCGCCGTCGACCTCGGGGAACGTGCCCGCGAAGCTGGAGGTGCTGAGATCAACTTCTCCTGCCGCACCGGGCTTGGCTGGTCCCACCTTGGTGAACGAGCCGCCCATGACCACGTGGTCGCCGACCTGCGCGATCGACCGAACTTCGCCGTCGGCGGCGTTGAGCATGCCGTCGACCGGCCGCTCGTCGAACATTGCGGCATGCGCGTCGGGATCAGCCGAGGCGGGTGCTGCGGCGATCGTGGTGAGAGCTAAGCCAGAACTGACGACGGCGAGCGCGATGGTAAGCGCAGTTGATCGACGGCCAAACACGAAAGCGTCCCCCCAGTAACTGCAGCGCGATGGGCTGATTAGGTGTTGAGCCTAAGGCCTGTCACTGACGGTCGCGACGAACGAGGCGACGCCGTCCGCCATCTGAGTCGACTGAAAGTCAAATCACCCGTTCGGCCTACCTCTTATGAGGGAATCGATCACCGACGGTTACCGCTCGGTGCCCCAGCCGGGCGTGGGAGAAGCCAGCCAATGCGCTCGTTAGACTGGCGCGGTATCAACTCCCCAGGTTTGCTGGAAGGTTGTGACCCTCCGACAATCCTTCCCGCGTCCCATCCAATGTCATTTACTCCTTCGAGGATTCCGTCTGTGAGCAAGCCTGTCGTTTTGATTGCCGAAGAGCTGTCCCCCGCCACCATCGAAGCCCTTGGACCGGATTTCGACATCCGACACTGCGACGGCGCAAATCGGGCTGAGCTACTTCCGGCCCTGGCCGAGGTAGACGCGGTGCTGGTCCGCAGCGCAACCCAGATCGACTCGGAAGCGCTCGCGGCTGCTCGACGGCTGAAGGTCGTAGCTCGTGCGGGTGTCGGCCTCGACAACGTCGACGTTGCTGCGGCAACGCAGGCAGGGGTCATGGTCGTCAATGCTCCGACGTCAAACATCGTCAGTGCTGCCGAAATGGCCGTAGCGCTCTTGCTCGCCGCTGCGCGCAACGTGGCACCGGCCAATGCGGCGCTTCGTGGCGGACAGTGGAAGCGGTCTGCGTACACGGGTGTCGAGGTGTACGGAAAGGTTGTTGGCGTCGTAGGCCTCGGCCGGATTGGGGTTCTTGCGGCGCAACGCTTGATGGCTTTTGGCACCAAGCTGATCGCGTACGACCCCTACGTGCAGCCCGGTCGAGCCGCACAGTTGGGGATTCAGCTAGTCGATCTCGAGACTTTGTTGGCCGAGAGCGACTTCATCACCGTGCACCTGCCCAAGACCCCCGAAACGCTTGGGCTCATCGGCAGCGACGAGCTACGCCAGGTTAAGCCGTCCGTCATCATCGTCAACGCGGCGCGAGGTGGCATTGTCGACGAGGCGGCGTTGGCCGAAGCCGTGGCCGAGGGCCGGGTGTTGGGCGCAGGAGTCGATGTGTTCGACCAGGAACCGTGCACCGCATCGCCGTTGTTCGACGACGAGCGGATCGTGGTGACTCCGCACCTTGGAGCGAGCACCGAAGAGGCGCAGGAGAAGGCAGGAATCGCCGTTGCAAAGTCAGTCAGGCTTGCCCTTGCGGGCGAGCTGGTTCCCGACGCCGTCAACGTCAAGGGTGGAGTCATCGCCGAAGACGTGCGTCCGTTCATCCCGTTGGCGGAAAAGCTTGGCCGGGTCTTCACTGGGATCGGCGGAGGGGCCCCCGAAGGTCTAACCGTTGAGGTTCGAGGCGAGATCGCGGACCTTGACGTCAAGGTTCTGGAACTCGCCGTCCTCAAGGGCGTGTTCGCCGACGTCATCGACGAACAGGTGTCGTACGTCAACGCCCCGGTCTTCGCCGCCGAGCGCGGAGTGCAGGTTGGGCTGACCGTCGATCCAATTAGCACCGACCACCGCAACCTCATCACCGTGCGCGGTGCCTTGGCGGATGGCCGTCAGTTGTCAGTCAGTGGCACGCTGACTGGCCCAAAGCATGTCGAGAAGTTGGTCGAGGTGGACGGTTTCGACGTCGACCTGCAGCCGTCAGAGCACTTGGCGTTCTTCCGCTATCACGACCGTCCCGGTGTGGTCGGCGAGCTTGGCCGAATCATGGGTGAGCACGGCATCAACATCGCCGGTATGCAGGTCAGTCGCGACGTCGCAGGGGGTCATGCGCTAATTGCGATGACGGTGGACTCGCCAATCTCTGCTGAGGCTCTCGCCGAGATTGTTGACGCAATCGGAGCGCACGAAGGGCGCGCGCTCGACCTGGACGGGCTCCACTAGCGAGAACCGCTGGTCGTCCAGCCAGTGAGACGGCGGAGGCATGCGTAGCGTTGCCCTCGTACCCTGAGCGCATGTCACGCAGCATCCAACTGGCCGTCATCGGCGGCGATGGAATCGGTCCCGAGGTTGTCGCCGAGGGCTTGAAAGTGTTGGACGCGGTGGCTCCCGCACATGGCACGAAGTTCGAACGGACCGAGTACGACCTCGGCGCGCGACGCTGGCATGCGTCGGGGGAGACGCTGCCGGACTCAGTGCTGGCTGAGTTACGCGCCCACGACGCCATCGTCCTGGGGGCAGTAGGCGACCCATCTGTGCCAAGTGGGGTGCTGGAGCGCGGTCTCCTGCTGCGACTTCGCTTCGAACTCGATCACCACGTGAATCTTCGCCCGGTCAAGCTTTACCCCGGCGTAAGTACCCCCCTTGCTGGCAAAGGGCCAGGGGATATCGACATGGTCGTCGTACGCGAAGGCACCGAAGGACCGTACGCCGGATCGGGTGGCAGCCTGCGCAAGGGCACGAGGCACGAGGTCGCCACCGAGGAGTCACTGAATACCGCGTTCGGTGTTGAGCGCGTCATACGAAACGCGTTTGAGCGAGCTCAGGCTCGGCCGCGCCGACGTCTGTGTCTCGTGCACAAGAACAACGTGTTGACGCACGCAGGCGACCTCTGGACAAGAACGTTCAACGCGGTAGCGAGCGAGTTCTCGGACGTGCAGACCGAGTACCAGCACGTCGACGCAGCCAGCATGTTCTTCGTCACGAACCCCGAGCGGTTTGACGTCGTCGTCACCGACAACCTCTTCGGCGACATCATCACCGACATCGGCGCAGCCATAGCCGGCGGAATCGGCCGAGCGGCCAGCGGGAACCTTGACGTAAGTGGCAACAACCCGAGCATGTTCGAGCCGGTCCATGGGTCCGCCCCAGATATCGCTGGCCAAAGTAAAGCGGACCCGACGGCAACCGTCTTGTCCATCGCCTTGTTGCTCGATCACCTGAAAATGCCACAAGCGGCGGCGCAGATAGAGGCGGCAGTTGCTGCTGACCTTTCGGCCAGGGGGTCCACGACCCGGACCACCAGCGAGGTGGGCGACGCGCTCGCTGCTGCCGTCGGCTAGGGCGGATACGACAAGCTTGCCACCGTCCGGATCTATTCCCGCCGGATCGGTAGCATTCAACGAATGTCCATCAAACTTGAGAACGTCGGCATCGCCGTTCGCGACCTCGAAGCAGCGATCTCGTTCTTCACCGATCTCGGTCTTACGGTCATCGGTCGTGACACGGTCAGCGGTGAGTGGACCGACACCGCCGTCGGCCTTGATGGCAACCACGCCAACATTGCGATGCTCCAGACGCCCGACGGTCATGGTCGCCTAGAGCTCTTCGGGTACCTTCACCCCCAGGCGATCGAGTCGGAGCCCACTCGTCCCAACGAGATTGGCATGCACCGGGTGGCCTTCTCAGTCGACGACATCGACAAAGCTCTCGAGATAGCGGCGAGACACGGATGCCTTCCACTCCGCGGCGTGGCGACCTTTGAGGACGTCTACAAGCTCACCTACGTCCGCGGTCCCAGCGGCATCCTCGTGATGCTCGCTGAGGAGCTCAAGAAGAACTGACAGCCGATCGGCTAACTGAGCGAATCGTCGGATACCGACGGGCGGCAAGTGAAGATCACGAGGTAACGTCAATCCATGCCTATCGCGCTCAAGCCCACCACGCAGCCGCTGCCTGACAGCCAGCGGGCTGCCATCGTGGCCGATCCAGGGTTCGGGCGCCATTTCACCGATCACATGGTGACCATCGAGTGGACTGAAGGTCGCGGATGGCATGACGCGCAACTGGTTCCGTATGGACCGCTACAGCTAGATCCGGCGACGATGGCGCTCCACTACGGCCAGGAGATCTTCGAGGGCCTTAAGGCATACGCGCGCGAAAATGGGTCGATCGGAACCTTCCGTCCTGAGATGAACGCTCGCAGGTTTGCGCGGTCCGCTGCCCGGTTGGCCATGCCGGCGCTACCGGAGGAACTGTTCCTTGAGTCGATCTCCGCCCTCGTGCAGCAAGACCAGGCGTGGGTCCCCAAGGATCCTGAGATGAGCCTTTACCTGCGCCCCTTCATGTTCTCCTCAGAGGTCGGGCTAGGCGTCAAGCCGGCGAACTCGTATCTGTTCCTACTCATCGCTTCACCTGCCGGTGCGTATTTTCCAGGTGGGGTCAAACCAGTATCGGTGTGGTTGTCCACCGAGTATGTGCGAGCCGCGCCAGGTGGCACAGGCGAGGCCAAATGCGCTGGTAACTACGCAGCTTCACTCATTGCCCAGGCGCAAGCCGCTGATCAGGGCTGCGACCAGGTGGTGTGGCTCGATGCCACAGAGCGCCGTTGGATCGAAGAGATGGGCGGCATGAATCTGTACTTCGTCTACGGCGAGGGCGAGAACGCTCGGCTTGTCACGCCCACGTTGACCGGGGCTCTTCTCCCAGGGATCACCCGAGACTCCTTGTTGATGGTGGCCGACGACCTAGGAATTGCCGCCAGTGAAGAGCGGGTCAGTGTCGAACAGTGGCAGCAGGGCAACGCCGATGGAACCATCAGTGAGGTCTTCGCCTGTGGAACCGCGGCTGTGATCACTCCAGTCGGTCACGTTAAGTCAGCGCACACATTCTGGGCTGTTGGTGACGGGAGCCCAGGACCCATCACGCTGCGCCTCCGCCAACATCTGCTGGACCTTCAGCATGGTCGCATCGATGATCAACACGGTTGGATGGTTTCGCTCGTCCCGTAACCGAGCGTCGGCGGAGAAGAAAAGTTCGATCACCATGGCCTGAACATGTGGCACACTGCCCCGATGAAGCACTTCGACATTATTTACTAGCGCGTCAGTCCTGCTGGCGCGCTGACCTCTCGTTCCCACGAGAGGTTTTTTCATTTCAGTGACCGCACAGACGCAGAGAATTCGCACGATAGCTACGAAGAGGAGCCAAACGGTGAGTCGCCCGGCTGATGCCTTTCACGTCTACGACACCACGTTGCGAGATGGCGCACAGCGGGAAGGCATTACCTACTCGGTTGCTGACAAACTCGCCGTCGCCAGACTTCTTGATCAGTTGGGTGTGGGTTTCATCGAGGGTGGCTGGCCCGGCGCTCTTCCCAAGGACACCGAGTTCTTCCGACGCGCACGTGCCGAGCTGAGTTTGAGTCACGCGCAGCTCGTTGCGTTCGGCGCCACCCGGCGTCCAGGGCAGCGCGTCGAAAGCGATCCGCAGGTTCTTGCGCTGCTCGAGGCGCAGACGCCGGTGGTGACGTTGGTTGCAAAGTCCGATGTGCGCCATGTAACGGAAGCGTTGAAGACGACGCTGCAGGAAAATCTGGAAATGGTCGGCGACACCGTGCGGTTTCTGGTGGGAGAAGGCCGCCGCGTCTTCATAGACCTTGAGCATTTTTTCGACGGCCATCGGCACGACAACGACTACGGCATTGCGGTTTTGGACGCTGCATTTGAATCTGGGGCAAGCGTCGGTGTGATGTGCGATACGAACGGTGGCATGCTCCCTCTGGGGATTTATCGAACCGTTTCAGACGTGGTTACCCGTCGGCCGGGGTTTCGCCTTGGCATCCATTGCCAGGACGACACCGCGTGCGCCGTGGCTAACACGCTGGCCGCTGTGGAGGCTGGTGTAACGCACGCCCAGTGCACGGCCAACGGCTACGGCGAACGCACCGGCAATGCTGATCTTTTCGCGGTGGTTGCCAACCTTGAGACCAAGCTCGACATGCGCGTGATTCCCGCTGATCGCCTGACCGACCTTGTGCGTGTCTCTCATGCATTGGCAGAGATCGCGAACATCGCGCCGAATACCCACCAGGCGTATGTCGGTGTCTCTGCGTTCGCCCACAAAGCCGGCCTTCATGCCAGTGCAATCAGGGTGTCCCCAGATCTGTACAACCACCTGGACCCAGAGCTGGTTGGCAACGACATGCGCGTACTCGTCACCGAAATGGCGGGACGGGCGTCTATCGAGCTCAAGGGCAAGGAGCTGGGTTATGACCTGTCCGGCGACCAGGTCGCCTTGGGTGCAGTCGTCGAACGAGTCAAACGACTGGAGGCTGACGGGTATTCGTTCGAGGCTGCCGACGCTTCGTTTGAGCTGTTGTTGGAAGAAGTGGTGTCGGGCAAGCCGCGGCGGTATTTCACGGTCGAGTCATGGCGAACAATTGTCGAGCAGCGACCCAATGGCGATATTGCCAGCGAAGCAACAGTCAAGGTGCATGCTGCAGGACAGCGCATCGTGGCGACTGGAGAGGGAAACGGGCCAGTCAACGCGTTGGACAACGCACTTCGATCTGCCCTTGGCCAGATCTTCCCCGAGATCATCGACCTCGAGCTGGTGGACTACAAGGTGCGAATCCTTGAGGGTGGTGAAGGAACTGCGGCAGTCACCCGAGTCCTTGTCGAATCGACCGATGGCAAGGGCGAATGGGACACCATCGGTGTCCATCAGAATGTGATCGCCGCGTCGTGGAACGCGCTGGAGGAGGCCGTAACCTACGGCTTGCTGCGTGCCGGCCGCTCCGATGCGGTTGATTAGGATGCTGAGCGGTGGTCATTCGTATCTCATCGGCAGCATCGCCGCCCCAACCGCCGACAACCGGGGCATCCGACAGGCTGACTCTGACCGGGCTGCCCAGCGCTCCGGGTGGACGATCTCGAGGGTTGCCCTACCTTCCTGGACTCGACGGCATTCGGGCGATTGCCGTGGTTGCGGTGCTCCTGTTTCATCTACCTGCGCAGCTCGTGCCGGGTGGTTTCTTGGGCGTCGACGTCTTCTTCGTTCTGAGCGGATTTCTGATCACCACCCTGCTCCTGGTCGAGGTCGAACGCAGTGGTCGCATTGCGTTCGGGGCCTTCTACCGCAGGCGAGCTCGCCGCTTGCTGCCGGCTTTGTTCGGGGTTCTGATTGTGTGCACACTCCTTGCACTCACGGTCGCAAGGGATGCCGCATCACAACTACGTGAGGACGCCGTTGCGGCACTCACCTACACCACCAACTGGTGGTACGTGCTGGACGCGCGGTCCTACTTTGAGATCAGCGGTCGACCGCCGCTGCTGCAACATCTGTGGACCTTGGCGATCGAAGAACAGTTCTACTTGATTTGGCCCGCGGTGTTTTTGTTTGTCTGGCATCGCTGGGGTTCACGTGCTGTGTTCTGGACGGCGTTGTCGGGGGCGTTGGCATCGACAGCATGGATGACCTGGCTGGCCGTTAGCGGCAACCTCCCCGCCTTCGGCGACACGGCGCGGTTGTACTTCGGTACCGACACTCACGCGATGGGAATCCTCTTGGGTGCTGCACTCGCCGTTGTTTGGCGACCCGGACAGCTTCCGACGCGAATCTCGCAAGGTGCTCGCGCGGTCAATGGCGGTTTCGGAGTCGCTGCGCTCGCCGCCCTGTGCATCTGTCTGATGACGTTCGGCGAAGACTCAGCCGTCCTGTTCCGTGGAGGATTCCTGCTGGTCAGCGTCGTGGCGGCGGCTCTGATCGCCGCAGCGGCGCATCCCGGTGGGTGGTTCGGGCCGGCGTTAGGCAACCCGCCCATGAGGTGGCTCGGCACTCGGTCGTACGGCATTTACCTCTGGCACTGGCCGATCTTCTTGGTCACAAGGCCCGACCTTGATTTGCCTTACCGCGGAGTGGCCGCAGGTGTGACGTCGATCGTGCTGACGTTGGGGGCGGCCGAGCTGAGTTATCGCTTCATCGAGATGCCTGTCCGTAGTGGTGCGGTTGCGCGTTGGATGAAATCCATGCAACGCCGAACGGGGCGGGCTTGGTCTGGCTGGACGGCAGGGATCGCTGCTGCGCTCTCCTTGCTACTCGTCGCAGGCGCTGCATTGGCGAGTGTTCCGACTGTCGACGAAACGACGTACCTCGGCGGTGTCACCTCCGTTGGTGCGGAGCCGTTGGTGCAGCCATCGGGCAACACGAGGCACCAAGGTTCTCGCGAAGGGTCCGGCAACCGTTCGGGCAGAACCGCGCAGCCAGGAAGTTTGCTGCGGCAACCGATCACGGCCGTGGGTGAGTCGGTGATGTTGAGCGCACGGGATGCGCTGCGCGAACGGTTGCCGCGCGTCACTGTCGATGCTGCGGTGGGTCGTTTCCCAAGCGACGTGTTCAAGCGAATCAGAGAAAGAAAACACGCCGACGCCTTGGCCGACGTTGTGGTGTTCCAAGCCGGCACGAATGGTATTCCCGACGAGCAGGACCTGCGCGCCATGCTTGACGCACTGAGTGGGCGCACACTTGTCGCAGTAGTAAACGTTCGCGCGCCAAGGTCGTGGATTGACGACAGCAATGAGGTGATTGACGAGGTCACCCGCGGCTACGACAACGTCCGGGTCGTCGACTGGTCTTCAATCTCAGCTGGTCATGGGAACTACTTCGAACCTGATGGGTTTCACCTGACTCTTGACGGCGCTCGCGCCTATGCGGCCGCAATTGTTGATGTGCTGAGCGAACCAACGCCGGAGAGCTCGGTGAGTCCGGAGAGCACGGACGGCACGGAGTCTGCTAGCTCGGAGCCGAGCTAGCAGAACTCCTCGACGCCTCGCGCTGCCAGGTTCGCTCGTGCGATGTAGCCCGTCTCCGAAGGATGGATGCCATCCCAGCCAAACCACTCGGGATGTTCAGCGGCTAGGGCGTGCCAGGGGAGCACATGGAGGTTTGGGTACCGCGTGGCCGCTGATGTGAGAGCAGTGTTGATGACGTCTTCGTCGCTGGGCCGGTAGACGTCAAACCACACGACGCATCGTCGTGGCCCGGCCAAGTCCATGATCGAGCCAACCGCTGACCCGAATTCCGACGCGGCGTCGTTCGTGCCCAAACTGACGATCCACACTGGGGGCTGAGGCGTGGTCGCGCTCGCCAAGAGCGCCCGACT
This sequence comes from Actinomycetes bacterium, assembly GCA_035543875.1. Classification (GTDB taxonomy): domain Bacteria; phylum Actinomycetota; class Actinomycetes; order JAHEKZ01; family JAHEKZ01; genus DATKIY01. Next base: position 7,291 of record DATKIY010000143.1, on the reverse strand, counting down.
GGTCTCCGACCGCCGCCCGACTTCGGCGGACATCGTCAACGGACGGTCCAACATCAACCCGGGCAGGTAGTCCTCAAGTCCTAAGGCCAACGAGTCTCCGAGAACAAGCACCGGCTCGATACTGGGATCAGCGGGCAGTGAGGTCGCTCCCGATTCGGCATCCAGCGCGCGCGCTGACCGTGCGCGCTGCGGTGGGGTGGTTGTCTGCGCCGGGCTCGGAGACGCCTGCAGCGCCTCTTCAGTTGTCGAGAGGGGGTCGGCCGCGGGTGGCCGCGCGGCATCCAACCCGAACCACGCCACGACAAGCAGCGGCAGTACCCAGACAACGGCCGTCCATCGAAATGCACGCCCGGTTCGTGATCCCTCCGGCCCTGACTCACGACGGCCCATGTAAGGAGCGTAGGGCAGTGGTTGTGGTCAGGGCCTCGGGACAGTCGCCCGACCTGCGGGTATGCACGGGGCCTGGGTACCCTGCTGCATTGTGCGATTCGCCCGGTTTCTGATTGCTGACCAGATCGCCTATGGCCCAGTCGAAGGCGACGATGCTGACCCAGCCGGGATGACAGTCACGGCGATCGATGGCCACCCATTCGCCCCATTTGAGCAGACGACGGCCCGGTTTCCGTTGGCCGACGTCAAACTGCTTCCCCCAGTGCTGCCGAGCAAAGTGATTGGAATTGGGAAGAACTACGCGGCACACGCTAGAGAAATGGGCGGCGATGCTCCTTCAACCCCGGTCATGTTCCTCAAGCCGTCGACCAGCGTGATCGGCGACGACGAGGCAATCGTCCTGCCGCCGCAGTCGAAACAGGTTGAGCATGAGGCGGAGTTGGCGGTGGTTATCGGCCGCCTCGCCCGCGAGGTGCCGGCTGACCGTGTCGCCGAGGTGGTGCTGGGGGTCACCTGCGCAAACGACGTCACGGCTCGAGACCTTCAGCGAAGTGACGGTCAATGGGTTCGCGCCAAGGGTTTTGACTCCTTTTGTCCGACCGGGCCATGGATCGCTACGGATGTTGAGTTCGAGGATCTTTTGGTGCAGGCGCACGTCAACGGTGACCTGCGCCAGTCAGGTCGGACGTCAGAAATGGTTCACTCGGTGAGCGAGCTGGTTCAGTTCGTTTCCTCAGTCATGACGCTGCTGCCGGGCGACCTCATCCTGACTGGTACCCCTGCCGGAGTTGGCGTGCTGGAGCATGGGGACGAAGTAACGATCTCCATCGAGAACGTCGGCAGCTTGTCGAATCGAGTGGTGCGCGCATGAGCCCCGACACCAGACCAGTCCGGGTGCGCTTTTGTCCGTCGCCAACAGGCAACCCACACGTCGGGATGCTGCGCACTGCGCTGTTCAACTGGGCGTACGCGCGACACACCGGCGGCACGTTCATCTTCCGCATCGAAGACACCGACGCGGCACGCGACTCGGAGTCGTCCTATCAGGCACTGGTCGACGCGCTGCGATGGCTACACCTGGACTGGGACGAGGGACCTGAGGTCGGTGGCCCGCACGCTCCTTACCGCCAGTCGCAGCGCATGGATATCTACGCCGACGTCGAAGGCTTGCTCAGAGCGGGTGGCTACACCTACGACTGCTACTGCACGCCCGAGGAGCTCGAAGCGGGGCGCGAGCGAGCCAAGCTTGAAAAGCGCCCACCTGGCTACGAGGGAACGTGCCGGAACCTCACCGCTGACCAAGTTGCTGCGCATGTGGCTGCTGGCCGTTCGTTCGTCGTTCGGTTCACGATGCCGCAACAAGACACCACCTGGGATGACCTCGTACGCGGCCCCATCACGTTTCCGGCCGGGCAAGTTCCCGACTATGTGATCGTTCGCGCAAATGGCGAGCCGCTGTACACACTGGTCAACCCGGTGGACGACATCATGATGGGTGTAACCCATGTGCTTCGGGGCGAGGACCTGTTGTCGTCAACGCCCCGCCAGCTCGCGATGTACCAGGCGTTGCATGCTGTGGGCATCGGAGACGGCGTGCTTCCTGAGCTTGGGCATCTGCCCTACGTCATGGGTGAGGGCAACAAGAAGCTGTCCAAACGTGATCCCGAGTCGAGCCTGTCGATGTATGTCGAGCAGGGATACCTGCCCGAGGGACTCACTAACTACCTCGCCCTTCTTGGTTGGTCGTTGTCCGAAGACCGCGACCGGTTCTCCCTCGCCGAGATGGTCGAAGCGTTCGACATCAGCCGCGTCAACCCCAGCCCGGCCAGGTTCGACATCAAGAAATGCACCGCGCTGAACGCCGACTGGATTCGCACGCTCAGCGTCGACGACCTAGTCGGACGACTCGAACCACTGTTGGAACGGGCAGGCTTGCTGACCGATCGAAATGCACAGCATCGAAATCAACAGCAAGCACTGGTCCGTGCCGCAGTGCCGTTGGTCCAGGAACGAATCGAGACCCTCAGTCAGGCAGTGACGATGCTCTCCTTCTTGCTGGTCAACGAAACTGATTTCGTCCCCGATGAGGCGGATGCGGCCAAACTCCTGACCGAGGAAACCCGACCTACTTTGATCGCAGCACGCGACTCACTTTCTGGGCTTATCGCGTGGGAGCACGCCTCGATTGAGTCCGCATTGCGGCTGAGCCTGGTCGACGGGCTCGGGTTGAAGCCGAAGAATGCGTTCGGACCGGTTCGCGTGGCCGTGACGGGCCGCCGGGTGTCGCCACCACTGTTCGAGTCGCTCGAACTGCTGGGCAGGGATCGGTCGTTGGCAAGAATCAATCGGTCGCTGCAGTCCGGGGCCTGACTGATCGTGGCGGTTTGGCGGGTCACGACCCTTTCGCTATCCTCTCCAGGTCCGATCGATGTGCTTTCGCGCCTAAGTCCCGTCGTGTGATTTACGTCATCGGAAGCCATTGGGGTATGGGGTAATTGGCAGCCCGACGGTTTCTGGTTCCGTTAGTCTAGGTTCGAGTCCTGGTACCCCAGCGAGACCAGCATCGTGACTTTCTCAGTACAGTTCGAGCGACAGTTCCAGCGCGTCATCTGGCGCGTCATTGGTATGCACGAAGGCCCCGTTGTGTAGCGGCCTAGCACGCCGCCCTCTCAAGGCGGTAGCGCGGGTTCGAATCCCGTCGGGGCTACAAAGCAAAGACCCAGGTCATTGACCTGGGTCTTTGTCATTTCCATTGGGTGACTCCGCTCGGTGACTAGGACGCGCGGTAGACCGAGACATGTGACCGTGAGTCCGCGGTGAACTCGGCCCCTGTCCAGTCCGCATGTCTGGTCTCGAGCTCGAAGCCGGCGAGCTCGGCCATCAGATCGAGCTCGGCCGGCCAGATGTATCGGTGCGGGCTCCGTGAAAGCTCCGCCTGGTTGTCGTCGCCGAACTGAAAATGATGTGAGACGACCTGCTGGTGCAGGACGTCGTAAGTGTCCAGCCCGATGTAGCCCGGCTCGCAGTGCCAGACGGTCGCTTGTTGTCCGGGAGGCAGCTTGCGCAGCTCGGGTACCCACAGCTCGATGACAAAGTGGCCGCCCGGACTCAGGTGACGTGCTGCGTTCCGAAAGCAGGCAACTTGTTCGGCTTGGGTTAGCAAGTTGGAGATCGTGTTGAAGACTAGGTAGACCAACGTGTACTCGCCTGGGGCGCGCGTGGTGGCCATGTCGCCAACGACCACCGGGATCTGCTCATCGTCGACTTTGGTGCGGAGTTGGTCGATCATCGGTCCTGACAGCTCGATTCCGGTGACGCTTACGCCGTGCTCGGCAAGCGGGACCCCTACCCGACCGGTTCCAATGGCAAACTCGAGTGCTCGGCCGTCGCCAGCGAGCTCGGCGAGACAGTCAACCGTCGGCCGGAGCACCTCCGGGGCGAACATGCCCTCGCCTGGTGTGTCGTAGCGCTGCGCAGCCGCGACATCCCAAATCTCGTCCTGACGCATGGCCACGATCCTGTCAACGGACCTGTCCGGCGTCCAACGCCTTTACGAACGGCGTAGGAACCGAAGAGACGAATCGGGAAGCCGAACCCGGAGGGACTAGTTGGGTGACTCGCCGCTGCGCAGTAGGTCGGTGAGCGAGTTGGCCGCAGCGACGACAGCTGGTGCATGCATCCGTCCGGGCTGACGGGTTAGACGCTCAAGCGGCCCTGACACGGACACGGCCGCGATGATCCGGCCGTTAGGCCCGCGAACTGGTGCTGACACGCTGGCTACGCCTGCTTCGCGTTCTCCGACGCTCTGCGCCCATCCGCGCCGACGCACGGCAGCCAGCATGGCTGCGGTAAAACGTGCCCCCTTCAGACCGCGGTGGAGCCGGTCGGGCTCCTCCCAGGCGAGTAGTACTTGCGCAGCAGATCCGGCAGCCATGGACAGCACGGTTCCGACTGGGACGGTGTCTCGCAGGCCGGACAGCCGTTCCGCTACGGCCACACACATCCGTTGTTCGCCCTGGCGCCGGTACAGCTGGGCGCTTTCGCCCGTGCTGTCACGCAACTGTGTCAACACGCTTCCTGCTGCCGCCAGCAGTCGGTCCTCGCCAGCGGCCGTGGCCAGCTCGGCCAACCGGGTCCCCAGAATGAATCGGCCCTGCATGTCGCGGGCGACGAGTCGATGGTGTTCGAGCGCTACGGCCAGCCGGTAGGCCGTCGGTCGCGCTAACCCGGTGGCGGTGACCAAGCCTGCAAGGTTCTGAGGCCCGGCTTCCAAGGCACCCAGGACAAGGGCGGCCTTGTCCAGAACGCCGACTCCGCTAGAGTTGTCCATACCGCGATACTGCCGTTTCGACATGCGAGATGGCAAATCCGTGCGGAATTCGGTAAGGAGTTTGGGTCATGGCATCGGAGCACAGCCGCGGGGTCGGCGAGCCGACCGCACCGGCAACGATGGCTGAGAAGGTCTGGCAGGCACACCTGGTCCGCCGGGCCGAAGGCGAGCCCGACCTGCTCTACATCGACCTCCACTTGATCCACGAAGTCACCAGCGCCCAGGCATTTGACGGACTGCGCAAAGCCAACCGGCAGGTGCGTCGCCCGGACCTCACGGTGGCTACGGAGGACCACAACGTTCCGACGCTCGACATCGACCGGCCGATCGCTGATCCGGTGTCGCGCGCCCAGGTGGAAGCGCTGCGAAAGAACTGCGCCGAGTTCGGAGTGCCGCTATACCCGCTCGGCTCGGGTGAGCAGGGAATCGTCCATGTCGTCGGTCCTCAGCTGGGTCTCACTCAGCCAGGAATGACAGTGGTCTGCGGCGACAGCCACACGTCGACTCACGGTGCATTTGGCGCGCTCGCGTTTGGCATCGGGACCAGCGAGGTTGAGCACGTACTGGCCACCCAAACTTTGCCGCTCAGTCCGTTCAAGACGATGGCGATCACCGTTGAGGGAGAGCTACCTGTTGGTGTCACAGCAAAGGACCTGATCCTTGCCGTTATCGCCGAGATCGGTACCGGTGGTGGCCAAGGGTACGTCCTTGAGTACCGCGGCTCTGCGATAGAGAAACTGTCGATGGAAGCCCGCATGACGGTCTGCAACATGTCGATAGAGGCTGGCGCCCGTGCGGGCATGATCGGACCCGATGAGACAACCTTCGGCTACATCTTGGGCCGCGACCATGCGCCCCGTGGCGCGGACTGGGATGCGGCGGTCGAGTACTGGCGAACGCTGCGAACCGACACGGACGCGGTGTTCGACCGAGAGGTTGTCATCGACGCATCGACGCTGTCGCCATTCGTTACCTGGGGTACCAACCCCGCGCAAGGCGCACCGCTGAGTGCTGCAGTGCCCGATCCGAGCACGATTGGCGATCCCAACGCACGCGCGGCGGCAGAGCGTGCGCTTGTGTACATGGGGCTGACCGCGGGGACCCCGCTGCGTGATGTGGCCGTCGACACGGTGTTCTTAGGGTCCTGCACCAACGGTCGGATTGAGGATCTCCGAGCTGCAGCTGCGGTTTTGGACGGGCATCACGTTGCTGACGGTGTACGAATGCTGGTGGTGCCAGGGTCGGTCAGAGTCCGACTCCAGGCTGAGGCTGAGGGTCTCGATCAAGTATTTCGCGCCTCGGGTGCCGAGTGGCGCCATGCCGGCTGCTCCATGTGTCTGGGAATGAACCCTGACCAGCTGAAGCCGGGGGAGCGAAGCGCGTCTACCTCAAACCGCAACTTTGAAGGTAGGCAAGGCAAAGGTGGTCGGACCCATCTGGTTTCACCGCTGGTTGCCGCGGCGACGGCGCTGACCGGGCGACTGTCCAGTCCTGCCGACCTGCCGCCGGCTCGAGCCACCACACCGACAGCCAACTGAGGACCACCTGAAAGCCAACTGAGGATCAACATGGACAAGTTTGTGGCACACACCGGGTCAGTGCTTCCGCTGCGCCGAAGCAATGTCGACACTGACCAGATCATTCCCGCGGTCTACTTAAAGCGCATCTCACGTGATGGGTTTGAAGACGGTTTGTTCGCCGCTTGGCGCTCGGATCCGGAGTTCGTGTTGAACCAGCCGCAGTACAGCGGCGCGACGATTCTTGTTGCGGGGCCTGAGTTTGGCACTGGATCATCACGCGAACACGCCGTGTGGGCACTGCAGAACTACGGCTTTCGCGTAGTCATTTCACCGAGATTCGCAGATATCTTCCGAGGCAACAGTCTCAAAGGTGGATTGCTCACGATCATGTTGGACGAGGAGACCGTCGAACGGTTGTGGCAGTTGGCGGAGCGTGATCCTTCTGCTGAGGTCACTGTCGACTTAGAGCGTCGAGAAGTCCGTTTTGCCGGTGAAACAACGGGTTTTGAGCTTGATGACTATGCACGCTGGCGGCTGATGGAGGGCCTCGACGACGTCGGACTGACACTTCGTCACACCGATTCCATTGGCGAATTTGAGGCCAGTCGGCCGTCCTGGGGACCTACTACCATCGCCGGTTGATCTTACGGGCGTCTGCAAATGTGACGAATCTCCTTGCGACACAAGGAAATTCACGTCCCTTGGTGATTGTGTCTTGGCCGCATATTGCCTACCGTCGCCTTGCAAGTCGGGGAAGACCCCGACTCCAGCTTTCGAAGGGGAAGCAGTGAACAAGGCTCAGCTCATTGAAGAACTATCGACTCGGTTCGACGGCAACCGTCGAGCTGCGCAGACCGCGCTCGAGTCAGTGATCGACACGATCACGTATCACGTTGCCAAGGGCGAAGCCGTGGCAATCACCGGATTCGGCAAGTTCGAGCGCCGCATCCGCCCAGCGGGCAAGGCACGTAACCCGCAAACGGGCGAAACTGTTAAGACCAAGAAGAAGTCGGTGCCCAAGTTCACCGCGGGTGCAGACTTCAAAGCAGTA
>DATKIY010000142.1:0-2177 GCA_035543875.1 Actinomycetes bacterium | reverse complement strand
TCACCGAGAGGAACGTAGTGACATCCGAGGTGTTGCCGCTCGCGATAGCCATTGCCGTTTCTCCCTTTCCGGTCATACCGGTGATCTTGCTGTTGTTCAATCCCGGTGCACCGAAAGCAGCCTTGGCATTCTTGACCGGGTGGGTCATCGGAGTCGGACTCGCCACGACAGTGTTTGTGTTTCTCGGTGACTTCATTGATCAGGCCAAGTCAACGCCGACTTGGGCTTCATGGTTGCAAACCGCCGTCGGCGTGACTCTGGTGGTGTTGGGTGCCCGACAGTGGCTCGCACGTGGCACTTCTGCTCAGGTTCCCGGCTGGATGGCATCACTTGCTGATGCAGCGCCGTCGGCTGCACTCCGCTTGGGGCTGCTGTTGTCAGCGGCTAACCCGAAGGTTCTGCTGTTGGCGGCAGCTAGTGGCTTGACGATCGCAGACGTGAAGGGCTCCGTCTCAAGCGAGATCGTCGCTGTCGGCCTGTTCACCTTGGTCGCTTCCATCAGCGTGGCCACTCCTGTCGCATTGTTTGTAGCTTTTGGTGAAGCAACTTTGGTTCCCCTCGGACGAGCCAAGGACTGGCTGCAGCGCAACAACGCCATCGTCATGGCAGTGGTCATCACCGTCATCGGGATCATCCTGTTGGTCAAGGGACTAAGCGGCGTGTGAGGCCATACCGGACACGTCGATGGCGGTCCAGGCTAAGGCGGTTGCTCCGTCAAGCACGGCCCGCTCAGCGTGGCCACCCACGCAGTGCGCGGCGAACTCCCGTTGGTGGTTGACGGCAGGTAGCGACTTGATCCCGATGTAGGGGTGAATAGCTGGAACAACCTGGGACACGTTCCCCATGTCAGTCGATGCCCTGTTCATGCGGCTGGCCTGCGAGATGTCGAAAGTGCGGCCGAGTGCGATGGCGTTCTGTCGGTAGAAGGCGAGGGCATGGTCATTGTTTCGGAACTCTGAGTACGGGTGGCTCTCCGGCTCGACGGCCAACTCGCACCCGGTTGCCACCGCACCTGCTTGAAAGCATGCCCAGACGCGGGGTTCGACTGCGCCAAGTTCTGCCAGGCTTTCAGCGCGCACGTACCAGCGACCTGTTGTTCGCTCCGGAATCGCGTTAGGAGCCTCACCGCCGTCGGTGACGATTCCGTGTACCCGAACTGAGGGTGGTAGCTGTTGTCGGAGCAGTCCCAGCGACACCTGAGCGATGGTGAAAGCGTCAGCAGCGTTGATTCCCTGTTCTGGGTAAGCCGCGGCATGTGCCGCCTTGCCTTGGTAGCCAATTCGAGAGTGTGACACGGCGAACGGACGAGCCTCGGCGATGTCGACTGGCGCCGGATGCGCCATCATCGCGAGATCGAGTCCCGCGAACGCACCGCGCTGAAGCATTTCAATCTTGCCGCCTCCGCCTTCTTCTGCTGGCGTGCCGAAAACCTCGATGGTGATGCCGAGACTGTCGACTTGGGGTGCTAACGCCGTAGCGGCACCGCTCGACATCGCGGCAATGAGGTTGTGCCCGCACGCGTGTCCGAGCCCTGGCAGTGCGTCGTACTCCGCGCAAATCCCGACCCGAATCGGTCCGGTACCGATTGTGGCGTGAAACGCGGTTTCAAACCCGAGGTATCCCGTTGTTACGTCGAAGCCGGACTCAAGCAGCAGGTCAGCCACCCGCTCGCTCGACTCAAACTCTTCCCAAGCGGTCTCTGGGTTGGCGTGCAGACTGTCGGCGAGACCGACTAGACGTTCCGCGCTGTTGGCAATCTGCTGCTGGGCGTGGGTTTTGCTATCAGTCATCACCAGGCACTCCGTATGAGGGAGCGCTCGCCGGGTCGATAGCACGGGTCACATACGCATCACGTTGCGGAAGCCAACGTTCCACGAGGTCCGCCAGCTGTGCGATCGGGGCGCGCTCTGCCCAGTCGACGCGCAAGTCGGTGTCTCGCCATGGGACGGATCGCACGGTCGCCAGACCAGCTGAGTGGACTGGTCCGGTCTCGCCGCCGACTTGTAAGCCGGCTTGGAGACCACGCAGCAACCGTGTCTCAAGCTCTCCGCTCGTCCCCTGGAAGGCGTCCACCATCGCCTGAGGCACTTCTGCGGTCCTCAACAGATTGCCCGCGGCGATTGAGCCGGGACTCTCGGCCGAGTTGTAAACGCCCAAGATTTGCTTGCCAGAGAAAT
>DATKIY010000141.1:0-5241 GCA_035543875.1 Actinomycetes bacterium | reverse complement strand
GCTCATGTGGACCATCCTGGCAAATCTCAAGCGAAGGGCGGTACGGAGAGTTCCGTACCGCCCTTCTGCAGAGGGTGCTCGTCGCTAGTTGGAGCCGCCCGATCCAGAATCACAAGCCTGAACCCAGAAAACCTTGTGCTTGACGTCTGCACCTTGTGCGCCGTCAGTGTTGATAGTGAGCATCACGTGGTAACCCTGAATCGGGTGCGGCTTGTATCCGCCACCTAGCAGGGGACCGGTGAGGTTGTACACCTTTTCGAAGTCAAGGTCGGTGCCGCCGCCAGCAGCATCCTCCCCAACATTGACGTCGTCCTGTAGCAGGATTCCCCGCCCAGTCGGCGGCTGTGCCTCGAACGTGACGTGAGAGTTGATGGCACCTGCGTCGAAGCCGTACCAGTCGACCTGGAAGTTGCAACCAACGTGCGGCTGGTTGTCCGGCGCAGTGTCAAACGCGACGCCATCAATCTTGACGGTGCCGTTGTTTCCGACTGGATCAGCGGCCATTGCGCCGCTCATCGGAACGAGCCCAGCAGCCAGCGCAGCTGCGCCGCCAACAATCAGGAGCCCTTTGGATCGTGGTGACATGCTTTTCCCCTCTCGCGGCAACGCCGCTCGTTTCTCCCCGAGTTGACCGGTCTTCCCACCACACACAGTGATCGTTCGATCGGCCGTTGCGTGCTGGCGTTACCAACAGTGACCAAACCAGGCCGGTTTTGCCCGCGAAGCGACCTTCGTTCGCCCGATCGGCGGGCGCCCGTCCGGGTCAGCCGGCCACCACCGACAAGCGCGTACCAGCCGACTAGATTGCTGGACGTACGCCCTGCCGTCGCTTTCTTGAGGAGTTCTTGTGTCCGAGGCCCCACCTGCCCTCGAGCGTCTACGTGAGGATTGGGAGCGCGCGCTTGTAGTTGTGCCACATCCCGACGACATGGAGTACGGCGGAGCTGCTGCCATCGCCCGCTGGACTGGCCAAGGAAAAACCGTGGCCTACTGCCTACTCACCAGTGGGGAAGCAGGGATTGACTCACTGAACCCCGACGAGTGTGGTCCGCTGCGCGAGGAAGAGCAGCGGAAGGCGTGCGCGCAGGTAGGCGTAGACATAGTGGAGTTTCTTGGTATGCCGGACGGGATGCTGGAGTACGGGCTACCCATGCGCAGTGCGATCGCCGCATCGATCCGGCGGCACCGACCTGAAATCGTCATCACCGTGAACTTCCGCGAGACATATGGCGGCGTCATGTTGAATCAGGCCGACCACATCGCTGGTGGCCGTGCGACGTTGGACGCCGCACGCGACGCAGGCAATCGTTGGGTGTTTACCGAACTACTCGACGACGGTCTCGAGCCCTGGTCAGGCGTCAAGGAGGTCTGGGCGGCCGGATCACCCAATGCCACGCATGGTGTGGACGTCACTGACACTTTCGCAGCCGGTCTTGCGTCCTTACACGAGCACAAGGCATACCTCGAGGGCTTGGGTCCAGATGCTGGCGATCCCTCCGAGTTCTTGGAGGGGTTCGCTAGACAAACCGGTCAGCAGCTCGGCTGTGCCATGGCCGTGAGCGTCGAAATGCTCCCGCTTCAGCTGTTCTAAGTCGTCAGCCAACCCGAGCTGTTGGCTAACAACCCCGAGGCGTGGTTTGACCCCTTCTGCAGTCAGATCCTCCGCCATTACCACCGTCTACTTGGACCTTCTGGAACGGACCGCTGTCTAGTCGCTTTGGGCCGACGATGCGCACGCGCAGTGAGTCAGTTCCCCTCGGGACATCGACGATCGTGTGGAAGACCCCACGCGAGGTAAACACGACATCGAACTTGTCGTTGCTGCGCCCCCGGTCGACTACAAGCACCGCCGATTCGCCCTCACACAGGTTCTTGCCGCAGACGCGCTTCGCGTTGAGTCGACTCATAGCGCCAGCAACCTCTACGTTGCGTGCACCAGCACCGACGATCGAAGCGACGTGTGAGCCGTACAAGGCAGGGGACTTGACGTTGGGAGTCATCCAACGGACCCCGATGGTTTCGCCCTGGTCATCCTTGTTGTACAGCCCAAGGTGGACATGCGCGTCAGACCAACGCCCGGCTTTCGGCAATGGGATCTTGATGCTGGTCGGGAATGGCTGATCCGGATCAACCTTCAGGCGACGCTCCGCGGCCCCGCCCGGTCCCTCGAAGTGCACCAGGCCCTTGATGACGTCAATCTTGTCTCGGTCGGCTGGCTTGTCCCAGCTGATGATCATCGAGTCGCCCTTGCGAGCGAGCTTGATGCCCTGGAGCCGCTCCGGACTGTCGCCACGATCGCGCACATATCGCGACGCGGGATAAGAGACCACGTCGCCAGCGGTCGTGTGGGCGGTAACGGTGAACCAAGCACCCGGTGGAAGCAGAACTTGCGTGCGCACTGTAAGCCCGTCGACGTTGTAGGTGGCTGCAGTGGTGTCGGTGTATACCGTGACCGTGTAGCCCGTCACGGGATCTGCGTCAGGAGTGGTCCAAGACACGACGGATTCGTCACCCGGGGCGTCCCACACTGGCTCGTACCAAGTCGCAAAGAAGTTCTGCTTCTTCGGAGAGGGTGCAGCAGCTCCGACCGCAGCCGCGGCGTCAACGATCCCGTAGCCGTAGTCGGGGTCGCGGCCGGATACTCCGAGGTCCTTAGCAGTGGATGTCATCTGGTCTTCGATCTGTTGTGAAGACCAACCGGGATGTTGCTCTGAGAGCAGAGCAGCGACTCCGGCCACCACTGGTGTCGCCATCGACGTACCGCTGGCAAACAGGTGCGGCGTGGCGGAATTCTCAGCAACCGTCGAATCAACCGATAGCACATCTTCGCCTGGCGCAGCCAGATCAACGGACGCGTCGAAGGACGACCAGTACGTACGGTCCAGCGAGGGGGACAGCGCGGCGACCGTGACAGAGCCAGGGCAGGCTCCCGGCTTTAGCTCAGGGTTGCCCCAGCTGCCGGAGTTGCCAGCGGCGGCTACGACAACTGTGCCCGCGGCTTTGGCGTCGTCAACGGCAGCGCACAAGTTGTCGAGCGCGTCGCGATACTTCTGCGTCTTGTCGGTGATCGCAATCCCGCTCGACGGTCCGCCGAGTGACATGTTGATGACGTCCGCGCCCTGGGCAACTGAGTAATGGATGCCGTCAGCTACCAAGTTCCAAAACTTGATGTCGTTCAGCCAGACACGGCGAGGTAGCAAGTCGATCGGCATGATCTCGGCATCGGGCGCTATGCCGGTAACCCCGTTGCCGTCGTCATCGGCAGCGATGATGCCAGCAACGTGGGAGCCATGGCCGTACCAGTCGTCAGATGTCTCCTCGACTGTGGCAGGAACCAGCTCCGGTTTTGATGTCACGTCGTTGATTTTCACTATTGCACCTGGGACGACGCGCCCCTCGAGGTCGGGGTGGGTCGCGTCCACCCCGGTGTCGATGATGGCGACCGTGACGCCAGCGCCGGTCGCTTCACTTTGGGCTGCCGTCGCGTTGACCGCCGGAAGCATCCATTGGTACTGCGTGACATCGCCGTGGACTATGGCGTCAATAGGCGCTGGCATACTCAGCGCGTCAGCCTCTGCGACATGACTCGACGTCATTGTGGCGACCAGTGCCACAGAGCAAGCTGCCGTGAGGACGCGACTTCGACTCGACATGGAAACCCCCAGTGCTGAATGCCACGAGTCGCGGAGTTGCACCCGGTGCAGTTGATCGAACCTTAAGGCCCGTGAGGCCGGCGCAGGTCCACTTTCCACATTGTTACCTAGTGAGTGGATGGGCTGGAATGGTCCACCGTGCAGTCTGCTTAGTGGGTGACCGCGGTGGCCGAGTGAACGAACAGGACAGCATCGACCAGCGCGATAAGCATGGCCGCACGAAATACCGTGGCCACACTTTCTGGTGGTAGCAGTGACCGCACCGCCCAGCCGGCCAACGACAGCACCACGCCAAACCCCAACCAGGTAAACCAGGAAGTCGCGACGCCTGGTGCAACCACGAGCAGACCAGAGGCCAGAACGAGGAAAGCAATCGCTAGCCAACCAGCGCGGCTCGTCCCTAGTCGTTGTGGGAGCCCGAGTACACCCGCGGCGAGATCCTCGTCGATATCTGGCAGGACGTTGGCGAAGTGGGCGCCGACGCCCAACAGGGCTCCCACAGCCATGGCCCACCAAGGTGGCCATACCTCACTGGAAAGTCCGAGCGTGATGAACGCTGGTAGAGCGCCGAAGCCGAACGCATATGGCAACCAGGAGACAACCGTTCGCTTGAGCTCGAGGGTGTATGCCCATCCCGACCCGACTAAGACCAGCTGTGCCCATCCGGCGCTGGTGCCGTTCAGAAACGACAGCGGGATGTCTAAGGCCAACGCAACGAGCGCAGCATTTCGCAGTACACCCGCCCGGATGTCACCAGTGGCCGTCGGTTTGTCAGTCCGATAGCTGTCAGCGTCACGGGTCGCGTCGAGCCAGTCATTCGACCAACCGATCGACAGCTGACCCACGAAGACTGCCACCGCGGCAAGGACCGTGCCAGCAAGTGTTTGTCCTACACCAACGGCCAGTGCCGCCGTGATCGTCGTGACGACAACTGTTGGGCCGGGATGGCAACCAAGGGCCAGACCCCTGATGGTTCGCGTCACGCCTGGTTCCACCTCACCCGTGGAGTCTGCCGTGTGAGGTTGTTTCATGCACCAGCCGTCGGAGACAGTTCCGATAGCTCTGGCTCGCTACCGCCGTGACGAATCGCACGTCCATACAGCGCCAACGCCGGCGCAATCAGCGCAGCTCCCGCCAACAGGGCAACCCGGATGGAGAAGATGGAACCGAGGGCGCCGACACCTGGACCGCCCACCACCTGACCAATCGCATCGGATTGGCCGGTGATGGAAATAACCGTGGCTCTCACACTGGAGTCACTGATTTGTTCGTTCACCCATGTGTTGTACACCGGGTCAATCAACGATCGCGTCAAGTAGTACCCCCACATCCCCGCGGCGGCCACGGCGAAGTTCCCGGTGAGAGCGAAGACCGCCACCGTGACCACCTGCACGGCGGAGAAGACAAACAACAAGCGGGCTAGACGCTCTTGTCCCACCTTCTCAAAACGCCGGACCAAGTACTCCGATGCGACAAGGCCAAGGACCATCGAAACTGCACCGAAGATCCCGAACCAGACCACCGGGTCGAGCGACCCAAGCCCGGGAAGCCCGATATCGCGAATGAAATGCGCCTCCCACAACCGGTC
>DATKIY010000140.1:0-12277 GCA_035543875.1 Actinomycetes bacterium | reverse complement strand
CAAGCCTGGCAAGTCCGCGAACTTCTTCACCACGGTGACCGTCACGAATGAAGGCGCTCTGTACGCCACGAAAGGCAAGGCGAAGTGCCAAACCCGTCCGCACGAAATCGGGTAGTAGATTCTGAAACTGTGCAGCACGCTAGGTGTCGCTTGTAGAACGTTGGACACGCCTTCGTCGTTCCAACTGTTGCCGCATGTATTGACATCGTCATCCATGCGACGACAAGTGCAGACGGCGCGCGTCGCGTTCGCGAGATTGTTGCTGTGCCAGGCAGGGCTGAACAAGGCATCGTCGAAATTGAGCCGCTGTTCCTAACGGATGCCGGCGAACTTCGGCGCGCGTCGGGGTACCCACCGCATCAGGAGCGCTTTGTCGATCACGGCTACGACCTGTCCGAACTATTAGCGTCCACCTCGGCTGGTGCGCTGTGACGGGCTTTGGGTTGGGATGTCTAACTGCCTGTGGGCTGACGCTCATCTGGCGCGCAACGACGACGCCGCAACGGGTTCGCCAGCATCGATTGTGGGGCTGGCTGGCTGAGTCCTTGGCACAAGCAGGGTTCGCGGAGATTTCGTCAGCGCGGTTGGTCGGCGTGTGCCTTGCGTGCGGGACCACGACCAGCCTGGTCGTGCTGAGCCTGTCGCATTCAGTAGTCATCAGTGGGTTTCTGGGGTTAACGGCATGCGCGGCGCCTATTTTGCTCGTCCGCTACCGACAGCGCCGTCGTCGTGACGCGCTACGAGCCGTTTGGCCGGACACCATCGACCATCTCGCATCCGGGGTGCGGGCAGGGTTGTCGTTGCCGGAGGCGCTCGTCCAGATCGGAGAGGCTGGCCCCGAGGCGCTGCGCGCACCGTTCAGCCAGTTCGCGGAGGACTATCGCGTCTCGGGCCGGTTCAACGAGAGTTTGGACCACCTCAAGGAATCGCTCGCTGATCCCGTTGGGGACCGAGTCGTGGAGTCACTGCGCCTGGCGCGCGAGGTTGGCGGCCATGACCTTGGGCGCTTGCTTCGCACCTTGTCGAGCTTCCTGCGAGACGATGCCCGCACTCGAGGTGAACTCGAGAGTCGCCAAAGCTGGACTGTCAATGCAGCCAGGTTGGCAGTCGCGGCCCCATGGGTCTTGTTGATGCTGCTATCTCTGCGCCCAGAGGCTGTGAACGCCTATGACTCGCCCGCTGGCGTACTGGTGTTGGTCTTTGGTGCGGTCACTTCATTTGTTGCTTACCGATTGATGATGCGGATAGGACGACTCCCCGTTGAACAGCGAGTGCTCCGATGACGGCGTGGACGCTGCTTTGTTCGCTTGGTCTTGCTGCGGGACTGTGCCTGGTGGTTACCTCTATTCCTGCTTTTCGGCCGGTTCGGCTGACGCAGCGTGTTGAGCCGTATCTCGGTCTAGTTGGTCGGCCGTCCAAGCTTTTCAGCGACTCACCCACAGGGTTGTCTCTTCCAACGGCAGTGCGTCTACTTCAACCGGTGATCTCAGACTTGCTTCGACGCGTTGAGCGAATCTCGGGTGGGAGTAGCTCTGTTCGAACCAGGCTCGACAGATTGGGAAATGACCGATCGGTAGATCGGTTCCGGCTGGAGCAACTGTTCTGGGCACTATGTGCGTCCGGTGCCGCGGTCGTCGTTTTGGCGCTTCGCACTGCAGCGGGGAGCAGGCCCGCGTTGGTGCCTGGGACAGCGTTAGTGCTGTGCGGCGGCTTGTTCGGGGTCCTCGCCTGTGACAGGGCCTTGACGGTTGCGGTGAATCGGCGCACCGCACAAATGCGTACCGAATTCCCTACGATCGTTGAGTTACTCGCGCTGTCAGTAAGCGCCGGCGAGGGATTTACAACAGCGTTGGAACGAGCCAGTCGAGTTGGCCATGGCGCCTTCGCCCAAGAGTTATCGCGCAGCCTTCGCGATATTCGTTCCGGGACACCAACTGCTGACGCGCTCACGCGACTCGCCGATCGGGTCGAACTGACGGAGGTTCGGCGATTTGTTGACGCAGTCGTCGTCGCTTTGGAACGCGGCACTCCGCTGGCCGACGTGCTTCAGGCGCAGACCGCAGATGCTCGCGAGGTGGGACGTCGAGAACTCATAGAAGCAGGCGGACGTAAGGAAATTGGAATGATGATTCCGGTTGTGTTCCTAGTCCTGCCCCTATCCGTTCTCTTTGCGTTGTTTCCTGGGTTTTACGGGTTGTCTCTGGGGTCTTGATGGTGTTGGTCAATCGATGTATTCACGCGACGAAGGAGAGTGTTGACGATGTTTCGACGATTACATGCGCGGTTGGTACTCAGTTGGCACGACGAACGAGGAGACGTGCCCGGCTGGGTACTCGTTACCGTAATGACTGCCGGCCTAGTCAGTGCCTTGTGGTTGGTGGCAGACGATCAACTGCGCCAGATCTTCTCGTCGGCGTTGGGCAGAGTCACCGGCCCGTGAGACCTGATGACGATGGGTCAGCAGTGGTCGAGTTCGTGTTGGTTTCGATTCTCGTCATCGTCCTGGTCCTCGCGGTCGCTCAGTTGGCGTTCGCGATCCACATTCGAAACACGCTGGTTGCCGACGCTGCCGAGGGTGCACGCTACGCCGCGGCTGCCGACCGATCGCCCGATGACGGCGCCGCCTATACCGCCGAACTGATTCAGCAGACGCTGCCAGCCAGTTACGCAAGTGATGTGACCGCCGGATACGACGACGTCGGTGGGATTTCCACCGTGGTGGTCGAAGTACGCACGCAACTTCCGGTTTTTGGCTGGATCGGGCCCAGCGACGCACTCATCGTGACCGGTCATGCCATGGAGGAGTCCTAGTGCAACGCGACGACGACGGGGCGGCGATGATCGAGTTCTTAGTGCTCGCCGTCACCCTGGTCGTTCCGTTGGTCTACATCCTGCTTGCGGCCTTCGACGTGCAACGCGCAGCGTTCGCGACGAACTCGGCAACGCGAGAGGCAGCCCGAGTATTCGTCCTCGCACCTTCGACGGCCGAAGCCGAACAACGAGCTCACGATGCTGCCCAGGTTGCACTCGCCGATCACGGCCTGACTTTGGCTGATGGTGAACTTGCGATCACATGCTCGGCTTCCCCGTGTCTGACACCAGGGGGTCGTGTGCGAGTTTCATTCAGCACCGAGGTCGAGCTGCCATTGATCCCCGGCATTTCCAGTGGGCTCGTTGCCATACCCATTTCCGCGACGCACACCCAGACCGTTGACGTGTACTCCGACCTCCGGCCATGAGACAAGTACCTCGCGTCAGGGCTTCCCCCGATGAGGGGACAGTGCTGCTGCTGATCTTGGGGTTGGTCGTGATAGCTGGGCTCTTGGTGGCGGTGGTGATTGACGTGACTGTTCTCTTCCTCGGGCGACAGTCGCTGAATTCGGCCGCAGACGGAGCTGTACTCGCCGGAGCCCAGGCCGTTGACAGGGCGGCCCTGTATCGCAATGGCCTTCCCGCGCACGGACCCCTGCGGTTGGACGAAGGTGCGGCACGTGAGGCGGTTGAGAACTACTTGGTAGACGCTGGGATTCAAGCGGAGTACGACGATCTGAATATTGGGATCGTTGTGACAGCCACAACCGTACGAGTCGAACTGAGTGCCACAGTCACGTTGCCGATTGTCAACGTAGTAACTCCCGGGTCGCGCAACGGTGTTCACGTCGACGCGGTGTCGACCGCGCAGTCCGCAGTCATCAACTGAGTCGCCAGCGTGATCAACTTGGAAGGGCAGTTGAGGTGGTTGGGCGTCCGGTTGGCTGTTTCACGTACTGTCTTGCGACGTGGCTACCCCAGAACAGGTTGATGCGATCGCTGAGCTGGGGCAGACGCTGTCCAGCATCGAGTCGGTCTTAGATCTGCCGAGCATGCGTGCGGAAGCCGCCGATCTTGAGCAACGGGCTGCGGCCCCTGATCTGTGGGACGACCCCGAGGCTGCACAAAAGGTAACTAGCCGCCTTTCATACGTGCAGGGTGCGCTTCGACGATCCGAGTCACTGCGTCAGCGAGCCGACGACATCGGCTTGCTTTTCGAGCTGGCCGACGACGAGGGAGACGCAGACGCGCTCGCCGAAGCAGAGCGAGAGCTAGCCGACCTAACCAAGGCGATCGGCGAGCAAGAAGTGCTCACCTTGCTGTCTGGTGAGTACGACGCCCGCGAAGCTTTGATGACCATTCGGTCGGAGGCCGGCGGAGTGGACGCCGCTGACTGGGCCGAGATGCTCATGCGTATGTACCTGCGATGGAGTGAGCGTCACGGTTACCCCACCGAGGTGTATGACATCTCTTACGCTGAAGAAGCTGGGATCAAGTCAGCAACCTTTGCCGTCAAAGCTCCATATGCGTACGGCACATTGAGTGTTGAGCAAGGCACGCACCGCCTCGTTCGCATCTCGCCGTTCGACAACCAGGGGCGGCGACAGACGTCGTTCGCCGGCGTTGAGGTGTTGCCCGTTGTTGAGCAGACCGACTCCATCGATATCCCGGAGTCAGAGATGCGCATCGATGTGTTCCGGTCGAGCGGACCCGGGGGACAGAGCGTGAACACCACCGACTCTGCCGTTCGCATCACGCATATCCCGACGGGGATCGTCGTTAGCTGTCAGAACGAGAAGTCGCAGATTCAAAACCGCGCGGCAGCGCTGCGGGTGTTGGAGGCCCGTCTGCTGGTGCGTCGGCGCGAAGAAGAACAGGCCAAGATGAACGCCCTGAAGGGCGATACCGCTGGGTCGTGGGGCAACCAGATGCGCTCCTACGTGCTGCACCCCTACCAAATGGTCAAGGACCTGCGGACCGAGTTCGAAGTGGGAAACCCGTCGGCTGTTCTTGACGGTGACATCGACGGCTTCATTGAGGCGGGCATCCGCTGGCGCATGAAGGAAGAGCGCGCGGCGGTCTGACCGTTTTACCCTGCTTTGCAGTAGATCGGGGCAAGATCGGACGCATCCCGGAGTGGATCAGCAACGCTGCGTTACCGATTACGGGCGGCCATTCGGGTGAACTAACCCGGGCGTCGCCAACAGTCTGTGACCGCCTATGGCTAGAGTACGCAGGCGAGGGAAGCGTTGATCCGTGATCGTTTGATCGGTCACCCTGGACGTGCGGAGTCCAGAGGTCACGGGGAGCCAGCGGTGAGACCGGCCCTTTCTTATCAGGAGGGATTCGGTCATGCGGCTTTCCAAGCGCACACAGGTAGCGCGTTGGGGCGGAGCGTTGCTGGTGGCTTTGGCCCCGCTGCCATGGTTGGGAATTGGTACTGCGGTCGCTGCGGGCAACCCCGGCGGTACGCCAGGCAACAAGGGCACCCTGAAGGTTCACGAACAGGGAACGCCTTCAGGCTTTGAGGACAACGATCCCAAGGTCTGCATCTTCAACTTTGAAGGTTTCTCGTTCGACCCCGACCAGACCGGATACATCTCGATCGACGGTCAGGGCCAGTCCAGTGGTTCGTACGGTCCGATTTCCTTCGGCCCAACCGATGCGAACGGCTTCTACGCCACTTCGTATGTCAACGACGGCGGACTAAGCGTTCCTGACGGTCACTAC
Source organism: Actinomycetes bacterium (assembly GCA_035543875.1). Lineage (GTDB taxonomy): Bacteria > Actinomycetota > Actinomycetes > JAHEKZ01 > JAHEKZ01 > DATKIY01. Next base: position 6,736 of record DATKIY010000140.1, on the reverse strand, counting down.
AAGGCGACCTTGTACGGCAAGCAGTTGCCGGGTGGCGCACTTGACGACGTCAAAGCCAAGTCCAAGGTGTTCAAGGTGATCTGCGACGAGCCGACACCAACACCGACTCCGTCAGAGACCAAGACCACCAAAACCCCAACACCGACCGAAACAGAGACATCGGAGACGGCGACCCCGAGCACTACGCCGCCGACCACGCCTCCGACGACTCCGCCGACCACTAAGTCGACGTCGGTTTCGCCTACCGAGACCGGCCACAGTGAGCCGGGGCACCACCCGAGCAACGACACTTCGGTCAAGCCAACCCGGTTGACCGCCGCAGCCGAGCTGCCACACACGGGAGCGGGTGTCCCCATCATGGGTGCGCTGGCCGCGTCACTGTTGCTGATCGGACTCGGAGCGCTGCTTCTGATGGGACCTGGGCGACTAGTTCCCGTGCGATACAGCCGCAAGCACTAGCACGATCCGGGCCAGGTCGATCTGGCTAGCCTCGGACACGGCTAGGAAGAAGTGAGCACGTAGTAAGGAAGGGCGCGACTTCGGTCGCGTCCTTCCTTGCGTTTGGCCCTTGGCTGATCCTGGGCCTCCCGTTGACCGCGATGACCACCAGTCCATTCCCGGCGCCTGCCCCTTCGCCACGCGGTGGCTCGTGGGTGTCAGAGGTCGGGCAGGTTCGGACGTAGACTCGGGGACGCCTCGGCCGCACTTCCCCCTGCCCCCGACCCGGCCCGGCCCCACACATGATCAGGCTTGACGCTGTCACCAAGATTTACCCGACGCAGGCACGACCTGCGCTCGACTCCATTTCGTTGGAGATCGAGAAGGGCGAGTTTGTCTTTCTGGTCGGTGCCTCCGGCTCAGGCAAGTCGACGTTCCTTCGGTTGGTGCTACGTGAAGAGCGGGCAACGTCGGGCACCGTGTATGTGGCGGGCAAAGACATCGCCAGGCTGTCCAACTGGAAAGTCCCAACCTTGCGCCGTCAGATCGGCACGGTCTTTCAGGACTTCCGGTTGCTGCCCAACAAGACGGTGCACGAAAACGTCGCGTTCGCGTTGGAGGTCACGGGCCGTCCCAACCACGTGATTGCAAAGGTCGTGCCCGAGATCGTGGAGTTGGTCGGGCTCGCTGGAAAGGAAGGCCGTTTCCCTGGCGAGCTCTCCGGTGGTGAACAGCAACGTGTGGCTGTCGCGCGAGCGTTCGTGAACCGACCCGCCATCTTGATTGCCGATGAGCCGACGGGAAACCTTGATCCGCACACGAGTGTTGGAATCATGAAGCTGCTCGATCGAATCAACCGAACCGGAACCACTGTTGTCATGGCTACGCACGACGCTGACATCGTCGATCAAATGCGACGACGCGTCATCGAGTTGGAACGCGGACTTCTCGTGCGCGACCAAGCTCGTGGCGTGTACGGCTTCGCCCGATAACCCGACCGTTCCCAGACCCGAAGGCATCTATGCGTATCAACTTGGTGGTTGGCGAGGCAATCACTGGCCTGCGTCGAAATCTGACGATGACGGTGGCAGCTGTCTTGGTAATCAGCATCGCGCTTGGCTTGCTGGGAACGGCGAATCTGATTCGCCAGCAGATCAACGAGATGCAGAAGTTCTGGTTCGGCCGAGTCGAAGTTTCACTCTTCCTGTGCAGTGACATCGACACCGACCTTGCGTCGTGTCCTGACGGTGCGATCACCGACGCACAGCGTCAGCAAATCCAGTCGGACCTGCAAGCGTTACCCCAGGTCAAAGAGATCTTCTACGAGTCCAAGCAACAGGCGTATGAACGCTTCCAGGAGGAGTACGCCGGCACCGAGATTGCCGACAACATCACCGCCGACGACCTACCCGAGTCATTCCGCGTCAAGCTCGTGGACCCCGAGACTGACTACTCCGTAGTGGCTAGTGCTTTTGAAGGAAGACCTGGCATCGCCAACGTTGTCGACAGTCGCTCAATCTTTGAGGCGCTGTTCAGCGTGCTCAACGGTTTCCGCTTGGGCTCACTTGTCGTTGCGGCTGTCGCGATGTTGGCGACGATCCTGCTGATCGTTGTCGTGATCCGAGTCGCAGCATTCAGCCGACGGCGGGAGACGTCGATCATGAGGCTGGTCGGGGCGTCGAACTTGTCGATTCAACTACCGTTCCTGCTCGAAGGCGCCTTTGCTGGCGTGGTGGGGGGCTTGATCGCCTGCGTCTACGTGGCGATCGGCAAGTACTTCTTTGTTGATCAGCTCTTCCGAGAACGTTTCGCTTTCAACCAAGCGGCCTATATCGGCTGGTCCCACGTGCTCACCACGTGTGCGCTGGTCATGGTCGTGGGACTGGTCGTTTCGATTGTGGTCTCCTATCTCACTCTGCTGAAGTACCTTCGGGTATAGGCCGATGAAGGTCGGAGGAGGGAAACCTGTGCGCGCCCGTAAATCGATGTCGGTGCTACTCGTCGTAGTAGCGCTGGCTGGTGGCGCCCTGGTCCCCGCGTCGGCCGACGACAACCTGCACGATAAGCAAGATCAACTCGACAACCAGATCGCGAATACTCGAGCCGACTTGGAGTCGTCCTCCAAACAGATGCAGGCGGCTGCTGCGGATCTTGCTAAGGCGCAGGCTGAGCTGCCCACCGCACGCGCTGCCTACGACTCGGCAATGGGCCGCCTTGACACCGCGAAGCACAAACTGAGTCTGATTCGGCAGCGGTTGCGCGAGCTGCGGGCCGAAGAGCAAAAAGTTCAGGTCGAGATTGACCAGACCCAAGCCAGGATCACCGTTTCGCAGACCCTGATTGCGCGGATCGTTCGCTATCAGTATCAGTCGGGCGGTTTTGCGCAGCTTGAGGTCATCTTGAACGCCGAGTCGCCAGCCGAGTTCGTCCAGAGCCTGATGGCCAGCCAGACCGTGACCGACTCGCAGGCGGCGGTCGTCGACCAGCTCACCCAGGACCAGGCCATCTTGGCGGCTCGCGAGCAGCAGGTGCAGGTGACCCAAGAGGCGATCGGGACGGTGGAAACCGAAGCCGAAAAGCAAGTGGAACAGCTGGGGACACTCGCGGAGGAAGCTAAGGCTGCCAAGGCAAAAATCAAGTCTTTGATCGATCTGCGTAGCCAGGCATTGGCCACAGCGGCGAAGGAGCACGCGGCCGAGCGGCAGCGACTGGCTGACCTTAAGGACGCCCAAGACGCACTCGAGCAGCAGATCGCATCGCAGACCTCGAGCGGTGCTGGACAGCCCACCGGAAAACTGATCTGGCCCATCCCTGGCGCGCCCATGGTGCAGGGTGTCGGCTGGCGCGAGCACCCGGTTTACCACTACCTGAGCTGTCACACCGGCATCGACCTGGCAGCGAGCACTGGCACCGAAATCCATGCAGCCCACAGCGGCACCGTCGTCTGGACCAAGGCTGAGCTCGACGGGCCCTACGGAAACAACACCTTGATCGATCATGGCGATGGGCTGTCGACGTTCTACGCCCACCAGTCGCGATTCCTGGTCAGCCCTGGTGATCACGTCAAGACCGGTGAGGTGATCGGCCTCGTGGGGGAGACAGGCTGGGCGACCGGGCCTCACCTTCATTTCGAAGTCCACATCAACGGAGTTCCCTTCGACCCCATGGGTTGGTTCGGTGGCAGCAAGACTCCCCAAAGTGAGTTCTGCCCCTAAGCGTTTCTGGGCGGTCGCCTGCTCGCCGTAGACTGCCCCTCATGTCTCCCCTGGCTCGCCGCGTGGCTACTGCAATTGCGGCCGTGGCAGCAATCGGAGTCTCCTACGGCGCGGGCGTTGTCACCGGCGTAGTTGGCAGTCACGGCAACGTGGGGGTTATTGACGCAGCAGCCGATCGAATCGAGTCGTCTGCTGCCCAGCCGGTCGACCGCCAACAGCTCGAGCGCGCAGCAGTGGAGGGCATGCTCAAGGCGTTAGGAGACCGTTGGTCGGCCTACTACGAACCCAGCCAATACGCGTCTTTCCAGGACGCGCTGCAGGGTCGCTACTCCGGGGTTGGACTTTGGGTGCGCTCGGGTTCGCGAGGTGTGGTGGTGTCCAGCGTCACTGCGGACTCGTCTGCGGCGTCGGCTGGTCTGCTTCCCGGCGATGTGATCACCGCTGTCGACGGCTGGTCGACGCAGGGTGGATCTGTTGGAGAGGTCGTCCAACGCCTCCGAGGTGCAGACGGCAGCACGGTGGTGATTAACGCCGTACGCGCTGGAGTGAGCGCTGAGTACACACTTACCCGATCGGTGCTGGCCACCGACGATGTCGTGGTCGACCGCCTTGCTGGCGGGGTGCTGCGGATCGAAATCCGAAGCTTCACAAGGGGGGTTGGGCGCGAGGTACGACAGGCACTGGAGCAAGACCCCGCCGCGTTCGCCGGTGGCGTGGTGCTTGACCTTCGCGGTAACAACGGTGGCCTGCTCGACGAGGCGGTCGAGGTGGCATCGGTGTTCCTAGATGGCGGACCGGTGGTGTCCTACGAGCAACGTGATGCCCCCGACCGCGTTCTGAACGCGGTCGGCGACGGCAACACGACGACGTCGGTTGTTGTCCTGGTCGATGGTGGTACGGCCAGTGCCGCAGAGGTTGTGACTGCGGCACTGCAGGACCGCAGCCGCGCGGTTGTCGTTGGCTCTCGGACATACGGCAAAGGCTCGGTGCAAGAACCCATTGTGCTTCCCGACGGATCGGCCATCGAGTTCACCATCGGTCGCTATCTCACCCCCACGGGGCGTGCCATCGATGGGCGTGGCATCGAACCGGACGTGCTCGTTGATGAAAACAGCCCGCCAGATGTTGCCGAACAACGAGCGCTCGAAGTTTTGCGGGGATTAACGGCTGCGATTCCATCCGGCGACCAAGGCTGACCAATGCCACGTGAAAAGGGGCGGAAGTTGGTCGCCCAGAATCGGAAGGCACGCCACGACTACCACCTCGAAGATACCTTCGAAGCTGGCTTGGTGTTGGTCGGCACGGAGGTAAAGTCGCTGCGCGCGGGGCGAGCTTCGCTGGTCGATGGATATGCCGCCGTTAACAACGGCGAGGTATGGCTGCACAACGTCCACATTCCCGAGTACACGCAAGGGACGTGGAACAACCACGAGCCTCGACGCACCCGAAAGCTACTTCTGCATCGAGACCAGATCCGCAAGCTCATCAGCCAAACGCAGGAAAGCGGGCTGACGATCGTGCCGCTGGCGCTGTACTTCCAAGACGGCTATGCCAAAGTCGAGATCGCCTTGGCTCGAGGCAAGAAGAACTACGACAAGCGTCAGGCGTTGGCGGAGCGACAGGCCAAACGAGATGCGGATCGAGCAATCGCGCAGCGGGGCCGTGACGAATGATCGAATACCTCGACGATCAGGCGTGTGACTCCTTCAATTGAGGGTGGGCAGCCGTTAGCGTGCTGTTTGTGCGTCGCCTCGGGTTAGTTCTCGTCTTGGGTTTCTTCACAATCCTGATGGGGCCTTCGACAGGAACTGCCATTGCCAGTGCGGGTGATGGTGTTATCACCTCCTATCAGGTGGCGGTGGTGATTAACCAAGATGGCAGTCTCGATGTCACCGAACATATTGACTACACGTTCACCGACAACAGTCACGGGATCTACCGCAACATCCCGAACCGGTATCCGGTGTCGCTTGAGTTCACGCCGGACAGCGTCGACAGCAACATTGACGAGTCCTACGACCGAGTCATCCAGATTGAAGACTTGTCCGTCAGCAGCCCAACGGGCGCGCCAGTAGATCTCGACGAGTCTCAGCAAGGCAATCAACTCGTCTTGCGGGTCGGCAACCCGGACCACACGGTTATCGGGCCACAAACTTACGTGCTGACCTATCACGTGGTTGGTGCCATGAATGCATTTGACGATCACGATGAGTTGTACTGGAACGCGATCGGTCCCGACTGGTCGGTGCCGATCCAGACTGCGACGGCGACCGTCGACGCTCCTGAAATCAACGGTTTTAGATGCTTTGCCGGACCGCCGTCGAGCCGCAACAAATGCGATCGGTCTGGCTTCTCCAAGACGCAGGCTGCAGCCCGCGCCAGCCAATTGGGCAGTGGCTCAGGTATGACGGTGGTGGTGTCGCTTCCCAAGGGAGCCGTTGATGTTCCCCCGCCGATCTACGAGCAGCGTTGGTCGATACAACGTGCGTTTTCACTGAACGGTTCGACACTAGGTGGTGCGGCCGCGGCACTTGTTCTTGGCGGTCTTGGGGTTTGGTTCGTCGTGTACAGGCGGGGGCGCGACCGTCGCTTTGTCGGACAGGTTCCTGGCCTAGCCCCCGTTGCCGGGGAGCTGACGACGGAAGAGCTCAGACCTTGGGGAGCGTCCGGAGAAGGGCCAGTGGAGTGGTCACCGCCTGATGACCTGCGACCAGGGCTGGTTGGCACCCTGATTGACGAACAGGCGAACGTCCTAGATGTCACGGCGACGATTGTTGACCTTGCTGTCCGCGGATACTTGCGGATTGATGAGCTTCCGCGCGAGGGATGGTTCGGCAGTCGTGACTGGCAGCTGGTCCAGCTCAAAGGGGGCGACTCAACTCTCTTGAGCTACGAAAACAAGCTCTTTAGTGCGCTGTTCGACGGCCGGAACGTCGTGAAGCTGAGTGAGCTTAAGCGGACCTTTGCAAGCGACCTGAGCGCGGTGCAGGGCAAGTTGTATGACGAGCTTGTTTATCGCAGGTGGTACCGACGTCGACCAGATTCCACCCGAACGAGTTGGGCGCTTATTGGTTTCTTGGTCA
>DATKIY010000139.1:0-19606 GCA_035543875.1 Actinomycetes bacterium | reverse complement strand
GTGACACGTTGAAAGGTGGTGCGAATGTGGACACCATCACTGGCGATGCCGGAAACGACGACCTGTCGGGAAGCACGGAAAACGACTCGCTCGACGGGGGAACGGGCGACGACAGTCTGCTCGGCGAGACCGGCGACGATGTTTTGACAGACCCGTCAGGGAGTAACTCGCTCGACGGCGGTCCAGGCGACGACCAGATCACCGGCGGTTCTGACGCCGAGACCATCTATGGCCGCGAAGGCAGCGACATCATCGGCGGTGGCGACGGTGCGGACACCCTAAAGGGCGGGCCGGACGTCGACATTCTCGACGGCGGAAACGCAGATGACGTGCTCGATGGTGGTACCAGCAGCGACGTGCTGGGTGGTGGCGCCGGTACCGACATGGCTGACTACTCGGCGAGGGTCGCCGCCGTTTCAGTGTCGCTCGATGACATCTCGAACGATGGTGAGTCGAACGAGGACGACAACGTCCTGACGGACGTCGAGAACATCACTGGTGGTTATGGAAGCGACACCCTCACCGGTGACGAAGACGCGAACGTGCTCACCGATGGCGCGGCCGGAGCCGACCTGCTTGTTGGCAATGGCGGCGACGATGTGTTGGTCGGGACGCTCGGAAACGATGACCTTCAAGGTGGTGCGGGCGACGACCAGATGTCTGGTGGAGTCGGAAACGACTTCTTCACCGGCGGCACGGAGACCGACGTCGTCCTCTACACCGACCACACGGCTGCAGTGACTGCGTCGATCGACGGCGTGGCCAACGATGGCTCAACCGGCGAGGCGGACAACGTCGGCATTGATGTTGAGAACCTGACGGGAACAGACCAGGGCGACACGCTGTCCGGTAGCTCATCGGCAAACGTACTGACGGGCGGCGATGGCGATGACTCTTTGACCGGTGGCGGTGGCACGGACACGTTTGATGCCGGCCTCGGCACTGACACCGTGAGTTACGCGGACAAGTCGGCAGCCGTAAGTCTCTCGCTCGATGGTCTAGCCAACGACGGCACCGCCACTGAGTTGGAGAACCTCGGTTCGGACGTGGAGAACCTGACGGGAGGATCGGGGAACGACACGCTGTTGGGCACGAACTCGACAAACGTCTTCATCGGAGGACTCGGAACTGACACGGTCAGCTACGCCGACCACGCGACTGACACAACCATTTCGCTGGACGGGGTAGCCAACGACGGGTCCGCAGGCGAGAACGACAACATCGCCACCGACGTTGAAAATGTTATTGGCGGCTCGGCGGTCGACGTCATTACTGGAAGTTCGGTCGCGAACGTCCTCAGCGATGGATCCGGTGGTGACGACACGCTGAACGGTCTTGGCGGGAACGACACGTTGACTGCCTCGATTGGAGTTGACGCGCTCGATGGTGGAGACGGCGATGACGTGCTTCGTGGCGGCGATGGGGCTGACAGCCTCATAGGTGGCATCGGGACGGACACGGTGTCGTATGCCGATCACGCAGTATCGGTGACCGCGTCGATCGACGGCGTTGCGAACGATGGTGCGGTCGGCGAGCTCGACAACATCGCAACCGATGTCGAGAACCTCACGGGAGGGTCGGCTGCGGACACCTTGGTGGGTAGCGCAGTGGCCAACGTCTTCGACGGTGGCCTTGGTGCTGACGCAGTCAGTGGTCTAGCGGGCATAGACACTATGACGTACGCCAGTCGTACGGCTTCGGTCGTTGTGAAGCTCGACACTAAAGCCACAGATGGTCAGTCGGGTGAAGGCGATTTGGTCAGCACGGACATTGAGAATGTCATCGGTGGCTCGGGCAAGGACACCATCACCGGTTCGAAGTTCGTCAACATCATCACTGGTGGGCTCGGCGCCGACAAGCTCATCGGCGGTCCTGGCAACGACACGTTGATGGCCCGCGATGGCGTTAAGGACAGCCTGGATGGTGGCACCGGGACGGACAAGGCGCAGGTCGATAAGACCGACGTCAGAGTGAGTATCGAGAAGCTACTGAAGTAGTTCAAACGCGAAGGTCCCGACTGGTTACCAGTCGGGACCTTCGCGTTTGTCTGGAGTTTCGGGCAGTCTGCCCAGCCGAGCGGCTAGTCGGTACCTGCGATGAAGTCCTCGACGGATTGCCGAGCCACATCGTCGCGGTACTGAACGGGCGGTGACTTCATGAAGTAGCTCGAGGCGGAGAGGATCGGGCCGCCGATGCCACGGTCGAGGGCAATCTTCGCGCAACGAACGGCGTCGATGATGACGCCCGCGGAGTTTGGCGAGTCCCAGACCTCAAGCTTGTACTCAAGGTTCAGTGGCACGTCGCCAAACGCGCGACCCTCAAGGCGCACGTAGGCCCACTTGCGGTCGTCGAGCCACGACACGTAGTCGCTTGGGCCAATATGGACGTTGCCTTTACCAAGGTCATGGTCGAGTTGCGAAGTAACTGCTTGTGTCTTCGAAATCTTCTTCGACTCAAGTCGCTCGCGCTCCAGCATGTTCATAAAGTCCATGTTGCCGCCGACGTTCAGCTGCATGGTGCGGTCCAGGATTACGCCGCGGTCTTCGAAGAGTTTCGCCAGGACGCGGTGGGTGATTGTGGCGCCGACCTGCGACTTGATGTCGTCCCCAATGATCGGAACGCCAGCAGCTTCGAACTTGTCAGCCCACTCTTTGGTTCCGGCGATGAACACGGGAAGGGCGTTTACGAAACCCACCCCGGCATCGATCGCGCATTGTGCGTAGTAGCGAGCGGCAGCTTCTGAGCCAACGGGCAGGTAGCAGACCAGAACGTCAGCTTTGGCGTCGCGCAGTGCCTGCACGACGTCAACTGGCTCATCATCTGACTCAGTGATGGTCTCCAGGTAGTACTTACCCAGACCGTCAAGCGTCGGGCCGCGCTGCACCGTGACGTCTGTTGGTGCGACGTCCGAGATCTTGATGGTGTTGTTCTCGCTGGCGAAGATCGCATGCGCGAGGTCTTGTCCGACCTTCTTCGCGTCTACGTCAAATGCCGCGACGAACTGCACATCACGTACGTGATACTCACCAACCTGAACGTGCATTAGGCCCGGAACTCGTTGCTCGGGATTGGCGTTCTTGTAGTACTCAACGCCCTGGACCAAAGACGCGGCACAGTTACCGACGCCCACAATGGCCACGCGTACCGAACCCATGACTTCTCCTTGCTACTTCGTGTCGCCGGGCTTTTGGTCCCGGTCGTTTGTTGATGTGCCGGCGGCACGATGACTGGTGGTCGACGCTGATTGCGTCGATCCGGTGTTGTCTTCACGTTTGCGTTCGTCGTCGATTAGTTCGTTCAGCCAGCGCACTTCGCGCTCCACTGATTCAAGGCCGTGCTGTTGAAGCTCGAGGGTGTAGCCGTCGAGGCGTTCGCGGGTACGGGTAAGCGAGCCACGGACGTTGTCGACGCGTTCTTCCAGCCGACCTCGTCGGCCAAGCAGGATGCGCATGCGGGTGTCAGCGTCCGTACGGCCAAAGAAAGCCAGACGAACGCCGAATGTGTCGTCTTCCCACGCGGTAGGACCGGCCTCGGAGAGCAGCTCCTGGAAGTGTTCTTTGCCGTCGGCAGTGAGCTGGTAAACGATCTTGGACCGGCGACTTCCACTTGCAGTGGGGTCGGCAGACTCAGCGATCCAACCCACGTTCATGAGTTGCTTGAGGCAGGGGTAGAGCGAGCCGTAGGAAAAGGCACGAAGGGTACCGAGCATGCCGCTCAGGCGTTTGCGCAGCTCGTAGCCGTGCATGGGGGACTCGTGGAGGAGGCCAAGGACGGCAAACTCAAGTACGCCGCTCCCGCGTCGGCTCATGTGTCCTCCTGGCATTTTGCTTCACGATTCCGGTTGCGGGGCCGCAACTTCCCTCGTGTCCAATATATCGACCCGATACATCGAGTCGATGCGTCGCGACGATACGCGGTCGTTGGCGGCGTTGCAACTTCACCCATGGTTCGGGCGGTATTTCCGGAGAATTCCCGAGAAATTCCCAGGGTTTCTCGACCATGGGTGCCACTTACACCCCGATAGAAGCAGGTGAACGTGACGTTCCCCCCTATCCGTTGCTGGGGGCACGTACGCTGTTTGGGTGTGGTCACAACGCGCCGTAATTGACTACTCGCTACAGCGGCGAGCCAGTCTGGTTGCGCTGTTTCGGGGCGCCGCGAGCACCACTGACCTCTGCGATGCCGACCCCTACCTCCTGCGAGCTGCCCAGCACCATGGCATCCCCACGGAGCGACAGTGCCCGGTGTGCCACAAACAGCGTCTGGCCGAGGTCAACTACGTCTACGGCGACGAGTTGGGACCGTTCCAGGGTCGAATCAAGGCACCCCGCGAGCTGGAAGCCATGGCCCGCCAACACGGAGAGTTTCGGGTCTACACCGTGGAGGTCTGCCAACACTGCTCCTGGAACCACCTGATGTCGTCGTTCCTGCTGGGCGACGGACAGCCCCGCGCCCCGCTCAAGGCCCGGCGCGGCGACCCCGTCCTTTGACGCGCGAACGAGCTGCGGCCGGCTGAGCGTGGGTCGGGGAACCTAGACCCGAGCCAGTCCGTCAGACTGAATGCTCCGGCGTGGCGGTTGTTCGTTGCTCGGATGAACTCGAGAGGACCCCTTGCGAATCGACTACCCGCGTCGCGCCTTTTCAGGATGGCGACGTTTTGTCCCTTCGTGGCGGCAGTGGCTGTCGCTGTGCATGGTGGGCGTTGTCCTAGCCGTCAGCGGCTTCGCAGCGCTCTATGTGGCAGTCGACGTACCGGCGCCGAACGAGCTGTCGACGGCTCAGACCAGCGTCGTCTACTACGCGGGTGGCAAGCAGGAGCTGGGCCGATTCGCTGAGGTCGACCGCACCCTGGTTCCGCTGAGCGATGTCCCTGAGTCGGTGCGGTACGCCGTCCTGGCCGCTGAAGATCGAGGGTTCTACGAGAACTCAGGGATTTCTCCGACCGGAATTCTTCGAGCAGCGTGGAACAACATCAGTGGTGGCGACACGCAAGGCGCGTCAACGATCACTCAGCAATACGCTCGCAACGCCTACCTCACGCAGGACCGCACGTGGAAGCGCAAAATCAAAGAGACGATCCTGGCCATCAAGCTCAACCGAGAATTGAGCAAGGATCAAATTCTTGAGGACTACCTCAACACGATCTACTTCGGCCGAGGTGCGTACGGAATCCAGGCAGCGAGTCAAGCGTACTTCCGCAAGGACGTCGACCAGCTGAGTGTTGCCGAAGGCGCAGTTCTCGCTGCCGTGATCCGTTCGCCCAGTGCCTACGATCCGGCTGAGGGCAAGGATGCAAAGCAGGCCCTTGAAAACCGCTTCAACTACGTCATCGACGGCATGGTCGAGCAGGGCTGGCTTGATGCGTCGGAAGCCGCTGACATGAAAGTGCCTCACGTCCCCAAGCCGCAACAGGGAAATCAGTACGCGGGACAAAATGGCTACCTGCTGTACTACGTTAGGGACGAATTGAAGTCCCTGGGGTTTAGCGGTCAGGAAATCGACGGCGGTGGCCTGCGAATTACGACCACGTTCGACCCCAAAGCGCAAAAAGCTGCCGAGGAAGCCGTCAAGGCAAACTTCCCAACAGAACCCAATGACGGTGTGCAAGCTGGACTCGCATCGGTTGAACCCGGCACCGGACGCATCGTTGCGATGTATGGCGGAAAGAACTTCCTGAAGCATCCATTCAACAACGCCACGGCGGCATTCCCAGTTGGGTCATCGTTCAAGGCGTTCACGCTTGCAGGTGCCATCGATGATGGCTATTCGCTTACCGACACGTTCGCAGGAAACTCGCCCTTCCTCATCCCCGGAACAACCCACGAGGTGAACAACCAGGGATACGCGAGTTACGGCGACCAGATCTCGCTGCTGACGGCCACAGAAGACTCCGTCAACACAGCTTTCGTCGATCTCTGCGTGCAGATGGGACCAGAGAAGGCGCTGGCGGCAGCTAAAGCCGCCGGTGTTGATACGTCGGGCATTGAGCCGACCGCCAACGTGACGCTCGGCTTTGGCGACATCTCACCGCTGGACATGGCCGGCGCTTACTCGACGTTTGCCGCCGAAGGCAAACAAGTGGATCCCTTCTCTGTGCTTGAGGTTCGCAGCGCGTCGGGCGAGTTGTTGTACCAGGCAGATCCATCGGTGCGCGACGCGTTTACACCCGACGTTGCCAACGAAGTTACATACGCGCTGAGCCAGGTGGTCGCCGCAGGTACCGGTGTTGCCGCGCAGGGGTTGGGCCGCCCGGCGGCAGGCAAGACAGGCAACAACGAAGGAACCACGGCGTGGTTCGTTGGCTATACCCCTCAACTGTCTACGGCAGTCGGCTTCTATCGGGACTTGCCAGACGACCCGCAGGCTCCGCTGAACGGCGTCGCTGGCATGCCTGTGTTCACGGGTGCGGGTTACCCCACGCAGATCTGGACGGCGTACATGAGGTTGGCGCTCGAAGGTGAGCCGATCGAACCCTTCCCGCCTGCGCCAGCCCCGGTGGTCACCTATTCGCCGACACCGACGCCTACGCCGACCACCAAGTCCCCATCACCCACACCAACAACGTCGAGTCCCAAGCCAACCAAGACCCCTTCGCCGACCGAGTCGCCCTCCCCGACTGAGACTTCGTCCTCGCCAACTCCGGAGCCACCGGGCGGAGGCGGCGGCGGCGGTGCGCGCGCGTTCCGGCGCTAGCGGGCGGCAAGATAGCGCCCGTGACCGCTGACCTGCCCCCGCTTGTCCTTCCGAGCAGGGACGATCCGGTTGTTGCTGCGGCAAGTACCAGCATCGGTGGCCCCGTCGGGCGTTACGCAAGGATCGGTGCGTCGTGGTGGAGTCCGATCCGTGTCATGTTGTTGCTCGTCATCTTGGCGTCTGCCCTCGGCGTCGGTCTTGACCAGCCTTGTCGAGGCGAAGCGTGGAGTGACGGCACGACACAGTTCAGCCGTGCCTGCTACAGCGACATCGTGCATCTGTACTGGGGACGCGGCATCGGAGATGGTGTCGTCCCCTATGTCGGTGACCCGTCTGCGACCGGCGACGAGCAAGTGGAGTATCCGGTACTGACAGGCGCCACTATGTGGGTCTTGTCGTTCCCGGTGCCTGACGACTGGCAGTACGCCGACCGAGGTCGGTTGTACTTCGACATCAACGCAATCGCTATTGCGCTCCTAGCTGCGGTCACCGTGTGGGCAACTGCAAAGACGTCAGGCCCGCGGCGCTGGGATGCAGCGATGGTCGCTGTCGCGCCGGGTTTGATTCTGACGTCGACCATCAACTGGGATATGTGGGCTGTGGCGCTGTTGTCGCTCGGCCTGCTCGCCTGGGCGAGACGGTATCCGCTGCTTGCCGGAATTCTGATAGGGCTTGCCACCGCCTACAAGTTCTACCCACTGCTGGTCCTTGGACCGCTGTTGGTCTTGTGTTTTCGAGCTGGGCGGATGCGCGCTTTCGGCCTGACCATTTTGGCTACGGCTGTTACGTGGCTATCTGTCAATGTCCCCATCATGCTCGTGAACTATGACGGCTGGGCCAGGTTCTACCAGCTATCGCGCGAACGAGGCGCCGACTTCGGTTCGATTTGGCTGGTGTTTCAGGGGTGGGGCCTCGACCTCCCAGTCAGTCGGCTGAACCTGTGGGGTTCGGTGCTGTTCGCGGCGCTATGTATCGGAATTGGACTACTGGGATTATTGGCCCCGCGTCGACCTCGCCTTGCTCAGCTGGTTTTCTTGACGGTCGCCGCGTTCCTTCTTACCAACAAGGTCTACTCACCGCAGTACGTGCTGTGGCTCATTCCGCTCGCGGTACTCGCACGGCCGAGGTGGCGTGACTTCATCTGGTGGCAGGCGGCTGAAGTCATCTACTTCTTCGCCGTCTGGTGGTACATCCTGGACGGGGCCAATCCCGATCGTGGTTTGCCTGAACGCGGCTACTGGCTCGCCATCGGAGTTCACGTCATAGCCACCGCGGTCTACTGCGGGTTCGTGGTGCGCGATGCGCTGCTTCCCGAGTACGACCCGGTCCGCTCGTCTACCGGAATGGACGATCCAGGCGGCGGTGTGCTCGCTGATGCACCCGATCGGTTTGGCGGTCGCAACAGGACCGCTCAAGACGAGGAACCTGCTGTCGCTGTTTCGAGTGTTATGGCTAGTGGCATTGACGACGTGCGTTAGTCGAGCGAACGTACGAACATGTCGTTGAAATACATCGGCTTCATTCCGACGGCGTTGTAGAGTGACGGCTCCCCCGGGCGGTAACCGTAGATGGTTGCGAGCCGGGCGTATTGCCAGTCTTGGGCTCTAAAACGGACGAACGACTCAAGCAAGATTGCACGCCCCAAGCCACGCCCCTGGAACCCCGGCGCGACTGCAAGCAACCCAATGAGGCCGGTGTCTGCCAACGTCGTGTCGGCAAAGTTCACAGAGATCGCCGCGGGCACATCGCCATGAGTGACTAGTACTGAGATGCCACGACGAGCCGTCGGGTCGTTCTGGAGCATGTAAACGAAGTCGTCCTGGTCGATGTGCCACCACGCTGGTTGGTTGGCAAACGCTGACGAGATTATCGAGAAGGCCGCTTGCAGGTCCGACTCGAAGTCGAACGTCTGCACGGTGAAGCCGTCAGGCCAGGTGGGCTCGGGGGCGTTGTCAATCGTGGCTTGCATGATGGCAACCTGGTTGGTGCGCGCGAACCCCATGGAGCGGACCAGCGAGGTAAGTTCCTCGTCCTCGCTGGGAACGTCGATTGAAATGGCTGCGGCAGGAGAGAGCTCGGGGCGGCCCCGCAGCAGTCGAAGGCCGGCTTCGAGCAGGTATCGCGCATGCGCCTCGCGGTTCGGCTCCGGAGGACTCGCAAGGTGAAACGTAACCTTTTCGTACGGCGGACTCGCGTGTGTGTGAAGCCCGGCAACGACGGTGCCGTCAACTTCGAGGTATCGGTCGTACCGCACAGGGTCAGACGATGGCGTCACGAGCAACGCGGCAAGCTCATCGATTTCCCACAGGTTTTCGTTGCGGAGCCATTGATGTTGTGCGTTGATCAGCCGGGCATATGTCTCAACGTCGGATACCCGCCCAGACCTCAGTCGCATCGCCACATAGGCGACTGTAGATCACAGCCCTTAGCGAAGAACCAAGCGATCGAATGACGCGGTGGTCATCCGGACGTCGACGTCAATCTCGTCGCCAACATGTGGGGGTCTGACATCGCCCGGTAACCAGATCATAGATACCTGCATATGAGGTGGTTCGGCGAACCAACGACGCTTTTCCCCAATATAGAACGGGGATAAGGATCGACCACTTGCCTCCAGCCCACCGATCGCTGCGGTCTTGGCGCGAGCCGTGAGGCTGCCGACAGATCGGGGGGCAGTGAGCGCAACGCCGTGGGAGGTTCCACCACTGACTATCAGCAGGTGACCGTCCCCGGGCGCCCTACGCTGCCGGTAGCCGTAGCGCTGACCCTTTCGGGTGGCGTGCGCCGCAAGGACAGTGCCAACAGCCTGGTAGCTGTCAGGTGCACCGAGCCACAGCCTGGTGCCGATGCGTGGTCGAAACGTGGTTTCTGGATGACGCCTGCGCAGTAGGGCGAGGTCGGGGTCGGAAATGTGGCTCACCCAGATGCTGTGGGTCGACAGGTGCAGCCGTCGAAGGGTGGTGATCCAGCTTGAGGCTTCGTCGACTCGGCTCACTCCGCCCGCGTCGAGTGGCAGATGGAGGGCAAATCCGGCGAGGTTCAGGGCGTTGATTTCACCCAGCGACTGCGAAAGTTCGTCCTCGTCCAGGCCGAAGCGCCGCATGCTGGTGAGCAGCTCCACGACCACCCGAGTTCGGGTTCTGGCGAACGCGTGAAGTGTTTCGCGATGACCCGCTGTCACGATGAGCCGCTCGTCCGTCGGGAGGTCTGGATCGATGGCGGGGTGCCAAGGCGTCAGCACCAGAACATCTCCGAGAAACGTCTCGTGTACCGCAGGCACTTCGTCGAGCTGTCCAACGGCGATGGTTTCGCAAGCTAGCCGCTGAGCCTCGGCAGCAAGGGTAACCAGGCCGAATCCGTACCCGTTTCCTTTGGCAACGGGAACGAGACTGGGAACGTCTTGATGAACGCTGTCAGCGTGAGCGCGCCATCGGGTTGCGTCGACATTCAGCGAGAACGCCATCTCAGCGTCGCGCCAAGTAGAACTGGAATGCCCTGTGCATAAGGGGACGAATCGGATAGTCCCATTCCCCGACGTACTCAACCGCCTCGCCGCTTGTTCCGAGTTTGAAGCGGAGCAACCCAAAGAGTGGGTTTTGCTCGTCAAGCGTGTCGGAGATCCCGCGTAAGTCGTACACGGCGGCGCCGACTTCGTGTGCGTCTTGCATCATGCGCCATTGAATCGCGTTACTGCCGCGAACTTCGCGTTTGTCGTTGCTCGACGCGCCGTAGGAGTACCAAACCCGGTTACCGACCTTTACCCATGTGGTGGCAGCAACCACGTCGCCGTCGTGTCGTGCTAGGTAGAGCCGGATTCGATCTGGGTCTTCAGCGCGCATTGCCTCCCACATGCGTTGGAAGTACGACAGCGGTCGGGGATTGAAGCCGTCGCGTTCTGCCGTCACGACGTACACCTCGTGAAAAGCGCGAAGGTCGTCCTTTCCACCTTGTTCGACTACAACGCCAGACTTCTCCGCCTTACGCACGTTTCTGCGCCAGAGCTGATTGAAGCCAGAAAAGACGTCGTCGAGCGTGCGTCCTTCCAGCGGAACCTGAAACACATAGCGTGGCTGTAGGTCGCCAAACCCCGTTTCTGCAGCGCCGGCTTGTTGCCAGCCGAGTTCGCGGAGCCGACTGCCGAGCTCCGCCGCCGTTTTGTCGTGGACATCCGGCCCGACATCGCCAATGCGGGCAGCGTCCGCGTCCGCAATGGACTGTTTGAGAGTTTGGGAGTGCCACGTCCTTACCGCCACTTGCGGCCCGATCTTGACGGTGAACACCGACCGCTGTTTGAGATGAGCCAGCAACGGGGCTGTGACAGCTGACGCGTCGTAGGTCCGCCAGTCAATGACAGGACCCTCGGGCAGGTAGGCAAGGAACCGTCGAATCACAGGTGTCTGGCGAAATAGCACGAGGCCGGCACCCACCAGTCGATCGCCGTCGAACCAGCCGATGCTTTCGCTGGTCCAGTCAGACTTGACCTGGCCCCATGCGGGCGTTTGGAGGAAGGAACCGTTCGCGCCAGTGACAAAAGCCAGATGCTCCTGCGCCGAGATGGGTTGCACGGTCAGCGACGAGGTCACCCCCGCAGCCTACGGAACGCAGCTGGCATTGGATCGAGACGGCGACCTGTGGAAGGCGCCAAAGACAAACGAAAGGCCGGACCCGAGGGCCCGGCCTTTCGACTGAGTCAGATCAGGCAGCTGGAAGCGTCACCGTGATCGTCTTTGCCGCGGTCAGAACTGTTCCGGCAGGAACAACGAACTGGCGGATGTTGCCGCCACCCACGTTCTTCAGCACGCGGAACGACGCGAGCGAAGAGTCAGCAAATAACCGGGCGGTGGTTAGCCCCGCTGCGTCACTCTTGGCGTCGCCGTACACCTGCTGCGTCAACGTTGCTGCAGAAGCTCCTGCAAGCAAGGTCGCTGGGTTGGCTGCTCCGTACGAACTCCCAACGACGGGTCGGATGACCGCCCCGGTGACCGGTGTGCCGTCAGCGTTCTGCACATGGACGGTCAATGGAACAGTTGCTGGAAGCAGGACGTTCCATGGTGTGCCTGCAGACGTCGCATCGAACGTTGCTTTGAACGCCCTCGGGATGTTGGTCGGAGGAGCCACGGTTGAGCTGAGTGAGCTTCCGCTGATCCGAACGAACACGTCACCGGCAGCAGACTGCGTCGTGAACGCTCCGGCAGCTGTGGTCACAGGACTCGTCGAGTCTGCTTGTCCGCTGGCTGAGCGAACGGCCACGTTCAAGCCTGCCTTGGCAGCATTCGTGCTGTCCTTGATCGTTCCCGCTTGCGTTGCCACCACTGGCACGAAGATGGTCTTGCCAGTGTCAGCGGTTGCGTTGATCATTCCTGATCGGGCGGCGTAAGTCGTGACTGCGCCAGCGACCGTGGTTTGGTAGCGGGCACAGAGCCGACCTAACGTCGCATCCTTAAAGGATCGAAGGACGACGTCGCCAGTTGCGTTTGTGGTTGAGCCAGTGAAGTCCTGCGTGGGTGCGACTGCTGCAGTACCGGTGAGCACCACTGCCGTGTCCGCTTGTGTTAGTGCCGGGTCGCACTGCGAGATGGCTGCTCCGGCCACGCCAACGCCGCCCTGCTGGGCGTGAACCGTTACGGCAAAGGTGGGAGGCAGGCTGAAGTTCAACACGGCGCTCGTTGCGATCGTCGTGGCAACTCCCTTGATGTCCCAGGTTTGTGGCAACGAGGCGTTCGCGGTCGTGCTGGTCAGCTGCGCTGTCGCCGAACCGGTGCGGACGGTCATGGAGAAGGCACCGGTTGCGCTGGTCGTAGCGACCACAGCAGCCTGTGCACCAACCACAACTGAGACCTTGACACCCGAGACAGCGGCGCCAAGGGAAGTCTTGACCGTGCCCGTGATGGTGGTGGTTGTTGGCGCGGCAGCGTTGGCTACTCCCGCAAAACTGGAACCGACCACACCCGCGACGACAAAGGCCGTCATAGGTAGTGCTCGGCGAAGCGATGCAGTCATGTATGAGCCCCCAAGATAGGAACATCGACGAACGGGAAGGGTTATCCGACCCGACGCTAGAGCGAACGAACTTGTGGCGGACAAGCATTGGTCAACAATGGTCCGTTCGGCCGACCACCGTTACGGGGCGTGATGACAGCACTACCGCTTTCCACGACTAACAAGATCCGAGCGAACTGTGTTGGCACACGTGATCAGAGGTCTGCGTCGACGACCACCGGCGCATGGTCGCTCGGGCCCTTTCCTTTCCGCGCGTCACGATCGACGTACGCATCACGGACTGCTGAAGCCAGTGCAGAATTCGCGTAGACCAGGTCGATGCGCATTCCCCAGCCCTTGTGGAAGGCTCCTGCGCGGTAGTCCCAGTAGGAGAACGGATGGTCACCTTTGAGCGCCCGGGGGAACACGTCGGTGAGCCCCAATGCTCTTAATTCGCTCAACGTCTCACGCTCTGCCGGCGTCACGTGAGTTGCGTCAACGAACTTCGCCGGGTCCCAGACATCCGCGTCAGTCGGAGCGATGTTGAAGTCACCTACGACGGCGAAGGGCTTAGCCGCTGCGATCTCAGGCGCGAGGGTTCCTCGCAGCGCGTTCAACCAGTCAAGTTTGTACGCGTAGTGCGGGTCCTCCGGCGTCCGTCCGTTGGGCACGTACAGGGACCAGATGCGAAGTGGGCCGCACGTTGCTCCGATCGCCCGAGCCTCAATCGTGGCGGCGTCCGGGAAACCGGGATCATCGGGGAATCCTCGGGTTACCTCGGCAAGACCAACGCGAGAAATTATCCCAACGCCATTCCAACGACCCTGCCCGTGATGCGCTATCTCGTAACCGAGTTCTCTAATCTCGTCACTTGGGAACTTGTCCGCAGCAACCTTTGTCTCCTGCACGCACAAGACATCGGGTTTCGACGTATCGAGCCACTCCACGAGCCGAGGCAGTCGTGCGGTGACCGAGTTCAGGTTCCAGGTAGCGAGTCGCACACGTTGACCTTAGCCACTGCCTGAGCGAGTGTGCGACTGGAGAACCGACCGCTCGGCTGTCCAGCTGCCACCGTCGATGTCTGTCTAGGCCAGGGGCGCCGTCGGAGATCGTCGCTGAGAACAAGATGCTGCCTCAGGACGCCGCGGTGCAGAAGGACCCCCGGTTCCCGATGGTGGGTTGGGTCGCGCTGGGGACGGTCAACCCTTTACGCCCTCCTGGAAGGCGAGTACATTCCGTTAGCCGTCGTTGGGGTCAATCCCTCTGTCCGCCGAATCGGAGAACTCATGCGCGCGTTTACACCCGCCGTCCTCTGTCTCGCTCTGACCGCGGTGACAGTCATCCTCGTTGCCCCGAGCGCATCAGCCGATACACCAAGTTGCGCCACTCGAACGGAATTCGGACACATTGATCGGGGCATGTCCATTACTCGAGTCACGCACATCTTGGACATCCGCGGATCATCAACGGGAAGTTACACAGACCCCAACTATCGGTACACGTCCCGGCTATACACCAAATGCGGATCGGTCCCCGCGCTGGCAACGGTCAAGTATAAGAAGCCCCGCTCCGGTGGGACCTGGAGAGTAACCTCGAAGTCCTGGTGAAGACTCGACGTTAGAAGCATCCGCCGCTCCAGTCAGCAACCAAAAACCGAGTTGATCACACGGGCGACGGGCGCGTCCACATTCAGCGCTGGCTGGGTCGCTATCCACTGGATTTCATACATCGACGCCCTTGCGGGTAGCCTCTGCCAGGTTGTGACAGGGCCATTCGGGCATCTGGCACGCACGCATCGCCCTCCTGCCACGGAGAGACCGTGGCCGCCTAGTCCGAAGGAGGTGGAGTACGCATGCGTCATTACGAACTCATGGTCATCCTCGACCCCGAGCTCGAAGAGCGGACCGTCGCTCCCTCACTCGACCAGTTCCTCACCGTTGTCACCAAAGACGGCGGCACCGTGGAAAAGGTCGACATCTGGGGCCGTCGCCGCTTTTCCCACGAGATCGAGAAGAAGACCGAGGGCATTTACGCGGTCATCGACATGAAGGCCAAGGCCGAGTCCGTCAAGGAGCTCGACCGTCAGCTCAACCTCAATGAGGCTGTGCTGCGTACCAAAGTCATGCGCCCGGACGTTCGGTAGGAGGCGGCTATGGCAGGCGAAACCGTAATCACGGTGGTTGGCAATCTGACCGACGACCCAGAGCTGCGCTTTACGGCCAACGGTGCTGCTGTCGCGAACTTCACCGTCGCATCCACTCCCCGTTTCTTCGACAAGCAGAACAACGAGTGGAAAGACGGCGACGCGTTGTTCCTGCGCTGTTCGATCTGGCGTCAGGCAGCCGAGAATGTTGCTGAGTCCCTACAGCGCGGTGCTCGTGTCGTTGTGCAGGGACGCCTCAAGCAACGTTCGTACGAAACCCGCGAGGGTGAAAAGCGCACCGTGTATGAGGTCGACGTGGAAGAGGTTGGACCTTCGCTGAAGTACGCAACTGCCAAGGTCACCAAGGTCACCCGAGGCAGTGGTGGCGGTGGCGGTTTTGGTGGCTCCAGCGGTGGCGGAGGCGGCAACGCACCCTCCAATCCACCCGCCGACGACCCGTGGGCATCGGCTGCTCCAGCAAGCAGCGACGAACCTCCGTTCTGATCAGTCCATTTTCTTTCCCGCACTGAGCGCACGGCGCGGGTAACAACTCCAGGAGCATCACGATGGCTAAGCCACCGATACGCAAGCCCAAAAAGAAGGTTTGCCAGTTCTGCAAAGACAAGGTCACATACGTCGACTACAAGGACACCAACTTGCTGCGCAAGTTTGTGTCTGACCGCGGCAAGATCCGTGCGCGGCGTGTTACCGGCAACTGCACTCAGCACCAGCGTGACATCGCGATGGCAGTCAAGAACGCCCGCGAGGTTGCGTTGCTGCCCTACACCAGCACCGCGCGCTGAGAGAGGTCGAGAACATGAAACTCATCCTCACTCACGAGGTCAATGGACTTGGTGCACCGGGCGACATCGTCGAGGTCAAGGACGGCTACGGCCGCAACTTCCTGGTCCCGCGCGGGCTCGCGCTGGTGTGGAGCAAGGGCGGCGAAAAGCAGATCGACGGGATCAAGCGTGCTCGTGACGCTCGATCCATCCGCGACCTTGGCCACGCCAAAGAGGTCAAAGGACAGATCGAAACCCTCGACGTCAAACTTGCCGTTCGCGCTGGCGACGCCGGGCGCTTGTTCGGCGCGGTGACTGTCGGAGACGTTGTTGACGCTGTCTCCGCCGCCGGCGGACCAGCACTCGACAAGCGTTCAGTGCAGTTGGCACAGCCGATCAAGACCATTGGTGCCCACCCGGTTACGGTCAAGCTGCACCCTGAGGTCGACGCCACAATTGAGTTGGACGTGGTCGCGCAGTAACTGCAAGGCGACAACTGCAGGTCGAGGCTTGCGTGAAATCTGTATTTCGCCGGGGTGATGGAAGCCCCGGCGAAGTCATGTTCGGAGTCATCGCCGTGCGGCGGACCGGGCGCTGCATCACCAGTGGCCCGACTACCTAGACTCGACCGGTGCCGACTCCAGCCCTCGGGCCAGCAACCACAACCAAGGTCATGGGACTTCCGATCGCGACCCGACTGGCACTACTCGCTGGACGTACAGCCGCATCGCTGTCGCGCAAGTTGGGCAAGGGACGTGGAGCGCAAATAGGCGGCAAGCTCGCCTACCGGATTCGTCCGCGAACGCTTCAAGATCTCGGGGCAGGGCGACTCACGGTGCTGGTTTCAGCGACCAACGGTAAGAGCACGACGGCAGCGTTGCTGGCAGCGGCAGTCAGGACGCTCGGACCGACCGCCTTCAACGCCACTGGTGCCAACATGGAAGAGGGCATCGTCGTTGCTCTCGACGAAAACCGAACCGCCCCATACGCAGTGCTGGAAACCGACGAGGCTTATCTCGGCGTGGTGGTAAGTGCGACACGGCCTCAGGTCATCGTGCTGATGAACCTAAGTCGCGATTTTCTGGAACGAGGGGTTCGAGCCAAAAAACTCGCGCAGCATTGGCGTGACACCCTCAGGGCAATCGACTGGCCGTGCGTCGTTGTTGCAGACGCCGACGATCCCTTGGTCGCGTGGTCGGCGCGCGATTATGTGAACGTCGTCTGGGTAGCAGGCGAAGACACCTTTGTTTCCGATGCGATGGTGTGTCGCGACTGTCTGACGAAACTGCAACGCGCTGACACAGGTGGGGATTGGCGGTGTCCAGAGTGCGGCTTCCATCGTCCTTCTCCTGAATGGAGTTTGCGGGATGGCGTAGCTGTCGGGCCCGAGGACACGGTGTCCTTGCCATCGGCTCTTCCCGGGCACGCGGCGTGCGTCAATGCGCTATTCGCTGTTGCCGCATCGACGGCCGTAGGCGTCACGGCAAACGACGCTGCAAATGCCATTGCGACAGTTGAAAACGTCGACGGTCGGTACGCGCCGCATATGGTCGGAGATCACACGGTGCGCGTCTTGCTGGCCAAGAACCCAGCAAGTTGGACCGAATCCATCGAGACAATCCGCGAGGCGGCTGCTCAAGATCCCCATCGTTCGATTGTGTTGGGGATGGCAGGACGCGGAGACGGCGGCGGGCAGGACACCGCGATGTTGTGGGACGCGCCATTCGAGCGACTCGCACGTTTGTCAGTGACCACGGCCGGCAGCAGGGGTGACGAGTTGGCGCTGCGTCTACTCGCCGCTGATGTTGATGCGCGATGGGCGGGCGACGATGTGCTCGGGGCGATCAAGGCGCAGCCAGCTGGTGCGGTCGACCTTGTAGCGAACTGGCCAGCCTTCAACGCAGTCTTGGATCAGATTGGTCGCGGGGCGTGAAGCAGCCGAAGCTTCTCATCGTCGAGCTGTACCCCTCGCTGTTCCAACCGGAGGGCGACCATGGGAACGCGGTAACCCTTCAGCATCGGGCCGTGCGTCGAGGCGTTGATGCGTCACTGATCGTGGTTCACCCCGGCGACGATGTCCCGGAGGCAGACATTTACGTGCTCGGTGGGTCCGCAGACCTTGACCTTGCGACCTGCGCAGCGCGAATCCGAACCTCGGGAGTGCTGACCAAGGCAGTCGACAACGGATCAGCGGTGTTCGGAGCCGGTGCCGGGTTTTGTGTCTTGGCGAACTCATTTGTGGATGTGCAGGGGCGAAAACAGCTTGGCGCTGGAGTGCTGGATGTAGTCATTGAGAGTGGGGGGCAAGCGAGCGGAACAGTCGTGACCTTGCCGTCGACGACGCTGCCGCTGCCAGCCATGTCGGGATACGAGTTCCATACCGGTCGCGCGATCCGAGCCGCGGGGGTCCAGCCGCTGGCCACGCTGGAGATGGGTGAGGGCGACGGGCCAAGCGGTGCTGCCACCGATGGCGCCGTTTCCGATCACGTTGTGGGCACGTGGCTGCACGGCCCGGCCTTGGTGCGAA
Organism: Actinomycetes bacterium; assembly: GCA_035543875.1. Lineage (GTDB taxonomy): Bacteria > Actinomycetota > Actinomycetes > JAHEKZ01 > JAHEKZ01 > DATKIY01. The sequence continues at coordinate 1,482 of DATKIY010000139.1, read as the reverse complement.
ACCGGGAGCTCGCGGATGTGCTCCTTGCCTGGGCATTGCCCGATCTGCCACTAGATGCGCTGCCAGATGACGAGCTGTCCGAAGCTGTCCGTGCCAAGCGAATCGCTGAGGCGCGGTCCAAGGGGTGAGATTACTCCGAGCGATCTCGCGTCCACAGCCAGTGGACGGTATCGGAGCAGGTCAGGTCAGGGGTGGCAGGCGACCCAAAAGATACCCACAGGGTTCTCCACAGCTCCGTACCCAGCAGTACCGGGTGTCCTCCCCATGTCTTCCACAGGCTTATCCCCAGGCGAGTTGGTGCTGTCAGAGCCAGACGGTAGAACGCTGACAGCGATGGGTTGGCCGACCCAGTGCTCTGATGATCTTGATGGAGGTGCAGGTGACGGTCGCCGAACTGCCAAGCCGTGGTGGCGACGACACCTTCGCGTCCAGTTTTGAACGCACTCCGCCGCAAGATCTCGAGGCCGAACAGAGTGTCCTTGGCGGGATGCTGCTCAGCAAAGACGCGATCGCCGACGTCGTCGAGGTGCTCCGCGGTGGCGATTTCTACAAACCCGCCCATCAGACGATCTTCGATGTCGTACTCGATCTCTACGGCCGTGGTGAGCCGGCCGACGCTGTCACTGTCTCCGCCGAGCTCGGCAAGCGCAATGAGATGGGGCGCATCGGTGGGGCTCCCTACCTTCACACCCTGATCTCATCTGTTCCCACTGCTGCCAACGCCGGCTACTACGCCAGGATCGTCGCCGAGCGCGCCATCATGCGACGCCTCGTTGAAGCGGGTACTCGAATCACGCAGATGGGTTACGCGGACAACGGTGAGGTCGATGATGTGGTCGACCAAGCACAGGCCGAGATCTACTCGGTCACTGAACGCCGAACTAGCGAGGACTACGTCCCTCTTGCCGAAATCATGGAAGGCACACTCGACGAGATTGAAGCAATCGGGTCGCGCGGCGGCACCATGGTCGGTGTCCCGACGGGCTTTACCGACCTCGATCAGCTGACCAACGGACTACACCCCGGACAACTCGTGGTCGTTGCAGCGCGTCCTGGTCTGGGAAAGTCGACGTTGGCCCTCGACTTCGCGCGTTCGGCGTCCATCAAACATGGTCTAACCAGTGTCATCTTCTCCCTCGAAATGACCCGCAATGAAATCACCATGCGACTGCTTTCCGCCGAAGCTCGCGTTGGCCTGCACCACATGCGAACCGGATCTCTTAGTGATGACGACTGGACCAAGCTGGCGCGCAAGATGAGTGAGGTTGCGAGTGCGCCACTGTTCATCGACGACTCGCCCAACATGACCATGATGGAGATTCGTGCGAAGTGTCGCCGCTTGAAGCAGCGACACGACCTCAAGCTCATCGTTGTCGACTACTTGCAGCTGATGAGCAGCGGCAAACGTGTCGAAAGTCGTCAGCAAGAGGTCGCCGAGTTCTCACGTGCACTGAAGTTGCTTGCCAAAGAGCTTGAGCTGCC
>DATKIY010000138.1:0-10715 GCA_035543875.1 Actinomycetes bacterium | reverse complement strand
GCGGGGTTTTCACCAGGTGCGGGGAAGTGTCCACAGTTGGGGATGTCGATGATCGTGATCTGCTGGTTTCCCGAGATGTCGGCGGCTCGTGACCAGACCACTTTGCTTGCCGCAGCTGGCACGCATTCCTCGTCAGATCCGTAGAGCAACAATGTTGGGACCATTACCTTGGTGAAGGCGGGTTCGGGGTCGTAGTCGATGTCTCGCCAAAGAACTCCTGGTGCCGGTAGTTCGCCCTCATCGTAGGCAGCTTTGAACCACGGTTCTTCAAGTGCTTCTTGGAGCAAATCCCCCGTGGTGGTTCGGTCCCCATCGCCCCGATAGAGCCTCTCAAAGCCAATTCTCAACGCGAGTTGTTTCGCGCGGTCGGCGCTACTAAAACCACTGCGGCGAAGCAGCTCATCGCTGTAGAACCTCATCTGTTCGGCTGGGCTCACTCCTGAGCAGCCAACCAGGAGCAAGAAGGCAACCGTAGGATCACGAGAGGCCGCCAGTGACGCCGACCATGCACCTTGGCTGAATCCAAAAAGCCCGACCGGAGCGGAAATCTTGTTTCTTAGTGAATGGACGGCTTGCAGTGCGTCTTCCGTCTGCACTTCGAGTGGAGTGTCGTCACCTGGCCACGGTCGTCGATCAAAACTCAGCACGACAAAACCAAGGGGGTTCAGGCTTTGAGCAAGGTGTTTAAATATCGGTTGATCTCGCTGCGGCAGTGACGATCCATGTAACGCAACGACCCCACCTCGGATCGTCGTACTCGCGTCAGGCGTCCGGAACAAGGGGTTCAAGGGAAAGTGATTCGCCTGGTCGGTCCGTGTCACGTCACCTCCTGACACTCAGTGACACAGCTCCCCGCCAGCACTTGGTTGCAGCCGCTCGTGATGAGTTGCGTCATTGATCGCATATTGCATCATTTGCCGTCTTCACCGTGCTGGTCCTCAGATTAATCCAGGTGTGGCCCGATGACGGGGATGGGGCGGCGCGGGGGGAGTTTGATGGCAGTTATTGCGGCGTGGGTGTTTTGTGACGCACCCATAGGGGTAGCGCGAGCCAGAAAGTGACGAAGGTGACCGCGACGGTCACGGTCGCAAGGACTGCAGCGGTTCCACCGAGCGCGGCCCAGATGGCGAGCGACACGGCCAAAGTAACGGCGAGTCCCATGAAGCACATTCCGGCAAGCGTCATGACATGACTCAGCATGAGCACCGACTCTTTGCGTTGGGTGCGGAACGTCAGACGGTGAGCCGCCACGGGACCAACGAGTAGACCTAGGGCCATCGCCGCAGTAAGGACGGTGACGCCATAGAGCCATTTTTGAGTCTGATCCAGCGTTACGAACCGCTGGGTGAACGGCATGGTGAGCAGAAATGCAAAGAGAATCTGGACGCCGGTTTGCGCGACGCGTAGTTCCTGGAGCAGTTCAGTGAAGTTGCGGTCAGTCCGTTCAATGCTGCTTTCGTCGCGGCCGTCGTTTGGGGCAGATTTTGCGTTCATCAACGTGAACGGTACCGCTAGCGACCAATCAACTGGGGCACGTCAAGTCCGCGGAGTCGTTGCATGATCTGCGAGCTGTGCACTGACTGCTGCCCAAATTGGTCACTCATTCGTCGCAGTACCTCATTTCTGGTCCTGATTGACTGCGACGAGATTGCATCCTGGATAAACGTCACGCGGACATTACGCGCATACGCATCCCTGGCGGTGTGCTCAATCGACAGTTCGGCGGATGTCCCAGCTAGGAGAATCGAATTGATCTGTAGGTAGCCCAGCAGGTCGTCCAACCCAGTGAGGTAGAAGCCACTGTCCCTCGTTTTGGTTAGACAAGTCGTTCCGACGGGTAATTGCAGGTCCGGATGAAACCACGTTGCAGGATCTGCCGAGTACGCAAATCCCGAGGCGGCGCGGCGCATATTGAGAGTCCAGGTGGCGCCATCGGGACTGTGCTCGGTGCGGATCGCGATGACCGGAAGGTCCAAGGCCGTCGCGGTGCCCAGAACGGTGTTTGCGGCCGAGACAACGTCTGACGCAGCTGGTCTGGCGGACGTCATGAATACCGGCTGGAGATCAAGGAGGACAAGCGCTGTTCGGTTGCTGATCATGGTTGACCTCGTCTGGCGTCGAATGGGCGTGAACGGACCTGGAGCGGTCTTGAGCCTGCCCAAATCTCTTCGGCGTCAAACCTGACGTTTGTTGTGCGCCGTCTTGGGTATCTCTGCGGTGGCGTCGCGTTTGGTCGACGAATATTTGCTGGCTGAAGGAGAGCGTGATGCCAGATCCGGCCGAGAACACCGACGGAACAGCTGGACGACGGGAACTGCCGTCGTCGCGTGGGCCACTGAGTGAGGAAGTCCGAGACGTTCTGCTGAGAGACCCCGAGCGCGTCCGAGTTCTGCATTGGTCCGAGCCGGTTGATGACCCGCTTTACGGCGACGACGCGGCGCTCGCCCTGTACTGCCTTTACGGACTCCACTACGGCGGCTGGCGTGAAACATCGGATGGGTGGAAGCATCATCCAGAATTGCTCGCGTGGCGCTCGAAGCTCGAATCCGAGGTCGAACTCCGGATACGCGACGAAGTCGGGCTAATTCCGGACGGTTCAGGCGTCGAAGAAGGACTTCGGCGAGTTCTTGAAGCGTCAGCGGCGCCATCGATCACGACGCACCTGCTCAAGAGTGACAACGCCGAGCACGTGCGTGAGTTGGCTGCCCACCGAGGTATTTGGGAGTCAACGGGCGCCGGTGCGTACACGTTCGGTCCTAATTCGGCCGCTGCGAAACTCAGTCTTGATTTCCAGACGGACCTGACACAGATTCCAGGCTTTACGTTGGCGAGAGCGAACGTAATGAGCATGTTCACGTTGCATAGCCGCTGGCATGGAGCCCGTATTGGATTCGTCGCTCACGATCGACGAGCGGGTGTGGAAGCCTTTGCCTCAACGCTGGCGTGCCAGCCCGAACTTGCCCAGGAAATCTTGTTTGGCGCCATCACTTCGGCGCGAACAGAATGCGAAGCAGTCCATCGGATCCTCGGCGCTTGGCAGCGAGACGAGTCGTCGCTGCTGACCCCGGACTCTCCTGATGCGGCGTCGTTTGCCTCCTAGCTGGCGGTCACGATCAGGGCCGTAGTCGGGCCACGAGCAGTGCAATGTCGTCGGTCAGATCCCCGGCTGGCCGAGATGCAAGGAGCGCTCGGGCAAACGCGTCTACGTTCAAGTTTTGTTCGTGGAGCTCCGAGCACGTTGCAAGCAATCGGTTAAGACCGTCGGTGATTCCAGACTTGTCTTCGATCAGTCCATCGGTATAGGCGATAAGGACAGAGCCAATGGTTAGCGATTCAACGATCTGAGGTCGACTGGTTCCCGTGGTTGGTAAAAGACCTAGTAGCGGAGACAGCGCAGTCTTGTCGCCGAGGGTTGTCGCAGTTCCGTCCGGCGCGACCGCGACGGGCGGGGGGTGACCAGCTAGACTGATGGTGACCTTGCGGCGTGACGGTTCGAGCAATAGGCAAGCCGCAGTGGCGATCTGATCGGTGTCCGCCGAGATTAGGACATCGTTCAGTCCATCCAGAACGTTCGCGGGTGACGGATCAACCCCAACGAGCACGCGACTCGCCTCGCGGAGGCGTCCCATAAGTGTGGCGGCCTTGATTCCCTTTCCCATGACGTCGCCGACGATGAGTGACACGCTACCGTCGGGGAGCTCGATGCAGTCGTACCAGTCGCCTCCGACGAGGACGCCGCTCTGTCCTGCGACGTACCTACCAGCCAGGTCGACTCCGCCAACAGTTGGTAGTCGCTCTGGGAGTAGCGCCAGCTGCAGTGCTTCGGCCGTTCGATGTTCCCGTTCGAACAAGCGCGCGCGTGACAGCGCGGGGCCAGCCTGGGCCGCCAATCCCAATAGCAGTTCGCGGGTCCAGCCGGACCAGGTTTGTGGTCGTGGGTCGACGGCGACGAGGCCAGCAATGACTTGTCCACCGGCGCGGAGCGGAAGGGCGGTAGCGGTTGGAAAATCGATACTCACAGAGTTGAACAAGCTGGCTGTACCAGAAGGAGCCAAGTCCTGTTCGGCATCGGGCAGGACAACTGTTTCTCCCCTCATGGCAACCTCAGTCAGGCCATCCAAGGTCGGCTGAGTCTCTGGCGTGATTCCGGCTTGATATAGATCGCGTAGACCTCGCTTTGTTGGGTGCAAATCGAAGACCTGAACGTGATCCATGCTGATCGCCGAGCTGACTGCCTCGGCCAGAACCTGAGCAACGTCTTGCGGACGAACGGCGGACACCAAACTCGTCGCGGATGCCAACAACCGGTCACTCACTGCGATGGATTGGTCCAGTTCGGCTTCTCGACGAGACAGCTCCCTGTCGCTATAGCCCTCGAATCTTCGAAGTTGGTGGGTGATTGCCAGGATCGATCCCACAGCGAGTACCGCGAACGCGGCTGCCCGCATGGTCAGACTTGACCACCAGTCGGCGTCGAAGCGTCTATCGGAAACCGCGTTGAGCACGGTCTCGTACGTAAGCAACAGCAGCGAGACTCCCACCCAGCCCTGCAACGGGCTGGCATGGTTGCCAGTGCGCCAGACCCAGAGCCCGAGGGCGAATGCCATGGCGGCAGCTATACCGAACTGAATCGCAGTAAGGGTCTCGGTGAACTCCGCGTCTGTGGTGATGAGGACAGTAGGCGGCACAAAGCTCAGGGCGGCCGCGCTGACCAGCAGGGCACCAATCACGACGAAGGGCTTGCACCAGCGGATGTTGACGCGCGCAGCAGCAGCGAATGCTGCAGCGACCAAGGCTAGGTGGAAGAGCAGGTAGAGCCACGCACTTCCCTGGTTACTCGTACCCAGCGGTCCATGGTCACCAACAATTGCTGGGAATGACATCAGCTGAAGAAAGAGTGCGGCCACCGCCAGTCCGAGACCACAGCTAAACCAACGAAGCGCGTCATCGGCATCTGCATCGGCTCGGCTGACGAGCACTGGTGTCGCGAGCAGCGCGCAGATGGGTGCTGCGCCAATCAGAACGACTCCGAGACCCTCAGAAGGCAGCGTGCGGACTGACAAGAAGACGACATAAGAGAAAGCGGCGACTGTTGTGGCGGTCAAGCCCGCATACAGATTGAACCTTCCAACCGGGCGTGGCTTTCGCGGCGCCACCGTCAGGATGGGCGGTGCGCTGTCCATAGCCATTTCGATCCTTCCGCACCGCTACAGGAGAGGCGATCGCCTGTCAGACAATAGGCAAGAAGTGGGCTTTCGGCATGACCTGTGTATTTCCCCTGATTTTGGGTACAAAACATCTGAAGTGTTTTCTGAGGCATGGGAGCACCCCACCATCTTGAGTCACAGCACGGATACGCCAGATGGCGAGCTTTTGCTGTCGGTGATGCTTCCTCCGGTTCCGCGTGCGGTTGCCGAAGCACGCCGGGCGGTCGAGTCGTCCTGCCCGATTCGGGAGCCTTGTTGCTGGGCTTTGATCTTGATGGTGTCCGAGATGGCGACCAATGCTGTCAAGCATGCGGCCACGGACTTCAGAGTCGAACTAAGGCGGAATCGGAACGGTTTTCGGCTCGCGGTCACTGACTTCGCTCCGGGTCAGCGCCCCCAACTCCGCGTACCCGACGATCCGCTCCAGGTCGGTGGCCGGGGGATCGGAATAGTCAACGAACTTGCTGACCGCTGGGGAGTCGATGAGTTTGACGACCGAAAGTCGGTATGGCTATTTCTTGAGTGTGACCCTGGTGCGGTAACTGTCCCTGGATGAGAGCGGGTCATTCGAACAGTCTTTCGGTGAGGAGACGAACTACTCGTCGGTGGACGCGGACTCGGACGGAGCCTGCGGCGCCGACGGTCGGAGTTCCTGCATTTGTTGGCCGATCTCAGACAACTGGGTGCGCGACAGGTACTCCCGCACCTTTGGGAACCAGTTGTCTTCCTCCTCACCGATGTGGTGAGTCACGGACTCGATCAAAACGATGAATTTGGCGTTGAACCGCTCATCTTCCGCGTTCATTTTTTCGAGTTCAGCGCAAAGAATGTCAGCGACATGATGCTCTTCGTACGCCTCGAGCACATCGTCCTCGAGGTCAGGTAGCAGGCGACGTATCTGCGGATACAGCACTTCGTTCTCGATGTACGTATGAACCGTCAATTCTTTGATAGCTCTTCGCGCGATGCTTTGCTTCTCCCTTGATGAGCTGGTGCGCCTGAAATCTCGAAACAACCGCTTCACGTTCTTGTGATCGTCCTTCAGGATGGTGATGGCGTCGCTGGACAAAGTTAGCCTCTCTGGGGTGGCAACGCACGAACTTCGTGCATTGATTGGCTAGGAAACGAGCTGAGAGTCGCGGAGGTTGACCACTCGATGAAAGGTTTCATCCTGCTCACGACGGAATCGACCTGCCAACACCCGGAACTCCATGGAGTTGACGTCAGTAACAAGCGTGTCGAGCATGCGAGTTTCCGCAGTGATCAGGACGTCCCAGTTGCTGCGGATTGCATCAACGGACAAACCAGAGAAGTCAGTGCGGTCGGCATCGATTGATGTTCGCTCAAATGTCTTCGCTGCGTTGGCCCACTCTTCGATTCGCCGATTGCAAAGTCGATCGTCGTCGCAGAAGCGGCGTAGCCCAGACGTGACGGCAGCTGCCGCGCACGAGTAGGCGCGTGCATGCGCGACAAAGATGCGCGGGTCCGGCTTGCGGCCTTGGGTGCATAGCCGACGTACCGATCGCGCGAGGTTCCTTTGTCCGTCTGTGGTCAGAATCAGACTTGAGATTGAACTCATCAGTGAGCTCCTTTCGGCGTGTGAGGCGGTTGTGAGACGGCGCAGGTTTAACGGCGCGAGGATCTGGGAAGGAACCGGTGTGATGTGCAATCCGGACCAGTAACAGCCACCTACTCGTCAACCAGACCGTGAGTGTGATCAGGTGAAGATGCTTACGCCTCCCGGTCCGACGAGTAGACCTACGACAATGAGAACAATCCCTGCGAGCACCGAACCGCGTACGAGTGTGATGATTCCCAGCACGACCAGGATTACCGCCACGAGCCATAGAACTGTTGCCATAGTCTTTGTCTCCTTCAGTGTTCGCTACCTAAGGAGTTTGCCCAGTTCATGAGTCGACTAAACCCGTTCGTTCGGGTAGGTCAGCCGCGTCGAGTTCGGTGCGCGCGATGAGTGATGCGTCACGTCCCATGGGTGTCGAGCCACATCTGAGCAGTTGGCTCGTCGACCAGTGGCCGATGGCCGTCGCACTCATCGACGACTCGTGGCGCTTTCGGATTGTGAACCGTGCTTTCGCTGAGCACCTGCGCCTTCCAGCGGAACGCACGATCGGCAGAGGCGTCGACGAGGTCCTAGGTGATGGGGCGGCAGCGATTAGAACCGCGTCTGAGTTGGTCTTGAGAACCGGTGAATCAATCCTTGACCTTCCCATTGCCGTTCAGGCTCAAGGGCGCGGACAGGGTCAGACCCTCGCGTCCTTTACTCGGGTTGTGGGCGACGGTTTTCGCGGTGTCGGACTGGTTGCGTACGAAACAGGGGAGCGTGCTGTTCAGGCGGCCGATCGACAACTGTCCGTTGCCAGGGCGCGCTCTTTGTTGATGGCAGTGGGGGAGATTGTTTGGAGCACCGACAAAGACGGTGCTGTTGTCGAGGACTCGCCGTCGTGGCGCGCGTTCACCGGTCAGACTCTTGCGGAATTTCAAGGTAGTGGCTGGTTGGACGCACTTCATCCGAACGATGTTGATGCAACTCAACAGGCGTGGGATCGTGCTATCGCACGCGGAGCTGTGTTTGAGGGCGAGTATCGAGTACGAACTCAGGATGGAAGCTACCGTCTGCTCTTAGCGCGGGCCGCTCCAGTGCAGTCAGCAGGGATAGTTAGAGAGTGGGCAGTACTGAATGTCGACTTGTCACGGATACAGGGACTTTCCACTGACAAAGACGAACTGTCGGCGCGCCTTGAGCGTCTAGGACGACAACAGACTGCTCTCCGAGCGCTCGCAGCTTCCCTCTCAGAAGCACTCACGACGCAAGAGGTCGTCGATTCAGCACTGCTTCGAGCACCCATCCTTGTCCAGGCGACCGGCGCGCTCGTGGTCATGAGTACGGCCGAACGTGGCCTTCGGGTGCTTGGACAACGCGACATGCCGAGCGAAGCGGGGGCGAACTGGCGGGTTGTGCCCGACGATGCAGAGTTCCCAGCTGTTGAAGCGGTCCGCACGGGTGAGCGCGTCGGCGTTAGCAAACGTGAGGGGCCGGGCATTCACCTCGATACGCTGCCTTTCGTCGTGGATGGGCGTGCGATCGGCGCTATTACGTTCGCTTTCGACGACAGTCAGCCGCACGATGCTGATTTCGTCGAGGACGTGACGAAGGTGATTGGCCAGGCATTGGAGCGTGCACAGAACTTTGAGCGCGAGCAGTCGATCGCGGTAAGCCTGCAACGAGGCATGCTGCCGAGCACGCTACCAAGGATTGACGGCGCTGAGCTCGGCGCGAGATACCTGCCAGGTTCGGACGAAGCGGACGTTGGTGGCGATTGGTTCGAATCGATCCTGCTTGACGATGGGCGACTCCTTCTAGCCGTCGGCGATGTGATGGGGAAGGGGTTGCCAGCAGCATCCACAATGAGCGAGTTTCGCCATGCCTTGAAAGCGTTGTCGGTTGTCTCGTCGTCGCCCGCTGAACTGCTGGGGTTTCTTGCGCGCTACCACGACACCCGATCGGGTGACAAGGACCAACTGCTCACTTTGGTGATCGCCTTGGTCGACCACGGCGAGGGATCAATAACGTGGGCAAGCGCGGGTCACATCCCCCCGCTGGTCACCGAACCCGAGTTCGAAGGGGCTACGTTCCTCGACGAAGCTCAGGGCTTGCCACTGGGCTTGGGTGTCACGTGGACGGAGGGTAAGTGCCAGTTGTCAGATGGCGACGCCCTCATGCTGGTAAGTGATGGGCTGGTTGAGGATCGGCGTCGCTCACTCGTCGATGGATTGGACGCCCTCGAATCAGCATTCGGATCGTTGTCAATCACCAGTGCAGCGCAAGCATGCGATGGTCTGATCGACCAGATGATCGGTAACAGCGCACGCGACGATGACGTAACCACTCTGTGTTTGCGAATCGACAAGAGTATTACCGCCGCCGGGTGGACGCTGACCTCAAAAGCTCAGTCCGTTCCAACGGCACGTGGAAAAGTAGAGCAAGAACTCATGCGGTTGGGCGTCGATGACCCCGAAGTGATCGACACGGTGAAACTCTTAACATCGGAACTAGTGACAAATGCGATTCGCTACTCCGACGAGGACCTTACGGTCTGTCTGGACCGTGTTGACCGACTGATCAGGGTCACAGTCGTGGACACAAATCCAGACATTCGACTGGAACCTAAACCGATAGAAGTTCAGGCTCAGCATGGTCGAGGACTGTTGCTGGTCGAGACGTTGGCAACCGACTGGGGCGTAGTGCCAGAGGGCTCCGGCAAGCAGGTATGGTTCGAACTTGAGATGGGCCTTTGATCAGCCCAGCCCGCCGTGGTGTTTCGGGGTCATTCTGTAGGGATCGAGGCTGACGCGTGGCTGCGGAACCGTCCGATGCACTGGTGACTGGCCCCGGGTGGGCAAGCTTGACCATGGTCGGCGAGATCGACATCAACTCGGCACCTGAGTATCAGCCACTAGTCGAGCGGATGCGCGACCAGCGACCGCGGATGATTGTGGTCAACCTTTTACGGGTTTCCTTCATGGACAGTTCGGGGTTGGGTTTGATTGCTTCGTTGGCAAGGTCTTGTCGTGAACAGGGCGGCAACGTGTACCTTGTCGATGCATCGGAAATGGTTAAGGCAACGGTTTCTGCGTGCGGTCTCGACCAATACGTAACTCTGGTCGATGCCGAGGACCCAAGATTGAGTGAATCTAAGAACGAGTTCAGCTAACGGCCACCAGACGTCGGCGCAACTGCGCGAGCGTTCGCGTCAGAGTGCGCGAGACGTGCATCTGGGAAATCCCTATGCGCTCAGCAATTTCTGTTTGCGTCAGGCCGTCAACAAACCGGTATCTTAAGATGGCCCTTTCGCGATCTGGAAGTTCGGCCAAGATCGGTGCCAGTACTGCTCGATCCTCGACTAGACCCATTTCGGGATCCATCGAACCCAGTCGTGCGGCAAGGCCCATGGTGTCGTCGCCGAGCTCGACGAGCGGATCTAGTGGCACCGTCGAGTAAGCCTGGGCCGACTCCATTCCTTCGAGCACGTCTTCAGCTCCGAGTCCAAGTCGCTCGGCAATTTCGGCGACGGATGGCGCCCGTCCAAGCTCGTGGGTGAGCGCCTCGGTCGCTTGTGACAAGGATTGACGCATCTCCTGCAGGCGTCGCGGCACTCGGATTGCCCAGCCACGGTCGCGGAAGTGTCGCTTGATCTCGCCGAGAATCGTGGGCGTCGCAAACGTAGAGAACTCCACGCCGCGGTCCATCTCGAACCGGTCGACAGAATTTATGAGCCCGATTGTTGCAACCTGAACGAGGTCTTCTATCGGCTCGCCGCGGTCCCTAAACCTGCCGGCCAGGTGATGGACGAGAGGCATTTGAAGGAGCACGAGACGGTCTCGGATGACCGCTCGTTCGATTTCAGGGGTGTCTGGTGACGCGAGGGAAGTGAGGAGTTCCCGAACCTCCTCGCGCTGATCCGCAGACCTGGTGTCTGGCATACGAAG
>DATKIY010000137.1:0-16522 GCA_035543875.1 Actinomycetes bacterium | reverse complement strand
GCCACGTCGCGAGGCGGCAGCCCTGCAGGTTTCGCAAGTCGCATAGCAACGTTGGTCGCGTAGTCGCCGTGTTCCTTCGAGCGCGGTCGCTCAACCGTGACTTGCGAAGCGTCGAATCCGGGCACGTCGGAGAGGTCACCTGCAGCAACCGCCGCGGACACGGCCTTGGCGATCGAGCGAGATAGTTCTTCTGGCGTCACGAACTCAGCCTAATAACCGCCGAGCACCCGACGGCGGCCAGCATCGCGTCTGGTCAGTTCGTGACCGATGCGACCAGGAACGCCGTCAGTGCGGCGGCGACGATAAGTAGCACGACTGGAACGGCGAAAGACGGTGGATCCCCCGCCCGCAGCTGCAACACCAGCAGGGCAACCATCGTGATGGCGAACACCAGAGCTGCCGCGATGGCTAGGCCAGGAATCGCGAAAACACCAACGGTGAGCGCACCTGCTGCAACCAGATCGAGAGCACCCCACACCGTCCAGATCGGCGCGCTGACCTGCAAGCGGTCGCGGATTTGGAGTGACGCTGGCAGTCGTTGCACCTTGGCCAGACCAAACATGATCATGACAACAGCCAGCGCCAACGCCAAGAAAGTTGCTACCCACTCCACGTGATCATTCTGGCAGCCGGTCGATCTGCCGCTCATCGGCGGTGAGGATAAGCCGCGCCACCTCATCCAACAGGTCTTCGGGAGAGAACGGCTTTGTCAGGTACCCGTCAGCGCCAGCTCCGCGGGCCAGCTCAAAATCTCGGCGCTGAGCCGATGCGCTGACGATCAGAATCGGTAGGCCCGAAGTGGCGGGGGTGGCCTTGAGTCGTGCAGTTAGCTCGACCCCATCCAAGCCAGGCATTACCACGTCTAACATCAGCAGCTGCGGATAGGACGCAGCACCCGCAGCGACCTCGGCGAGGTGGTCGAGACACTCCTGGGCGTTGGCGGCCGTGACGACGTCGTAGCCCTCGAGCTCAAGGTTCATGGAAATGAGATCGCGGATCGTCTTCGAGTCGTCAACGACCATGACTCTGCCAAGGCTGGGTGCCATGGCCAAACCGTACTCGGCGGACGGTCCTGTCAGACGGCAACGGCAAGTAGCGAGACAGACACGGCCGCAAGCCCCAGGCCCCACCGCTGAATCGCCTGTAGATGCTCCCCCAACACGACCTTCGCCATGAGCACCGTCGCCGCTGGGTACAACGCCGTAATCACGGCCACCACCGAAAGCAAGCCGTCGCGGGTTGCCAGCAGGAACAGGAGTGTCGCCAAGACGTCAAGGATTGTTGAAGCCGACCCCAAGAGCACTGCGTCACGTGGTGGGCGAGACACCGAGCCGGTACCGAAGGCAAACGTCACCATCAAGATGGTCGTCACGATGCGGACCACGATGAGCGGCCACAAGCCGCTGTCGTCTGGAGAACGTTCCAACGCGACTAAGAAGATCGAGATAAAGACGCCGGCACCCGTGGCAAGAAGAACAACCCGCAACGAGACCGGGTGAGGTGCATCGCTGTGAACCTGACTCACCATCAGTACGGCTGCGGCTCCCAGAAAAATGCCAACCCAAGCTGCCCACGGAAGCCGTTCCCCGAACGCGATGCCCGCCAGGACCGGAATGACGACGGCGATCAGTGCCGATATCGGTGACGCAACGCTCATCGGACCGATGGCCAAACTCTGGAACAGCATGACGTAGGCGATCGCTCCACCGACGCCAGAAATCGCTCCCCAAACAAGCGCTTGTTGACTGAACACACCGTCCGAAAGCGGAAGCATGAAGAGCAGGAACACCAGGCCAAGAGGTTGCGAGATCGCCCCAAGAAGTAGGACGGGAATCTTGCGTGCAGCAAGGCCACCGAGGAAGTCGGTAAGTCCGTAGCCAATCGAGGCACCAAGAGCAAGTGAAATGGCGAGCATGGACTACTCGATACCCAGCAGAGAGCGGACGGTTCGACGCGCGGCGCGGATCGCGCGTGGAGCGCGCATCCGCGAATCACCTACCTCGACCTGCAAGCCAAGCCCGTCAGTGATCGCCACGATCGCAGCGGCGACGTCCTCGGAAGGTCCGTTGACAGTGAACTGCCCGGTGAGCACCCCATCATCGATAGCGCGCTTGACGAGTGCCCGCCACGTACGAGCGACCTCGGAATACTCGCCGCGCAGCTCGTCGTCGCGCAGAGCGGCTCGCCAGTATTCAATCCAGAGGAGCCAGCCCTCTCGACGAGCCTTGTCATCAACCGAAATGCTGCGGCGGATAAACAAGTCGATTCGTTTCAACGGGTCTGGCTCACGGTCCACGACCTTGCGGAGACGGGCCAGCTCGTCCCTGACCCCAGCCTTCAGCACTTCGCGCACTAGGGCATCCCGGCTCCCGAACGCGTACTGGAGTGAGCTGACCGGCACCCCGGTAGCTTCGGAGACGTCGGCGAAGCGAAGACTGTCGAAGCCTCGTTGGGCGGCGACCGCTCTCGCCGCGTGCAACAGTTGCTCGCGGTCGTGGGCTTGCGGACGGCCCTTTCGCTTGGTTGGCTCCACCCCGCTACTATACCGTACGGTCATACGGAAAGTCTGATCTGAAGCTCGAGCCAGAGGATTCGCCATGAGTCAAGCAGCACGTTCACTGTCGCTATGGCACGACACACTCCCTGACGGTGATCTGGAGAACCTTCGCAGTCCCGTGGATTCCAGTGCCCAGTACGACGTTGCGATTGTCGGAGCTGGCTTCACTGGCTTGTGGACCGCTTACTACCTGGCGCGCAAGGATCCGTCCCTCTCAATCGTCGTCCTCGAGAAGGAGTTCGCCGGGTTCGGAGCTTCCGGCCGCAACGGTGGCTGGGCGTCCGGGCTGCTTCCGATGAGCTTGGAGCAGGTCGCCCGCGAGTCTTCTCGTGAAGCTGCGCTCGCCCTGCAGCGAGCTGCCAATGACACCGTGGACGAGGTTGGCAAGGTTGCTGCCGCCGAGGGTATTGACGCGCATTTTGCCAAAGGCGGTTACCTGCGCGTTGCCACCTCACCCGTCCAACTTGAACGGCTCCGCGCAGATGTCGCACAGGCTCGGGAGTGGGAGCAGACAGAAACCGACCTCGCGTTCCTGGACCGACAGCAAGCCCAAGAACGTATCAACGCCGACTCGATCTTCGGTGCGGTGTTTACGCCGCACTGCGCAGCTATTCACCCTGCTCGACTTGCGCGTGGGCTAGCGGACGCGGTGGAAAAACTCGGCGTCACCGTGTGCGAGCAGACGACGGTCACCGCCATCGAGCCCGGTTGCGCGAGGACCGATCAGGGGGACGTGCGAGCCAAAGTGGTGGTTCGCGCAATGGAGGGCTACACAGCAACCCTCCCCCAGTATCGCCGAGCGATACTCCCGATCTACTCGCTGATGATTGCCACTGAGCCGCTACCCGACCACGTGTGGGAGGAGATTGGTTGGCGCAAGCGCGAGACATTCAACGACGACCGTCGGTTCCTCATCTACGCACAGCGAACCGCTGACGGAAGAATCGCTTTCGGCGGTCGAGGATCGCCGTACCACGCCGGATCGCGGATTGACCCGTCCTTCGAACACCCGCGTCATGTGCACGACGACCTTCGTCGATCGCTTATCCGGTTGTTCCCGTCCGTGACCGATGCTGCCATCACTCACCGCTGGGGCGGAGTCCTTGGTATTCCGCGCGACTGGTTTGCGTCCGTTAACTACGACCGCTCGACAGGGCTGGCAAGCGCCGGCGGCTACAGCGGAGACGGCGTCGCACTCACGAACCTCGCCGGCCGAACGTTGGCGGATCTCATCACCGAAACGCCAAGTGACCTCACTCGACTGCCATGGGTCGGGCACCAGTCAAGGAAGTTCGAGCCTGAACCATTGCGGTTCCTCGGAATCAACACCGGGTTCAAGCTGGCCGAGGCGATCGATGTGCGGGAAGCGCGGACCGGTCGCACCCCACGAATCCTCGATAAAACGATGCACTTGCTGACCGGTCACTAGTCCGATCGGCTCGTCACCTAGTTGCCGCTGACCTCAGTCAGCATCTGTTGCATGTTGGCGATCTCTGCGGTTTGCCCGTCAACGATCGTCTGCGCGAGCGTCAGAACTTCTGGCCGCTCCGTCAGCGGAATGACGGCTTCTGCCATTTCGACTCCGCCTCGGTGATGCGCGATCATCAGCTGCAGGAAGCGCTCATCTGCCGCCTTGCCGTGGAGAGTCGCGAACTCGGCCAGCTGCGCATCCGACGCCATGCCCGGCATATCCGAGTACGACGTCATGGGCTGCCCGTGCCCGTGCTCTGTCCACTCCATGGGGGGACGCACGGTTGTCTGCGGAAGATCCCACTCTTGCAGCCAGCCGCTGAACATCCCGATCTGCGTTCGCTGCGTGGTGATGATGTCGTAGGCGAGACTCTTAATCTCCGGGTCCTTGGTCTTGTCATAGATGGTGAATGCCATCTCGACCGCCTGCGCATGGTGCACCGACATGTCCCGAGCAAACCCGGCTTCAGGGGACGTATCGCCGGGGTTACTTTCTGGACCGAACAGCATCACCCCAGCCACGGCGCCAAGTACGAGTGCCGCCAAGACAGCGACAATGAGAGCACCGAGGCTGTTGGACTTGGGTGGCGCCTGCTCAACGCGCTCATCGTCTGACGTCATTAGGCCGTTATCCGTCACCCCTGCTGCTCCCTCAGCAGTCGCGACAGACCACTCTCTAGGTCGGACCACAGATCTTCAACGTGCTCAAGTCCGACGCTCATCCGCAGCAGGGTCGGCGGCACTCCCTGCGCCGCATCACCCTCGTAACGAGCCCTTCGCTCAATCAATGTCTCCACGCCACCCAGGCTAGTGCCGTGGACGATGAGCTCGAGCCCGGCAGCGAACGCCTCGGCTTGCGTCCAATCTCCCACCGTCTCGAAGGCGACCATGGCGCCAAAGCCCGACATTTGTCGTCGAGCTAGGTCATGGTGCGGATGGCTGGCCAAACCTGGATAGCTGACCCAAGAAACGGCCGGATGCGCCTCCAGCCGCTCGCTCAACACCTGCGCGGTCTGCTGCGAACGCGCCAACCGGACCGGCAGTGTTCGCAACCCACGCAGAGCCAGAAACACCTCTAGAGCTCCGGGCGTCGATCCCACATCGTGTCGGTACGCGCGCAAAGCGTCTACCGATTCCGAATCCGAACAAGCAACCAGTCCCAATAAGAGATCGGAGTGACCACCGATGTATTTCGTCGCCGAGTGGAGCACGTAGTCCACGTCCAGATTGAGTGGTTGCTGTAACAACGGTGTAGCCAACGTGCTGTCGACGACAATCGCAGCACCAACGTCCCGACCACACTTGACGACGAAGGGGAGGTCGACAACGTCAATCATGGGGTTAGTCGGCGACTCGACCCAGACCATCGCCGCTCCGCTCGCTGCGTCGCGCACTTGGTCTACGGAAGTGAAGTCAACGGTCCGCAGCGTCACCTGACCACGTTGCTGCAGCTGATGCATCAATCCGACAACGCCGTGATAGGCAATGCTTGGCGCCACGACGACCCCCCCAACAGGCACGGTGGAAAGCACCGCCGCAGCGGCTGCTATGCCAGTGGAAAACGCGACTGCCGTCCCGCTTTCGAGAGCACCGATCGCCTCTTCGAATGACCGCCACCCGCTGTTTCCGTCTCTGCCGTACGTCCACTCACCACCAGCCCGGTAGGTCGAACTCGGCGCAATGGCCGGGTTCAAGGGCTGGCCGGCTGCCAGCACCCGGCCTGCTGTGACAGCGAGCGTCTCCGGGTGCTGGGTCACGAGGTACTACGAGAGAGTGCGAGATCGGTCAGGGTCGAAGAATGGTCGCAGCGACGCCTTAGCTGCGACGCGAGTGCCGGCAACGTCGATCTCAAAGCCGCCAGCAGAGATCATCTCGCCGGAGATACCACCCTCACGTTCGACCATTCCGAGGCCAGTGGCAGCGCCCAGGCTGTAGCCGAACGCACCGACTCGCATGTACCCGCAGGTCTCGCCGTTCCAAACAATGGGCTCTGCACCGACCAGGTCGTACGAGGCGTCATCGAGCAGGAAGTTCACCATGCGGCTCTCCAATGGGCCTCCATCGCGCTGCTTCAGCAGGCTGTCACGCCCGATGAACCCGCCTGGCTTGTCCCAAGCCACAGCGAAACCGAGCCCAGCCTCGAGCGGTGTGTCCTCACTGTCGATGTCATGTCCCATGTCGCGATAGGCCTTCTCCATGCGCATACTCGAAAGCGCGCCCAGCCCGGTCGGCTTAAAGCCCAGGTCGGCGCCAGCCTCGCGGATTTGGTCATAGAGCTTCGCGCCGAACTCGGCCGGGATCACCAGGTCCCATCCCAGTTCCCCGACGTAAGTAACACGGAGGGCAACCAACGGCGTGTATCCGAGTTCAACTCGCTGCGCCGTGAGGAACGGGAACGCCGCGTTCGACCAGTCATCTGGACTGAGTCGCTGCAGCAGCTCACGCGACTTCGGACCCTGCACCGAAAGCATGGCCGACCCGCTCGTGACGTCGGTGACGACGACGAACTCATTGCTTGCGGTATTCCGCTTGATCCATGCGGGCAGTCGCCGATGGACGTTGTCCGCCGAGATCACCAGATATTCGTCATCGGCCAAGCGGGTCACGGTGACGTCGGCGATGATGCCGCCGCGCTCGTTGAGCCACTGGGTGTAGACAACGCGACCAACAGCGACTGCAACGTCATTAGCGCAGATTCGGTTCAGCACTTGCTCTGCGTGTGGACCCTGAACCAGGAAGTTGGACATGACCGACAGGTCCATAGCGCCGACGTTCTCGCGCATGTTGAGGTGCTCATCGCGTGTGCGATCGAACGCTTCACCTCGCTCGAACCCCCACTCGACCGTTGGCTTCTTGCCCGGGCCGGCGAAGTACTCGGGGTACTCCCAGCCCGACGAGGGTACGAAGTACGCCCCGTCGGCCACATGATGGGCATGGAAAGGTGACTGCCGGATGTCACGCGCTGTTTTCGGAGACGCATTGGGCCATGCAGCGTCATTGAGTAGGAAGCCCAACCGTTCGACAGTACGTTCCTTGCGGAACTGTCGCGTCGCTTGGAAGTCATGCGCGCGATCGACCGAGACTGTCGTGAGGTCGATGGGCGGAGACTCGTCTATGAGCCACTGTGCCATCACGTGACCAAGCCCACCCCCCAGCAGAATCCCGACGGAGTTCAACCCACACGCGAGGTAGAAGTTCCTCAACTCCGGTGACTCACCAAGCATCGGAGCGAGGTCGTCGGTAAAGCTCTCCGGACCGCAGAAGAGCGTTCGAATGCCCGCATCCTCGAGCGCCGGGAATCTTTGCATGGCGACCTCGAGGAAAGGCGACATTCGATCCCAGTCGGGAGGCAGGACCGCAAATGCGGAGTCCTTCGGCGTACCGTCCAGCGACCACGGAGCGCCAACAGGTTCGAACATCCCAACGAGCAGTCCTCCACCCTCTTCGCGGAAGTATCCGTAGCTTTCGGGGTCTTCAATGACCGGCAGCTGTGACGTAACACCTTCAATAGGCTCGGTCAGCAGGTAGTAGTGCTCAGCAGCCTGCAGGGGAACCATGACGCCCGCCTTGGCCGAAAGTTCGCGACCCCAAAGTCCTGCCGCAATCACGACCTTCTCGCACTCAATAGTGCCCCGCTCGGTAACAACACCAGTGACAGTTCCGGCTTCTTGGGTAAATCCCGTCACTTCGGTGTCTTCGAAAATCTTTACACCGCGCATCCGCGCGCCCTTGGCCAACGACATCGTGACGTCGACGGGGTTGGCGCGACCTTCGTCGGGGGTGAAGAACCCAGCGCGAATGTCGTCGGACTTAATCATCGGAACGAGGTCGGCAACCTCCTTCTGCGACAAGATGTGTTTTTCCAACCCGTAGGCCCGCAAAAACGCAGTCTCTCGACGGAACCCCTCTTCGCGTCGCTTTGTGCTCGCGAGCTGGAGGTAACCGCATTGCTTGAACCCGGTCGACAGACCGGTCTCCTGTTCGAGCGTGTCGTAAAGGTCACGCGAGTAGCGCACCATCCACGCCGTGTTCTCGTCCATGGTGCCGCCGGACACGACCTCGCCCGCGGCATGCCAGGTGGTTCCAGACGTCAGCTGTTTACGTTCGAGCTGCACAACGTCGTTCGCACCAAGCTTGGCCAGGTGATAGGCAATGGACGTGCCAACCACGCCACCTCCCACCACGACGTACTGAGCACGCGTCGGAAGATCGGAGGAACCGGACTCGCCGCTTTGGGCGCGAGCAACGGCTGGGTTTACGTCTGCGGAATCTAAAGACATGGCGGGAGCCTGCCATGTCGACGACTCACTCCGCTGCCCATCCCCCCGATTGGATCACGGCGTTCCATTTCACCGGTAGCTACTTCGAGGACTCGGGGATGGTTGTGTTGTTGCCGTTACTGCAGGACGCGCCCGGTTCTGGGGTCTGCGGACCTTGTCGGTACTTAGTAATGAAGGCAGCCAGACGTGGGTCATCGACACTGCTCAACTTCAGCTGGGTGTTCCACGCCGAGGCGACGACAGGAGCGTCCAACCCTGGGTACGGCGAGACCAACAGATAATTGGGGTCGAGGCCAGTGGTCAGTCGCGCGACCTCCGCCTTAGAAAGGCTGGGGTCGTAAGTAATCCAGACCGCACCGTGCTCCATCGAGTGGACCGCGTTCTCGTTCGGAATCGGCGCGTCGTAGATGCCACAGGTCTGCCACAACGGGTTGTGCGGACCGCCGACCGGGGGTGACTCGGCATAGTTAACGGGATCGTTCGTGTGCTCTTGCGCTGTGTAGTTGTACGTCTTGACCCCGTCGATGGACTGCACCGCCGGCTCTGCGGCTTGGTCGGTGCCGACTTTGACAGCCCAGGCGATACCGCCAACGGCAACCACGACCAACATGACCAGGCCGATGCCGAACAGGGTGTTGCGGCGGCGCTGCTTCGCCGCGTCCTCCCGACGCATCTCGGCCACTCGCTCGCGTGCTTCCCGGCGCCGTTGCGCGTTCGAACCCATGCTGACGCCTCCACGGCTGGTTGATCCAAAGTGTGCTGAACTGCGATCAGATACGGCCGAAGTTTATCTGGCCTCTTCGGTGCTTCGCGCCGGGACCGACACCTTGCGAAAGCTGCCAGCCAATGCGAAGCCCATTCGCTCGTAAACGGCCTGTGCCGGGTTGCCCTCCGTGACAGCTAAGCCCAGCGACGTCTCACCGGAGCCGGCCAGAGCCACCATGACGTGCGTCAGCAGCAACGACCCGAGTCCGGCATAGCGGGGCGACGGATCACGGCAGATTTCGCTGACCCAGGGGCCACCACTCGGCGACTCGCCCAGCATTCGGTTAATGATGGCTACCGCGACTATCCGGTCTTGGTCCAGGACAACTCGACTCGCGGGTAGCAACGGCCCGATCACAGCACCACTGAGCAGCGAGTGAACGTCCTTTTCGACTTGAACCGGGTCTTGCGTTTCTGCGTCGATGTGCCCTGGCGGGTACGCGGCCAAGGAGACCTCAACCAACGCGCTGGCTGGAACATCCAGCGGGCGTATTCGCAGCGCCTCCGCCGCCGCAGGCAGATCGGAGTTTTGTGCCGCCGTAAACTCAGCGAGCGACCGGTTCATCAGGTGACCGCGTCTTACGACCCGACATCCCGCAGTGAGCAGTGCGCTCGTCAGCTCATCGTCGTCACTCGCGAACCACCATCCGCCGAGGTCCTCTAACACCGCCTGGACCACCACGTCGGTTGCCCCCATTGCCACTGCGTCGTGGGCGGTGGACGGAGTGCCAGAAATCGGGATGTACCGAAGGACAGGCTTTCCATCACGGACAAGTTGGAGTTCGTCAGACACGGGCCGACATTACCAACGCGCCTTGCTGGTCACGGGTCACAACATCGCCAGATACGTTTTGGCTATGAGCCTTGGTCCGCCAGACATCGATGTGTCGATTACGTTCGCCAGCAGCGAGTCGATCGATGCGTTGGAGCCCCTCTGGCTTTCGCTGTTCGACCACCACGCGACTGTCGGGCCAGGGCCGTTTATCGATCGACGTCAGTCGTGGCCAGCACGGCGAAGGCTTTACCGGCAAGTGCTCTCCGACCCCGACGCTTTCGTGGTTCTAGCCCATCGGGCGGAGAAACTGGTGGGGTACGCGCTCGTCGCGCTGCACGAGGGACCAGACGACACCTGGCCGACCGGGGATCGTATGGCCGAGGTCGAGACGCTGGTCGTTGCAAAGTCGGAGCGGGGTCAGCGCATTGGGAGCCTGCTTCTAGACAGCGTTGACGCCAGGCTCGAAGAACTGAATATCAGTTCGCTGTTCATCGGTGTGATGGCAGGAAACGATGACGCGATGCGCTTCTACGGCTCGCGTGGGCTGCAGCCGTCAATCATCAAGCTGATGCGTCTGGGTCCACCGCCAGCGCAAAGCGCGGCGGACCCAGACGTCAGACCTAACGACTAGGACTAGCCGAGCGCCTTTGCCTTCAAGGCGGCGAACTCGTCCGCGGAGATAGCGCCGGAGTCCAGAAGTTGCTTACCTTGCGCGATCTGGTCGGCAGCTTGGCCGCTGTTTGCTCCGCTGCTGGCGACGACTTGTTGAGCCATTTGAACTTGTTGCTCCTGCATTTGCTTCGCAGACGCAATCGCTCGCTCGGTCATGCCATTTCCTCGGACGATCAAGTAGATCAGGATCGACGCGAGTGGCAAGAAGAGGAGCGCCAGCACCCAGATGGCCTTGCTGAATCCATTTAGGTCATGGCTGCGGAAAAGGTCGCTGATGATCGAGAAAAGGATCATGAAGTAAATGACCATGAAGAAGATGACCAGCAGATCCCACAGGAAATCGCCCTGATCCATCGAAAAGCCTCGTTTCCGTCTTTATCGAATGATCGCCAGTTGATCCGGCGAAGCGGCATCACCCTAGGGGATACGAACCCTGACTGCCCCTGTTTGCGGACGGCGAGTACCCCTCGATCGTGTCCTGAGCAGCAGGTCTAGCAGTTATCGGTCAGCACGATCGCGCTGATAGCCTCCCGAGGTCCCGGGCCCCCGTAGCTCAGGGGATAGAGCATCGGCCTCCGGAGCCGTGTGCGCAGGTTCGAATCCTGCCGGGGGCACATTTTTCACGCTGGGTGCCCAAGGGTCGAGTGCACTCGGCCATTTCAGCCAAGTCCTGGTCGAGAGCGTCCATCGGGCGTAGCGTCGGAGCGGAGGTGGCGATGAGCGACGCGACGCAGTTAAAACGGTTCAAGAGTGCGCAAGAGGCGTTTACTACGGTGATCAACAAGGTTGAATCGACGGAGTGGCACAACAGCACCCCGTGCACCGACTGGGATCTGCGAGCCCTGGTCAACCATGTTGCCGGTGAGTTGTTCTGGGCGACTCCGATGGTCGATGGTCGATCGATCGACGACGTCGGAGATGAACTGGATGGCGACCTGATGGGCAAAGATCCGATGGCTACGTGGGACAAAGCTGTTCAGGAATCGAGGTCTGCGTTCAACGCATCCGGTGCCATGGGCGGCACCATCCAAAGCTCCATGGGCCCGATGCCGGTGCGGCAGTACATCTCGGACTTGACCTGCGACTTGATCGTTCACCGCTGGGATCTCGGCGACTCCATCAAGCAGACTCAAACCTTTTCGTCCGATGAGTTGCAACAGCTGCGCACCATGCTTGACCAGCTAGCGCCAATGTCGGAGCAGCTCGTGGCGGGCGGCTACTTCGCGGCAGCGGTTTCGGTGCCTGACGACTCCGACGAGCAAAGCAAAGTCCTTGCCGCGATGGGACGAAGCGCCTAGCAACTGGCCCGTCCATTGTTAGGTGAGCGTGGCCGTAAACGTGCTACCGCTCGCGTGCGTTGACCAAGCTGCCGACTCACGCACGTGGACGCCCGAACGACCCAACACACGCCACGACTTGCCGTCACCAACCATGGCTGTGTCCTCATCAACGCCGACGAGCAACTGTCCCTCGGGGACGCTCGCGGCAAAGCGCTCGGTAAGTCCGGGGGCGTACCGGTCCAATGCGTCCCAGTGAGGTCCAAACCAGGCTTTCGGGAACAAGGAAAGTCCTGGTTGCCACAGACTTTCGTCCAGGTGCGAAACCGTGCTGTCCGGAGCCATCTGGCCAAGGCTGGCAATTCCTGCGCTGCAACCTGCATAGGCCATCCCACGATCTAGCCCCCTTTTGACAGCGAGCCAGAGCGCAGTGTCCGCGAGGGTCCGCGCCAGATACGCCGGATTGCCCCCCGAGAAGAAAATGATGGACGCATTGCCGAGCTGCGCCACCATCGCGGCATCGTCTGCGTCGACGCGATCACGGACGGGGAGCACCTCGACAGGAATGCCCGCCGCGGCATAGTGCGCGAGCCCGCGGGACGCCCAGTCGTCAAACACCGCATCGCCCTCGGGAGACGATGCTGTTGGGACCACGACGACTCGACCGTCTCCCGTCGCCCGGTCCAACAGCCAGCGATCTACTTCATGAGTCCATTCGGCGAACTCGCCCGAACCCAGGAGCGCGAACCAGCCACTCACCGGGGACGCCGAGCCGCGCGACAAAATTCCTCGCTGCGCATCCACTCCGCTAAAAGGTCTTCGCCGAAGACTTGCACCAACCCAAAGAGCTGACTGTGGTGTTCTTGCAGCGCAGCCATCTTGACAGCAATCTCCGCATCGTCGAGCCAGACTGAAACGTCGATCGCATCGTCCGGTACGACGGGGGGCTCAGCCCCATCACGGTAGACGCCATGAGGTTCGATCACCGGCATGTATGTGTCCGCCTGGGACTGCGAAACCGATGCGTAAAGAAGTTGCGCGCCCGGTGGGGCCGCTTTGGCAAAAGCGGCAGTCGTCCACTCGCACACCGACTTGTGGCCCTCGTGCCCTGTCATGCCTTCATGGCCGAACGTCAAGACCGTGTCTGGCTGGATCTCGCGCATGATGTCGAGAACAACTTCGTAGCCGACGTCGGGAAGTGGGGTGTCCCAGTCGACGTCGGGAAGATCCAGAAACCGGTGCTCGGTGACGCCCAACATGGCAAGGCACCGCATCAGCTCACCTTCACGAACTTCGCCTAATGTCGCGGTCGGCCACTTCTCTTCGTCGAGCGAACCGCCTTCCCCGCGGGTAGCCGTGACGCAGATGACCCGACTCCCAGCCTTCACAGCCCGAGCCATCAGACCCGAGGACAGGTATGCCTCATCGTCGGGATGCGCCCAGACACCGAGAACGGTGCCGTAGTCGTCGTCAGCCACCAGGGGACCGTATGACGGATCGCGCCATGAGGCCAGCCGATTCGAGTCAAGGACAACGCCGCCTCCTCCGACATTGAAAGTGTGCGCCCAACCAGTCCCTCGCCAAACCCGGCTCGAACACCGCAAGCCGCGCCCGACTTCGCGGCCTGCTGGTTCGGTGACTGGCAAGCGCCGCTACCCGCGAACGTCATGTGGGCGCTGAGCGCGATGAATCGAACCGTTGGTG
Source organism: Actinomycetes bacterium (assembly GCA_035543875.1). Classification (GTDB taxonomy): domain Bacteria; phylum Actinomycetota; class Actinomycetes; order JAHEKZ01; family JAHEKZ01; genus DATKIY01. The sequence continues at coordinate 3,022 of DATKIY010000137.1, read as the reverse complement.
CGCTGCCCCGGCTACACCCCTGGCGATTGGACGATGTGAAGGGGGCAGTGCGAACCATGTTGTGGGTCGCAGAGTCCGGCGCGCCGCAACCTCCGGCCGGACTGTGCGTCCTAACCCAGACTGCGCCAGACCCCGAGCTAGAAGTCGGGGGTGACGAACGCCCCGAGAGCCTTGTGTTCCCGGACGCGTTCCCAACCTCTTACCAGACCTCCAACCCGCGGCCGGTCAAAGTCAGCAAGTGGGTGGGCGCAATGACGCGACTTCCCGGAACTTGGCTACCACCGCTGGCGATCCTGCCCACAGCGCTGCGCGGTTTCGATGACCCCGGGACCCGATGGTCGACCGAGTCGATCGACTTCGCGGCACGCCACACGGTGCACACGGACAACACCCGATTTGCCGCGGACGTTCTTGCGCCGCACGTCATGGCACTGATCCTCGATGTGGTCCCACACGACTGCGCGATCACAATCTCGGGTGACGCAGTGCATGTATGGCAACCGTATTCGCAACAAGCCGAGGAGTCAGACGGGCTTGCTGTGCGGCTCCTCATCGCAACTGACCGACTGTGTGAGGCGATCCCAAGCTTTGTCCTCGTCGACTTTCCCGATCGCTCCAACCTTGTTGAGGACGACCTTTCGGCGAAGTCGGAGGCCGCCGAGGCGTACCGGTCTCAACGCACCCTAGGGCGATCTCAGGATCCCACTCTTCAACGCATCTACGACCAGGCGCACGCAGCATGGGAAGCCAGCAACGTATCTTCGCAACTGTGAGTTCTCTCCATGACGAATTTCAACATGGCCCACTGTTGCTTGACGGTGGGTTAGCCACCGAGCTGGAACGCCAAGGGACTGACATTTCCGGACGTCTGTGGTCCGCACGTCTCCTTCGCGATGACCCAGCTGCAATCGTCGCCGCGCACCGCGCATTCTTTGAGGCGGGCGCAGATATCGCCATAACGGCTAGCTACCAGGCGACCTTCGAAGGCTTTGCTGCCGTCGGAATCGACAACCAGACCACCGCCGAACTCATGCGGCTAAGTGTCGAACTTGCGCGTCGCGCGGCAGCTGAAATCAAGGACCGACCAACCTGGGTCGCTGCTTCTGTTGGGCCGTACGGAGCCATGCTGGCGGACGGCTCTGAGTACCGCGGTGACTACGGTCTGACCGTCAAGCAACTCCGCGAGTTTCATCGGCCACGGCTTGAGGCCTTGTCAGCATCAGGTGCAGACATCTTGGCCGTCGAGACCATCCCCTGCGCAGCGGAGGTCGAGGCCCTGCTTACCGAAGTTGCCGTACTCCCCATCCAGGCTTGGTTCTCGCTCACCGTCACAGGTGACAGAACGCGCGCAGGTGAAGACCTTCGGGACGTTTTCGCGATGACGGCAGACGTTGAACAGGTCGTTGCTGTTGGAGTCAACTGCAGTACACCTGAGGACATCAATCCTGCGGTCCAACTTGCGGTGGCAGCGAGCAAGAAACCGGCCGTCGCCTACCCCAACAGCGGCGAAGGCTGGAACGCTGACCAACGGGCCTGGGGTGGTATCAGCGAACTGCATGTGGCATCCGCGTCCGAGTGGATCGGCTCTGGCGCCAGACTCGTCGGCGGTTGCTGTCGGGTCACGCCAACTCAGATCCGCGACATGGCCGCGGTCGTCCGGCGCACCGATACAAGCCCCCTCTAGGCTGCTGGCCGTGGAAGAGATCGCGATCAAAGTTCGCTGGGCAGATATGGACGCCTACCAGCACGTTAACAATGCCGTCTACCTGAACTATCTCGAAGAGGCGCGGGACAAGGTGATGGAAAAACTGTTCTCGGGTCAGGCGTATGACTTTGTCCTAGCCCACGTCGACATCGACTTCCGCAACGAGGTCACACAAGACCACGGTGAAGTCATTGTCGGTAGCCGGGTGGTCAGCTACGGGACTTCGAGTGTCAAGACTCGAGAGGTGGTGAAGCTCCCCGACGGCACGATTGCGGCCCAAGCCGGAGCGGTCGTCGTCCCGCGTGATCGAGACGCTGGTCGCTCTCGACCGCTCACTGAAGACGAGATCCACCGGCTCGATGTCGAGCTTGCATCGGACGCTGAAGCTGGGGTCGACTTTTAGCTTGAGCGCGAGTAGTCGAGCAATCCAGCGGTGCCTCGCTTGGCCAGCTCATTGCCAATGATCAACCGTTGAATCTCGCTCGTTCCCTCCCAAATGCGGTCGACGCGCAGCTCGCGGTAAAGACGCTCGACGGCGACGTCACGCATGTAGCCGCGCCCGCCATGTATTTGAACTGCCTTGTCTATGACTCGGCCGGCAGCCTCGGACGCGGCGAGCTTCACGACGGCCGCCTTCGCGTGCAACGCCTTGCGGTCGAGCTGACCAGACTCGGCTTCCCACCCAGCCTGGTACACCAAGGCACGCGCCGCTGTTGTATCCACGACCATGTCGGCGAGCATCGCCTGGATCAACTGGTGCTCGATGATCGGACGGCCACCTTGGACGCGTCCCTGCGCAAACTCAACCGACTCCCGCAGCGCGCGTGCCGAGGCACCCACCGTGCGGGCTCCGATCATCAGCCGTTCTTCCACGAACCAGTCGCGAATCAGCTCATACCCCTGGCCGACATCGCCCAAGACCTGCTCCGGACCTAGCTCGACGTTTTCGAATGTGAACTCCGGGTGTTCGTAGACAAACGTGTGCGTGTACCTCGGCGTCCGCTTAACACTGACGCCAGCTGTCTCCCGGTCGACAATGAACAAGGTTGGCTGATCTCCGACCCAGGCCAAGGTCAGGATGAATGCCGCAACATCGCCCACAGTGACGAACCACTTCTCACCATTCATCACATAGCGATCTCCGTGCCACTGTGCCGTGGTCGTCATCGCGAGTGGGTCAGAGCCGGCGTCCGCTTCGGTCACCGCGATCGCATCGCGCTTTTCGCCAAGAATTCCGGGGATCAAATAGCGCTCTCGCTGCTCCGGAGTGCAGGCGCGTAACGCGTTCGCCGGTCGCCAAACGGTGTCCCACAGTGC
>DATKIY010000136.1:0-5655 GCA_035543875.1 Actinomycetes bacterium | reverse complement strand
GACCACAGAGAGCTCGGGAAAGTGAACCGACCCGATTCCTAGATCGGCGACTGGGTCGAGTACGCATTGTTCGGCCACCGACACAGTGGCATCGAGGAGTCGACGGGCGGTTGCTACGTCGGTGCCCACTCCAGCGAGCCGGACTACCTCGGCTGCCACCTGAGCCATCTGCCGACCCGACTTCAGATATCCCTCCCCTGTGCGGCGATCAACGTGACGGGCATCTAGCGGAACCAACCGGCGTACTGCATCGAGGACGTCTGCCACTGGTGCGTCGTCACGGTGGACATAGCGAACTGCGTTGGTGAGGACAGCTGGATATTTCGTCTCATGGGCAAGTCCAAGCATCCGGGCAGCAAAACTCGCCGATCGACCAGTCGGATCAGCTCCGCGATGGTTGACCACCTCGATGCGAAGTGAGTCGTTCGGAACAAACTCTCGCCAACGATGGACTTGTGCTGCCGCTAAGTCGGGACGACGACGAGCTAGCGCTCGGCCGGGCGCTGAATCTGGCCCGAGCAGTACGAACACACCACCGGATGATGTGTGAGCAGCCAACAACTCTTGGTCGATCACCGGCCGACCGCGTTCGCCTCGCTGTTCGGCTGCAGTGTGTGCGGCCGAAATGAGGTGGCATAGCGATGCCCAACCTCGCGCATCACGTGCGATGACGGTGACACGCGGCCACCGAGGGTCGATGTTTCGCCCACCACGCGCTGGAGTCTTGGCACTACCACTGGGTTTCTTCTGACTGGGCTTCATCTGACTGGGTTTCGGCCGGTCGGTGAGCACCGAATCAGATATCGCGAAATCAACGCCAAGGATCGGCGCAATACCGGCGGCCATGCACGAGCGGACGAAACGAACAGCACCACGCACGCCGTCACGGTCAGTCAGTGCAAGCGCCGGCATGCCGTGCTCAGCCGCGGCAGCGACCAGTTGGTCGGGGTGGCTGGCACCGTGTCTCAAAGACCAGCCAGAGGCGACGTGGAGATGGACGAAAGGGTCAGTAGGCAAGTGACGGACCGAAGAACGCTTAGCTCACGCGGGGTAATGCGGTCTGGTGCGGCACGCCCAAGGTGGTATCGACCAATGCCAAGAAAGTCTCTGCATCACGAAGCAGGTCGTCGGCTTCTCGGCTCGTCACGACATTAAGCCCAGCCTCAGCAGCAGCTCGTTTACCAGCGCCTGCAGAAAAGAACGCTGCCCATTCGGTCATCTCGGGTGCGGCTTGTGCCAACAACTCCCATGCGCTGCGAGGGCCACGACGACCAGGAGTTGAGTGAGTACGCGCGGCTAGCACTGCAGCAGCACCGCGAAGCGAAGCAAGATGCGCAGCTGCATAACGCTCCCCCGGACGTGGCTCAAGCATGGCCTCACACAAACCACGTCGAGCAGCCGCCAAGAGATCGAGCACCCCAGGCACCGGGCTCGCAACCCGTTGGTTGTTCATCGCACTCTCCTTCACGCCGTTCTTCACAAGCAGTTCTTCACAGCAGTTCTGTCTCAGTCATGAACACCACGTAGCGACCAGCCCGAGGTGTCTTGACATAGGTCGAACACGCCGGTGCTGCTCCCCCGGCATGCCTCAACCCGCCACAGTTGACGTTCTGGGTCCGTCCTCGTGGGAGCCGTTCCATCTGTCGGCGCTTCGCGACTCGGAACCCGCCACCACGCACCTGTCTCTACCCAGTGAGCCAAGACGCTGCCTACGACATAGCGCCGCCCTTGCCAACGAAAAGCCAGCGGCGGCTGTTCGTGGCCACCGTCGGCCAGTGGCTCCACCGGCTCACCGATCCGTCGCACCTGCCCCCGCTTCCACTCGTTTGTTGCTCGTCTGTCTCTGTCTGCTCTGCCGGTAAGTCCGCCGGACCGAGGCAGGGGTCGAGTCCAACCTCGGCCCGGCGGGCCTTCCGGACCAGACCGCGAGACCCGGCCCGGAAGGTGTTCGAACGTTTGTTCGAACACTCCTCACAGTAAAGCCCGCCACCGACAAGACGTCAAGCCCCGCTCCTAGGCTCCTCATACGGGCGGCATCTACTGGATCTGTGACGCAGCCCTGGTGGTCCTGTGCGTTGTCCCGTTCGCCCACCAGTCGAGCGCGTGGCTCACCGCCGCAGCAGTCGTCATGATCATGGTGCAAGGCGGTGACGCGCTGGTCGGACGTGTCCAACGCGACACCATGAAGACGTACGGGCCAGCATCACTTGCCGTCCTGAACCTCGTGGTTCTGATCCTCTTCCGGCGCTAGAGGGTGTGACGTGTCGCAGAAAGAAATGTCGCAGAAGGAGGTGGAAACTACCTAGCAGCCGCACCTGAGCCGCAGCAATCGACACTCAAGCAAATGCGGAACCTGATCGCCGCTGAGCTTCCCGGGTCAGAACAGTGCATCGCCTACGGCGTTCCCTGCTTCAAGGTCGACGGTAAGGGCATCGCAGGCTTCGCCTTCTACAAGGACCACTGCACGTACTTCTCGATGAGCGGTTCCATCACAACCGAACTCTCGGCCGAGTTACGAGGTTTCGTAACCGCTAAGGGGTCTATCCAGTTCGCAACCGACGAACCGCTTCCTGCTGAGCTGGTGCGACGGCTGATTGAGGCGAGACAACAAGAGATCGAGCGATCGACGAAGTAGTAACTGCTACCCACTAATTGGTCATCGGATGTACGGGGTGACGTAAACCGCCGACTTGTTATCGGTGCAGATCTGCTGGTCCCAGTTGAAGGTGACCGGGGTGGTCGAGTCGCGGGGCACGTAGACATTCACTTGAGACGGTGTTCGCGCAGCGCAGCCGTTAGTGTAGTTGTCTGGATTACCGACAGCGATTTGGAAGGTTGCCGACCGTCCGGCTGCCAGTTTCACCGTCGTTGCACTTCCGCGGTCCTTGCCAGCCTGGTACACAGCTCCACCCAGATTGCCGCCGGAAAACGTTACCTTGGCGAACCCACCCAAAGTGCATTTCCCGCTGCCGCGGTTGGTGGCTCGAACACCGTGGTAGGTCGTGCCCATGGCGCCACCAACATCGCCGAGCTGGACCGTCAGGTCCTCACTCGTGCACGGCACAGAACCCGACGTCGTCGTCGCTGGATCGGACCCTGGACTGATTAAAGGATCGGCGATGGGACGCTCGTCCTGTGACAGATTGATGGTCGCTGCAACGCCAACCACCGCCGCAGTAACTACAACAGCCCCTGCAATCTGAGCCGTTCGCTGATATCGGCGTCTACGCCGTCCAGATCTGACGATGTCGTCAACGTCCAGTGCCGTGCCAGACGGCACGTGGACACGTTCGAGGAGACCACGTACGTCACCGTCGGGGTCATGTAGTTCATTCATGGCAACTCCTGCAGCAAATCACGAAGGTTCGGGTCGGCCCTCAATTTGGTGAGAGCCCGGTGGCACGTGCTCTTGACTGTCCCAACAGCCAGATCAAGAGCCAGCGCGGTTTGCGCTTCGCTCAGATCTGCGACGTACCGAAGAACGACCACACGGCGCTCCCGCTCAGTGAGTCCGCTCAACGCTCGCAAGACGGCATCGCGGTCGACCACCACTGACGTTGCGTCGAAGCCTTCTTGCTCGGGCGGTCGATCCGTCAACTTCTCGCGGCCACGGTGTCGCCGCCAGCGATCATGGTTCGCGTTCACAACGATTCGCCGCGTATAGGCGACCGGGTCCTCGTCTCGGATGCGCGGCCACGCCGGATACAGGCGAACGAAAGCGGTTTGGACGATGTCCTCTGCCGCTCCCTGGTCGCCAGTGAGCAGCAACGCGAGCTGAAGCAGCTGTCTTTGGTTCCCGGCGACGAAGGCACGAAACCCTTCCTCGTCAGCTCTGTTACTGCCCAACTTCACGCTCATACCCCTTAAACGCCAAAGCCGTTCCAAAGGTTCTGTCCCGACCACCACCAGTCTCGCTGGTTGCGTCGGAGTACCGAGGCGGGCAACCTGCCAATTCGTAAATCCGGATGATTCCGTCCAGTTTGGCCGACGGAAACCTCGACATGGACCGCCCTGCTTGATCAAGCACCTCTGTCAAGTGCTGATCGCGGAGCGTCGTCTAGTCGACCGGTTCGCAGTTACACAGGAACCCGGTATAGGTGCCAGAGCTCAGGCACCCCTTTGAGGGCGTGCTCGCCGGCATCTTCGAAGGTGATCCCGGAACCGGCGGTGAGATCCTTCACGGTTTGTGACGTCAGCACCTCGGAAGGTCCTGCTTGCGCACCGACGCGCGCGCCAATCACAACTCCCATTCCCGCGCACTTACCGGCGACAGTCTCCACTTCGCCAGTGTGAATTCCTGCGCGGACTTGGATGCCAATCGGCTTGACTGCTTCGACGATCGAAGTCGCGCATCGCACGGCACGCGCCGGCCCATCGAATGTGGCAAAGAAACCGTCGCCGGCGGTGTCCACCTCATGGCCGCGGAATCGTGCCAACAGACTGCGAACGGTTGAGTGATGTCGCTCGACCATGCCTCGCCAGTTCGCGTCTCCAACGTCCGACATGGTCGCAGTCGAGTCGACGATGTCAGTGAAGAGAACGGTCGACAGGACGCGGTCAAACACAGATTCCTGCTCACGAACTTTCGTCACGAATCGCTCGATGGCTTTGGTCAGGTCCCCTTGATTTCCCAGGTAAGGAACGTGTTCGCTGCCCTCAAGGCTCACGTGCTGAGCTGCCGGGATGTGTTCGGCGAGATAGTTCTGGGCATCGGGGTTATCGCGCTCGCGGTGCAGGATCAATGTGGGAACGTGAATCGCAGGGAGCACGTCCCGGACATCGATGTCCCACATCATTTTCAGATAGGCGAGTGCTGCGCCAGGACTCATACTCTTTCGTGTGAGATCCGCCATCCAGCGACTAAGCGCCTCGTCTTCAGCGAGTTCGGGCCACATGGTGCGAACATAAGTCTCGGTTCCCCAGGATGACTCGGTCAGAGCAATTTCGGGCTGGCGCTCCTCGATCGGTTGTCCGCACTCGTAGTCCGGCGCCCAGGCTTCTCGCGCCGAACCTCCGATGCTGATCAGCGCAATCGTTCGCTCCGGGTGCAGCGCGGCGAACAGCATCCCCAACGCCCCAGACTCCGATGCCCCACAGATGACGGCGCGTTCCGAACCCACCGCGTCCATGACAGCCCGAATATCATCGATCCGAGCCTCCAGCGGAGGGGACGAGTCCAACGCCACCGGGTCGGAAAGCCCATTCCCGCGACGATCGAACAGAATGACTCGGCTGAAAGACGCCAACGACTGAGTGAACCGCGACCACTCCGGCAACTCCCAGTTGACCTCCAGGTGTGAGAACCATGGCGACAAATAGACCAAGTCCACCGGCCCGTCACCAGCCACCTGGTAAGCGATGTGCAAACCATCGACGGTCTTCGCGTACCGCGTATCGCTGACACCCATCTCGACATATTCGCCCTAAGCCACCCCTGGCACAACGGTTTCGACCCTCCAACTGACCAAGCGGCTATGTCGCGCCGCGCAAGGCGGCCGATCGGATGGGGATCGAGCTCAGCGGACATTTGCTGCCGCTCATATTCGCCGATATCCCCAACGCATCCGGTTTACCGAATACACCAGCGGAATGCGCCACTCAGACGGTCGATGATCTCGCTGCCGCGTGAGCAGAGCCTCCACCTAGGTCGCGTCG
>DATKIY010000135.1:0-9396 GCA_035543875.1 Actinomycetes bacterium | reverse complement strand
GATTATCGAACAACGCCAACCGTCGTTCTTGCTTGATGGAAAGTTGCTTATCACTGGTGAAGTCGACCGGACCACCGAGTTTGAACAAGGAATGCCGGTTCATCAGGCGTTCAAAGATGGCGACTGGGTACCGGACCCGCTCATCCACGACGACCAAGCCGCCGTTCTGCATGTTGCCGACAAGGGTCTGGTGATCCTCACCGGATGCGGTCACGCCGGGATCGTCAACATCGTGAGGTACACCAAGCGTTTGACCGGCGTCGACCAGGTGTATGCGGTCATCGGGGGATTCCATCTGACCGGTCGGCTGTTTGAAGCAATCATTCCGCAGACGGTCGCGGCACTGGTCGCAGAATCGCCTCAGGTTGTCGTCCCTGCACACTGCACCGGGTGGACTGCCCAGCTGGCTCTGGCGAATGCGCTGCCAGGAGTGTTCACGCCGAATGCGGTCGGCAGCCGGTTTGAACTGTGACCCGTGCGGGCTCAGTCAAGGTCAGCCGATTGACGCGTTTTGAACAATCCCATCTTCTAGGTAGAGGTTGACCCGGTTCGTCCGGAGATCCATCGTGATCGGGAAACACTCGCCGTCCTTGCCGATGATCCGTACCGTTTGGTCATTCTTCTTGGCCAGCTGCTTGGCCTGCGGCAGGGTGAGCCCAACGTACTTAGCGGCAGCGTCGTCGTGATCTGGCGTTCCGCAGGGCGCTTCCGTGACCGATGCTGCGCCAGAGGGCAGCGGCTGCGCTGGTTCGTTGGGGGAGTCGGAACCGCAGCCCGATACGACAACTATCAGTGCGACAGCACTAAGCGTTTGGAACAACGGTCGACGAGTCACAGGTTGAACCCTAGTTGACCGCTGACGAAAATCTCAGATGACGCGGCGAAGCGCAGTGCCCAACGAACGCATCGCGTCGAGGACCTCGTCGCGCAGCGGCCCGTCCGCTTCGAAGTTTGCGAGGACGGCATAACTGACAGCGGAGTTGTTGCCGTGTGCCACACCAACGTCAGCACGAACTCCGTCGTTGGTTCCAGTCTTGTTCCAGACCCGAATATCGCGATCGGGTTCCATATGGGCCAGTGGGTCAACACCGAACGCGCCAGCAACCATGGACAGGTCTACTCCAGTTGCGAGCCAGCCGCGAACCTTCGATGAGACGCTGGCGCTGATTACTTCGCCTGCCTGAAGCCGGTAGACCAGGCCACTGAGCTCCGACGCGTTTCCCGACGACAGGCGTGGGGGATCGCCCGCACTGCGTTCGTCGCGAACGTAGTCGTGGAGCTGAGTGTGCTTGAGCCCCAGCGCGGCGCGTCGAGAGTCGACGGTCGCGAGACCGACGTGGTCGAGCAAAACGTTGGTTGCGAGGTTGTCACTGACCGCAGCAACGAGAACTGCGACGTCCTCGACTGCGAGAGAAGGCGCCTGCAAGTGTTGCCAGAGGCCGGAGTCTGCGACCGCGAGGGCGCTGGCCTTGGTCAGCTCCGGCTTAGTCGACTCGGCAGGCTGAGAGCGGCGCTCGTCGAGTTGGTGGGCCACCTCAATCAGCAAAAGTAGCTTCCCGATACTGGCGGTCGAGCAGACCGCCGATGCGCCGTGTTGTGCGATCGGGGCACCGCTGACGTCTCGCACCATGATGGACCACGTCACGTTCGGCGTTCGCTCGACCGCGAGATCCACTGCTCGCTGCAACGAGCGAGAGTCATCGGCAGCCACGGGCAGTTCCCTATCGATTGCAGGTGGTCATCAAGCGCCGAGCCTAGCCACGTACGGCGTGCAGATTCGCGGAAATTGAAGGGTTGAAGGGTTCCCTACGGCGCACCCACGGACTAATGTGACCGCGTCCGAGAGGGGACTGCCCATGTCAGCCACGAATGCTTCCATCATTGACGCTGCTGAGTTTCACGGCCGCTTGATCCACCCTGGCGATGCAACATATGACGAATCTCGCAGTGTCTTCAATGCGCTCATCGATCGCTCTCCCGCCGTCATCGCACGGTGCCACGACGTGTCCGACGTCGTCACAGCTGTGAGGGCCGCGCGCGCGAAGGAGCTGCCGCTCTCGGTCTATGGCGGCGGTCACGGGGTGACCGGGTCTGCGGTGATCGACGCGGGGATTTGCATCGATATGCGCGACCTCGATGCGATTTCGGTGAACGCAGCCGAACAAACCGCAGTCGTTGGCGCAGGCTGCACGTGGGGTCAGGTTGACGCCGCCACCCAGGAGCACGGATTGGCGGTCACGGGCGGGCGAGTCTCAAGTACCGGTGTTGCCGGACTGACGCTGGGGAGTGGCAGTGGCTGGCTGGAGCGCAAGCTCGGCTTCACGTGCGACAACTTGCTGAGTGTGCAGGTAGTAACCGCTGACGCTCGCGTGGTTACTGCGTCGGAGACCGAGAACGCCGATCTGTTCTGGGCTTTACGAGGCGGCGGAGGTAACTTCGGTATCGCCACCGAGTTCACCTTCCGGGTCAGCCCCATCGGTCCCATCGTTCTTGGTGGGCTATTGCTCTATCCAGCTGCGATGGCGACTGACGTCGTTCGACACTGGCGCGACTTCATGATGGACGCTCCCGACGAGGTCGGAAGCGGGCTGGCTTTCATCACTGCTCCTCCCGCGGATTTTGTTCCAGAGCCGGCGCGGGGAAAGCCGGTGATCGGCATCATTATTTGCTACGCCGGCGACATTGAGGCGGGTCAAAAGGTGTTGGCGCCACTGCTTGAGTTCGGACCGCCCGCTGTGAACATGGTCCAGCCGATGCCGTATGTGGCTGTGCAGCAGATGATCGACCACGGGAATGAGAAGGGGGCAAACAACTACTGGAGTGGTGACTTCATTGCTGAGCTCCCCGACAAAGCCGTCGACGCGCTGATCGACGTCGCCACGGTTCCGGTGTCGCCGATGACCCAGGTGATTCTGGTCCGAGGTGGCGGAGCGATCGCACGTGTTGCCGAAGACGACACGGCGTTTGGACAGCGTGATGCCGCATGGAACATCCACTACCTGTCTATGTGGACCGATGACGCAGATACCGACAAGAACATCGCGTATACGCGTGAGCTGGTCGCATCGCTGAAACCATGGACGACTGGTCGGCTGTACCTGAACTTCATCGGTGACGAGGGGCCAGGTCGTGTGGCTGCTGCGTTCGGGCCGGAGAAGTTCGAGAAGCTACAGCAGTTGAAGGCGAAGTGGGATCCCGACAACCTGTTCCGAAACAACCAGAACATCCCACCTGCAACGTAATCGGCGGCTTCGCGGTCAGCAGTAGTCGCCGCCACTAGGGAACGAGCACCACCTTTCCGCCGGCCTCGCCTGACTCCACCAGGCGGTGCGCCTCCGTGACTTCGTCCAGCGGCAAGGCATGCGTGACGTGGGCCTTCAAGGCGCCTTTGTCGAAGAGAGCGGCGAGTTCACGTGTCCGGTCGCCATCGTCGCGGATCAACACGCCATGAAATGATTGGTTCGCATCGATCACGTGGTCGAGGTCGAGCTCGGGCAGCGCGATGGCACAGATCTGACCACCATCTCGCAGGTGTGCCAGCGCCGCATTGACGCCGCTGCCACCTACCAGGTCGACGATGGTGTCGAACTGTCCACCAGCCAGCTCTACAGCAGTAGCCAGGTAGTCCGAAGCCCGATAGTCGACGCAGCCAAGTGCGCCGCTTCTCAACATGATGTCGTGGTTTCGTGTGCGGCCCACCCCGACGACTTGAACGCCACCGGATGCGGCGAGCTGGAGCAGGAAGAGCCCAACGCCACCGCTGGCGCCCAAGACGAGCATTCGACCGCTGGCTGGTCCAAGTCGCTGCAGCACCGTCTGCGCTGTCCCAGCTGCCAGCGGGATCGATGTTGCGGCTTGAAGGTCCGCGCTGTCACTGAGATAGCCCAGCAGACCCTCGTCAACCACCGTGTATTCGGCGTACCCACCCTGGCCGCGAGGGAAACGCGTCATGGCCATGCACCGCCTACCGATGGCTGCGTGCGGCACATCGTCGCCGACGGCATCGACGACACCGGCGACGTCGTAACCCGGTATCCAGGGAGATAAGAGCCCGGCCCAGCTCGGGTCAGCCAGGTTGCCCAGGTCGACGGGGTTGATGCCCGCAGCAGCAACTTTCACGCGAACTTGTCCCGGCCCGGGGTGCGGGACCGGGATGTCTTGGACCGACAGCCGAGTCGAACCATCAACCACGTCAGCAAGCACTGCCCTCATGCCAACAACCTCCCGCCGCTATGAGCCGGAACCCGACGCGTCCGACCAGTTCGGCTTTTGACAGTGTGGCGTCATGGCTGGCCCGACCGCACCTCGAAATCTGCTGAATCTGCAAGCAGTGCGCAAGTCATTCGGGCGTGAGCCAATTCTCGATGAAGTGTCACTGGGAGTCGCTGAGGGTGAACGCATCGGTGTGGTCGGACGCAATGGGGGCGGCAAGTCGACACTGTTGAGGGTGCTGGCTGGCGCTGAGCCGGTTGACGCCGGACGGGTGTCGCGAGCCAATCACCTCCGGTTGGGCCTGTTGTCGCAGGTTGGACAGCTCGATGCGGAGATCACGGTGGGCGAGTATGTGATCGGAAATCGCGCCGAGCATTCGTGGGCGTCGGAGCCGCTTTCGAGACAAGTGCTGTCGGCGCTGTTGGGTGGCTATGACACCGCGGTGCTGGGCCGCACCATCGGCGCGCTGTCCGGTGGTGAGCGACGGCGAGTGCAGCTAGCCAAGCTGCTGATCCAAGACCTCGACTTGTTGCTGCTGGACGAACCGACCAACCACCTCGATGTCGAGGCTGTGGCGTGGCTGGCGCAGCATCTGCGAGAGCGTCGGAGTTTGTCGGTCGTCGTCGTGACGCACGACCGGTGGTTCCTGGACGAAGTTGGCGACCGCATGTGGGAGACCGTCGACGGCGGTGTCGAGGAGTACGAAGGTGGCTATTCAGCTTTTGTACTTGCCAAAGCAGAACGAGTCCGGCAGGCGAGTGTCGAACAGCAACGCCGCAACAACCTCATCCGCAAGGAGCTTGCCTGGTTGCGCCGTGGCCCACCTGCCCGTACGTCAAAGCCCAAGTTTCGGATTGACGCTGCTAACCAGCTGATTGCGAACGAGCCGCCAGCACGCAGCGAAGTGGAGTTGTTGGCATTTGCGGGCTCCCGGCTGGGAAAGACGGTGTTCGAGGCGCACGACGTATCGCTCACGCTGGGGGAGCGACACCTGTTTGATCGGCTGACCTGGAACGTCGGGCCAGGCGACCGAATCGGAATTGTCGGTGTCAACGGCGCCGGCAAAACGTCCCTCGTGAGGCTGCTGCTCGGCCTGCAAGGTCCAACGTCGGGGCGCATCGTTCGCGGGGTCACCGTCAAGCCTGCATACCTTTCGCAGCACCTTGAGGAGCTGAATCCACAGTGGCGGGTGCTTGAGGCGGTGGAAAAGGTGGCGCAGCGAGTCGAACTCGGTAAGGGGCGCGAGCTCACGGCTACGCAACTGTGCGAGCGCTTGGGGTTTGTCGGAGACGCGCAATGGACGCCGGTCGCTGACCTTTCGGGTGGGGAGCGCAGGCGGCTGCAACTCACGAGGTTGCTCATGGCCGGACCGAACGTTCTGGTGCTCGATGAACCAACCAACGACTTCGATGTCGAGACTCTCACAGCGCTCGAAGACCTGCTGGACTCGTTCGGCGGCACACTCTTGGTGATCTCACACGATCGTTACTTCATCGAACGAGTCTGCGACCGGATGATCGGGTTGTTGGGCGACGCTGGCGTTCGTGACCTGCCGAGCGGCATCGATGAGTTCCTCGACCTCCGTCGCGAAGCCCGCAGGGAGGCAGCCAGCGATCGAAGAGAAGTACCAAGCGCTGGAGCTGCTACCACCCAGTCGGCCGCTGATGATCGGCTGCGGCGCAAGGAGCTCGCCCGACTCGAACGCCAGCTCGACAAGCTCGCCACCCGGGAGTCGGAGCTCCACGCAGCGATGGCTGAACACGCTGCCGATCACGTCAAAGCAGCGACCTTGCACGAAGAACTGAACACCTTGGCCGCCAGGAAAGCTGAACTCGAGCACGATTGGCTAGCCGCGGCTGAATGACCGATCGCCGGTGGCTATGCGTTCGCATCCTTGGCGAACAGCTCCAACACTTGGGTCCAGCCACCTTCGCTGTCGTAGCTTTCCCGCCGTTCCTGAGCTTGGTCGGCGAAGACTTCCCAGCCAACGTGTTCCAGGTCAACGCGCGTGCCGTCGGCCTCTGCCGTGAATCGAACCGTCACCTGCGTTCGGTCTCCCGACGGCTGTCCCGGGTGCCACGTGAACGACAACTCAGAAGGCGGATTCCAGGTAAGCACTTCGCCCCACACGTCGCTTCGACCGTCGGCCAACGTCTCGATCAGCTTGCCGTTGTCGAACGTGACGGTCGACGGCTCGGTCGGGTACACCGAATGGGACTGCAGTGGCCACCAGTTCGTCATTTCTTGGGTGAAAACCGCGAAGGCTCTCTCCGGCGAACACCGAACCAGCACGGTGCGCATGACTGGGGCAAGAGTTTGGGTCATTTTGAGGTCTCCTCAACGTGATCGGCGAAAGCGGAGAGTGCGTCATCCCAGAACTGGTCGAACCAACCGCGCAGTTCGGTGAAGCCATCGGGATCTACCCGGTAGATGCGACGCGTGCCGTCGGCCGTTGATTGCACCAACCCGGCAGACGTCAGAACTTTGAGGTGTTGCGAAACGGCGCTGCGGGTGACCGGTATCCCTGCGGCGATGGCACCAACCGCGAGCGGGCCAGCACGCAGAGCCATCAGCACTGAGCGTCGCGTGGGGTCGGCGCAGGCGTCGAGCATGCGATCTACGTTAGTCATGGCTTATATTAGTAGCCGCTAACCAAGTGGCCTGTCAAGGCTGTCGGGCCTGTGCGGCTCGGTCACACGGCTGTTAGCCGAGCCCATCGACGAACTGGTTGAGCCGTTCCTGCGACCACTCTGTTTCTAGGGCGGCCGAGATGGTTCCGGCTAGTTCCGCTGGCGTGCCATCACCTGTCGTCCAGTCGCCGCGCGTCCAGCCGTCCAGATAGGCCTCGGCTCCGGTTGCGCCGAGTCGCATCGCGGCCTCGTCGATCGCTGCTTGAAACCGGGCGGCGAGCTGGACCTTGGCAATGTTGTCGCCGTCGCGGGCCGTGACCATGGAAGGAAGGTCGCGCCACATCGTGATCTGGTACTCGGTCATGGTGACAGTTTAGGTGAGCCTTGCGTTCTGTAAGGGGTCAGTCACTTTCCGTTGATACCCGTCGCCGAGAGTGCGAAGTCTCGGCGTTTGCATGCAGTCCGGGCAGCGCCCGAGTTAAGTTGCCAAGGCGTGCCCAGTCCGATGCGCTCGAGGGAGTCCAATACATGTGCGGCGATGAAGGGCATACGCATGAGCACTCGCCGGCAAGCCAGTCCGAAACCCCTTCACTGTCGAGGCGTCGGCTGCTGTCGGCGTTGGGTGTCGTAGGAGCCGGCGCGGCGGCAGGCACGCTGTTCGACGCAACCAAGTGGGCAATACCTGCAGGTGCGGCCACGATCGACGGCAGTTCGCCTTTCTCAATGGCGATGCACATTCACTCGTCGTTTAGTGAGGGTGCAGGATCGATGAGCTCGCACCTAGACCAGGCGACGCGTAACGGCGTCAAAGTTGTGTGGTGGACCGACCACGACTTTCGGATGTCGGCGTTTCACTACCGCAAGGTTGTGCACTTCACCAGCCTGACCCAAGAGCAAGGTGACGGCTCTCCATGGACCTGGGTGCACCAAACAACGGGAACACTCACGGCTGCTTCCGGCGGCGGAATTGTGCAGTCGCCAGCCTCGCCCATCGACCCTGTGGTTGGCGGGAGTCTGTCGCTGAAGGCAGAGAGTGCAACGAGTGGCTGGGCTTCGGACGGCTACTACGCAGACTCGCACCCCGCCGGCTGGAACTACCACAACAGCCTCTACGGGCAGACGCTGTCGCTCGAAGTGATGCCGACATCGGTTGGGTCGGGCGCTTACCTTGAACTGCTCGTTGGCACCTCGTTCCACCCAGCGGGAAACGGCAGACCAGCTGGCGTCTACACCCTGTCCTACCGAATTGGCGGGCCGGGAACACCGGGGACGCGCGTTGCCGACGGGCTGGCTGGGATCGTCTATCTCGACGCCGTTCCGAACCAGTGGAACTCGATCGTCGTCAACCCGTGCGACGACATCGCAGCGTTGTGGCCGGACCTCGACTCCCGCGACTTTGCCTGCAACGCCCTGACAATGAACGCGGTCAGCGGCGGACCGGTAGCTAGCGGCAACTTTGACTACCTACGGTTTAGTCGCGCGTACACCAGCGGCGACGTTCCATTGACGATCCAGCGGTCGATCCAGAAGGGCTACGCATCGAAGTACAAGTCGGTGAAGCAGCGTCGAGCCATCGAGATGGGACAGTTTCTCCCGCACATCAACTGGTTTGGCGGCGCACTCCATTTGCCGCACTACGACGGCGTCACCAAAGCCACGCATCTTGAGTTCATGCGCCAGCAGATTGAAAACGTGCATGCGGCTGGAGGGCTTGCTTCCTACAACCATCCCTACGGTTATACGAGCATCGGCCCACTGCCAGCTTCGCAGCAAGACACGTTGCGGTCTGAAGTCGCTACCGCGTTTCTGCAGAACAACGTCATTGGCTGCGACATCATCGAAGTGGGTTACAAGCTCCGCGCTGGCGTCGACTTGGCCCACCACGTGAGCCTGTGGGACATCTTGTCGCGTAATGCCAAGTTCCTTACCGCGAACGGCGTCAGCGACGATCACGCTGGGAACAACTGGGCTGGCCTCAGTAACAACTGGGTTACCTCCGCGTGGGCGACCGACAGATCAGAGGTGGAGCTACTCGCCGCGCTCAAGTCCGGGCGCGCATGGACTTCATCGCTGACTGGCTTTAAGGGCGAACTCGACCTTCTCGTGGATAGCGCGATTCCGATGGGCTCGGCATCGATCTCATCGCAGTCGCAACGGCAGCTGCAGGTGATCGCTACGAATCTTCCGACAGGAGGAACTGTTCGCGTTATTCGAGGCACCGTCGACTACGCAGGTACGGCATCGCCGGTCCCTAACACCTCTGTGGTTGCAACGTTGTCGGCCAGTGATCTGAGTACCGGCTCAGCCTCTTTGTCGATCGACACCACCAAGTCGCGTTTTGTACGCACCGAGGTGCGTAACGGAAGTGGTGCCACGGTCGC
Organism: Actinomycetes bacterium; assembly: GCA_035543875.1. Classification (GTDB taxonomy): domain Bacteria; phylum Actinomycetota; class Actinomycetes; order JAHEKZ01; family JAHEKZ01; genus DATKIY01. Next base: position 173 of record DATKIY010000135.1, on the reverse strand, counting down.
AGTGTCTAACCCGGTGTGGTTGCTCCGCGAGACGCCGCCGAACGGGATTCCGGCGGAACGGCAACGCACCCTCGCCTAGTCATGCTTGGCTGCACTGCTGGCTATTCGTTGGCCGACTCCATCGCGCGGCTTGTGAGGTCTTCCGGATCGACGTTCGCAAGTCGCAGTGCCCG
>DATKIY010000134.1:0-15820 GCA_035543875.1 Actinomycetes bacterium | reverse complement strand
TCGATCCAATGTCTCGTCAGGAACATCAAAAGCGAGTGTGACGTGCGGCTGATAGGGGAAGAGCAACCGACGACGAAGCGGACCAGTACGGATCTGCGTTTCCAGGCGCGAACAATCGTCGCCGCCGGTCGACAGGCTGAGAAACACCGTTGGCGTTGTCGGTCGAAAGGTCTGAGCGCCGCCAAGCTCGATTTCAAACGCTGTCTCAGACTGAGAAACAGATCTGAGGTGATCGTCGACGGCACTGAGCCGCGCCTGCGAAATCTGCGTCGGCGGCAACAACGTCACGTGGGTGGGGATCGTCCACGCCTGGCCATCTCCGTAGTCCGCGCGGCGCTCCTGGAGAACGTCCCCCCAGGGTTCCGGTATCGGAATAGCAACTCCGATAGTGCGGACGAGCGGGTCCACTGGCACTGACAGGTCAGCCCCGTGCGGGCAGAAAGCCCACTCGGTCATAGACCGTAGCTAGTGTTTTTCTCGCGATCGTTTGTGCGCGGTCGGCGCCGTCGGCCAGCACCTTATCGAGCTGATCGGGCGCGTCGATGAACTCGCCAACCCGTCGTTGGAAGGGGTCGGCGAAAGCAGCAAACGCGTCTGCGACGTCACTCTTTAGATCTCCGTATCCCTTGCCCTCATAACCGCTGGCCACCTGCTCTGGGGTGCTTCCGGTAAGTGTCGCCAAAATAGTAAGCAGGTTTGAGACCCCAGGCTTGTCCACCGGGTCAAACAAAACTTCGCGACCGCTGTCCGTGACGGCCGAGCGAATCTTCTTAATGTTGATTTTGAGGTCGTCGAGCAGAAAGAGACATCCGGCACCGCCAAGGCTCTTACTCATCTGTTTGTCGGGTGTCTGCAGATCAAGAATCTTCGCCGTCGACTTTACGATCATCGGGGCAGGAACAGTCAGCGTCTCCCCAAACGTCGCGTTGAAACGCTGCGCAAGGTCTCGCGTCAGCTCAATGTGCTGACGCTGGTCTTCACCAACGGGGACCTGATCCGCGTGGTAGAGCAAGATGTCCGCGGCCTGCAAGATCGGGTAGGTGAACAATCCCACGGTCGCTCGATCAAGTTGCTGTCGCGCGGCCTTGTCTTTGAACTGCGTCATTCGATTGGCTTCGCCATACGCCGTAAGGCAACCCAGAACCCACTGGAGTTGAGCATGTTGGGGCGCATGGCTTTGGACGAACAGAATGCTGCGTTCGGGATCGACGCCGGCCGCCAGGTACTGAGCCGCGGTTAGGTGAGTTCGACGCCGCAACGCCACGGGGTCGAATTCCATCGTGATGCTGTGAAGGTCGACCACGCAGAAGACACAGTCGTGGTCCTGCTGAAGCGCAACCCAGTGCTGAAGCGCGCCGAGGTAGTTGCCCAGATGAAGGGAGTCGGCGGTTGGCTGCATGCCGGAGAACACACGAGGGCGCTGGTTAGACATGACGGGCATTCTTTCAGGCCGGAGCCGGATTGCCGGGAGTGACCCGGATTCGCTCGGCTCGACGTCCATCGACCTCGATCACCTCGAGCAAGTGCGAGCCGACCGTCACTTGGTCACCGAGTTCGGGAAACCGCCCCAGGGCGCTGACCACGAACCCAGCCGCCGTCTCGTATGGCCCTTCCGGAAGCTCTACACCGGTCTCATCCAGGAAGTCCTCGAGGTTCAGCAGCCCATCGACCTCGACGGTTTCCCCCAACCGCGTCGTCTCCGGTTGTACTACGTCGTACTCGTCTCGAATCTCTCCAACGAGCTCCTCCACCAGGTCTTCGAGGGTCACAATGCCCGCGGTGCCGCCATATTCGTCAACAACGATGGCTAGGTGCTGTCCTTCACTGCGCATCTGTTGCAACGACGTAAGTACTCGGTTGGTGCCTGGAAGCATCAAGACCGGCCGAGCCAGCTCTCCGACTCTCACCGAACGCCCCGTGAGGTCTGGGTCGTAGAGGTCACGAACGTGGATAAACCCAGAGATGTCGTCGGCTGACCCCCGCACGACCGGATACCGGGAGTGAGGCATTCGCGCGGTGTCCTTGATGGCTTTGAACACTGGAGTTCCAGCATCGAGAAACTCCACCTCCGTGCGCGGCACCATCACCTCGCGAAGCTGCTGGTCGTTGGCCGTGAACACTTCCTTGAGCAGTCGCCGCTCCTCGTCGTCTAACTCCGTGTGTCCCTCCACAAGGTCGCGTAGCTCTAGCTCACTGATCTCCTCTCGGGATGCCTTCGGGTCACCCCCGGCGAGCCGCACCACAAGGTCAGTAGATTTCGACAGCAGCCAGATCAGGGGCTTGGAAACCCTCGCTAGGAACTCGACGAATGGGGCCACAAACAGCGCGTAGCCCTCGGCGCGTTGTAACGCTAGGCGCTTAGGTGCCAGTTCACCCAGCACCAGCGATAGGTACGCCACCACCAACGTGATGAGGACCAATGCGAGCGCATCTGAAAGCTTCGTGGACAGACCCCAGCCCTCGAAGACAGGGGCCAGCTTGTCCGAAATCGTTGACGCCCCGAAAGCGGCCGACAAGAAGCCGGAGAACGTCACACCAACTTGCACGGCGGATAAAAACCGGTTGGGGTGGTCATGAAGGCGGACCACGGCGCGTCCACGCGAACCTCGTTCACCGAGTCGGCCAACCTGGCTCTCTCGTAGCGAAACCAGCGCAATCTCGGCTGCCGCAAAGAACCCACCGATAAGGATGAAGACCAAAACGATGCCGATGTCGATGGCAAGGGGGCTCACTGAGGCAGCCCCCTGGTACTCCAAGGATCCATGGGCCGAGCGTAGTCGGGGTGGCCGTTAACTGGCCCTCTTGGCTCGCAAATTCGCGTCAAGTGCACCAAGGAACTCCTCGGTACTGAGCCAGCGCTGATCTGGGCCGACGAGCATCGCCAAGTCCTTGGTCATATTGCCAGCCTCTACGGTTTCAATGCAGACCGCCTCAAGGTCTTGGGCAAACTGCTGTAGTGGCTTGTTTGCATCCACGGTTCCTCGGTGCGCTAGCCCCTGCGTCCACGCGAAGATGGAGGCAATCGGGTTAGTTGAGGTGGGCTTGCCTTGCTGATGTTGGCGGTAGTGACGAGTCACCGTCCCGTGCGCGGCCTCGGCCTCAACGGTTTTACCGTCGGGAGTCATCAGCACGCTGGTCATGAGTCCAAGTGAGCCGAACCCCTGAGCGACAGTGTCCGACTGCACGTCACCGTCGTAGTTCTTACAAGCCCACACATAACCGCCCTCCCATTTCAGGGCAGAGGCAACCATGTCGTCAATGAGCCGATGTTCGTAGGTGATTCCCGCCGTCTCAAACTCAGACTTGAACTCGGTTTCAAAGACCTCTGCGAACAGATCCTTGAAGCGGCCATCGTAGGCCTTCAAGATGGTGTTCTTGGTCGACAAGTACACGGGGTAGTTGCGTGCGAGCCCATACCGGAAAGACGCGCGAGCGAAGTCTCGGATTGAGTCGTCGAAGTTGTACATGCCCATCGCGACTCCGCCACCAGGAAAGTTAGCGATCTCAAACTCCATCGGAGCGCCGCCATCGTTCGGCTGGTAGGTCATGGTGACCGTGCCTGGTCCCGGTACAACGAAGTCAGTCGCCTTGTATTGGTCCCCGTGCGCGTGACGACCAATGATGATGGGCTTGCTCCACCCTGGAACTAGTCGCGGAATATTGCTGATGATGATGGGCTCACGGAAGATCACGCCGCCCAAGATGTTCCGGATCGTTCCATTGGGTGATCGCCACATCCGCTTGAGCCCGAACTCCTCAACGCGGGCCTCATCTGGCGTGATGGTTGCGCATTTAACACCTACGCCGTATCGCTTGATGGCCTCAGCAGCGTCGACCGTGATTTGGTCATCGGTGGCATCGCGTGACTCGATGGATAAGTCGAAGTACTTCAACTCCACGTCCACGTAAGGCAGGATCAACTGCTCCTTGATGAACGACCAAATGATCCGCGTCATCTCGTCGCCATCGAGCTCGACGACCGGGTTGCTGACCTTAATCTTTGCCACCTGATGGGCTCCTCTCGGTCAGGGCAGCCTAACGATCGCGCTCAGCGCGACGATGCTAAGGCGAGTTGGTGTCGCTTAACTGGCGAAAAGGGTGGCGAACAAGCACGAATCCGCCACTCGCTGAGGTAGGGCCGGGTTAGAGATCCTTGACGTCGGCTTGCTTGGCGCGGACTGCCTCGGCGGCTTCCTTCAGACTGGCCAACTCCGACTCCGAGAGCTCGGTCTCCACGACCCGCTTGGCACCGCCGGCGCCAAGCTGCGCCTCGACACCGAGGTAAACACCTTCGATCCCGTACTGGCCGTCCACCCACGCGCAGACCGGCATAACGGCGCCCGAATCCTCACGAACCGCCTTGGCCATTCGGGCAGCCGCAGCCGACGGAGCGTAGTACGCCGACCCAGTCTTCAGCAGCGCCACAACCTCTGCTCCACCGTTGCGAGTACGCACCACCAGGTCTTCGATCGTGTCAGCAGGCAACAGGTCAGTGAGTGGACGGCCATCAACCGTGCAACGACTCGGCACAGGGACCATGGTGTCGCCATGCGATCCGAGGGTGAGCGTCTTGACACTGCCAACTGGAACGGCAAGCTTTTCCGCGACAAAGTAGGTGAACCGTGCAGTGTCGAGCATCCCGGCTTGACCGATCACCCGGTCCTTCGGGAAACCACTGGCCAACTGGGCAAGAGCAGTCATCTCGTCCAACGGGTTGGATACGACGATGATTACCGCGTCGGGCGAGTGCTTGGCGATGTTTTCAGCAACGCCTCGAACAATTCGTGCGTTGGTCTCAATGAGATCCATCCGGCTCATGCCGGGTTTGCGAGGCAGTCCGGCCGTGATGACCACGATGTCCGAGCCAGCGGTTTGCTCGTACCCACCACCGCTCGTCGGGTCGGTGGTAACACCGACAACCTTGGTCTCGAATCCCTCGACGGCGCGCGACTGGTTCATGTCCAGCGCGAGCCCCTCTGGCTTGCCCGGAACAATGTCGGTAAGGACAACGGTGTCGAAGATGTCGTACTCGGCGAGGCGCTGCGCGGTCGTGGAACCGTAGAAACCGGCCCCAACGACCGTGACCTTGCCTGTCCGGCCCTTGCCCTGATTCATGAAGTCCTCATTGAGTTGATCGGGTGTGGACGGCTGCACATGACTGCAGCGATGCGACGAGGTTATCGACTGGCCTACGCACCACAAAAATCGGCCTAGGACGTGTGACCGAGCGTTCTAACGTGGGGGCGGGACCACTAGTGCCAGCGTGGTGAGTGCGATTCCCAGTGAATACACGGTGATGAGATCGATCGACCTACTCCGGATCGCGAGCAGCCCGGCGCGCTCTTGGGTCAGAACGGTGCGAAGCGCACCAGCGAAGATCACCGAACATCCGAGGATCAGAGAACCCTGCTTGAAATCCGCAAAGGCGAGAATGAGCAGACCGACGGCAACGCCGATCAGCACCAAGGCAAGTGGCCATTGATCGACAGCGCGCTGCACGAGCGGCTGATCATCGATGGGATTGCCCTCGCCGTCGAGCCGGATCTCATCGCCTGCGTCTTTCTTGGGAGGAGGCACGAGTGTCAGCCTTTGGCGAGAGCCTCAGCCCGCTCGACGACGTTGGCCAACAACATCGCGCGCGTCATCGGGCCAACACCGCCAGGCATCGGCGCCAGAAATCCCGCCACCTCAGCAACTTCGGGATGGACGTCACCCACCAGTCCCAGCTCAGTTCGAGTAATGCCAACGTCAAGAACGGCCGCTCCAGGCTTGACAACATCGGCGGTTACCAGCCCGGGAACTCCGGCAGCGGCCACAATGATGTCAGCACGCGCGAGGTGACTTGCCAAGTCTTTGGTTCCGGTATGACACAACGTGACAGTTGCATTTTCAGAACGCCTCGTAAGCAGCAATCCGATGGGTCGACCGACGGTAACTCCACGTCCAACCACAACCACTTCAGCGCCCGCGATCGATACGTCGTAGCGGCGGAGCAACTCAACGATGCCTCGAGGAGTGCACGGCAACGGTGCTTCGCGTCCTAAGACCAGTCGCCCCAAGTTGGTGGGATGTAGACCGTCGGCATCCTTGTCGGGGTCCATGACCTCAAGCACCACGTTCGAGTCGATGCCCTTGGGGAGTGGCAGCTGGATGATGTAGCCCGTGCATGCAGGATCGTCGTTCAGCTGGCGGACGACCGCCTCGACGTCTGCCAGCGAAGCCGTGTCTGGCAGGTCGGCCCGGATGCTGGCGATGCCCACTTCGGCGCAGTCCTTGTGCTTGCCGCCCACATAGGCGTGACTGCCCGGGTCTTCCCCCACGAGAACGGTGCCTAGGCCAGGGAAGATGCCTTGGGATTTGAGGACGGAAACCCGGGTCGCGAGTTCGGACTTGATGGCGGAGGCCGTGGCCTTACCGTCGAGAATTTTTGCGGTCACGACTGTGAATCCTGCCATGCCCGGGCTGCCGGTTTGCGAACACTGGCCAATCCGACAGCCGTGAGTGTCATGAGAATCCCCACAATCAACTGCCAGGTGAACGAAGCACCCTTGGTTGGTGCCACTACATCGACCACCACGGCGCCGACCAGGCTGCCCGAGATAACGAGCAGCGACAGGAGCAGCACGCCTAACGCCCGGACAGACCAGGCTGCACTGACGACGAAGACCAGCCCCAGCAGCCCCCCAACGTAGAGCCACGGCTGATCACCGAAGTTCGGCAAGGCACCGGAGATGTCATCACGTCGAGCGCGCTCAATGCCTAGAACGATCAGCAAGGCGCAGAGCCCAACCGCGAAGTTGATCAGAGCCGCGATGGTGGGCTGGCCGGTGGCAACCGAAATCCTTCCGTTGAAGGCAGCCTGAAAAGCCACCGCCGCACCAGCCAGCAGCGCAAGCACGATGAACGCACGAGCACCACCAGCGGAGCCCGACTCACGTCCGGACGCCGCTACTGCAACAGCAACAGTCGCCAACACGGCCGCAATCACTCGAAGCGTGGAAACCCGGAAAATGCCGGACGGGCCAAGCCCCCAGCGATCCACCGCAAGACTCATTCCGGTCTGGCCGGCAACGGTTCCCACCGTGAACAACGCCACACCTAACGCAGAAACAGTGATGCCCTGCGCTGCAACGAACGTCGCGCCACACAAGCCACCCAACAACGCCCACCACGGAATCTGCCTGGTGCGAAGTTGCTGCGGAACGCCGACCATTGCTTGACGACCGGCTGGCCGCACTAGGACAAGTATCAGCAAGGCAACCAGCCCAACGCTGAAGTTGATGACAGCTGCGAGCACCCCGTCGTCAGTAACTGCACCAAGCTCGCCATTGATCCGCCCTTGTACGGCGATTAGTGCCCCCGCCAAGAACGCAACCGTGCCAGCAACGCGAGGGTGCTCATTCAGCGTGATGAGACCCACCTTGGTTCGCCTTGCGAGCACTGACTGGTTCGTGTGCAGTAATGCAGTGAACACCTCCGCCATTACGGAAGATCGGGCGGGCATCCACACCTACGATGCGCAGGTTCGGAAATAGCTTGGCGAACGTTTCACGCGCGTGCGCATCTGCAATTGGATCGTCGTACGTTGACATGACCAAGCCGTTGTTGACAAACGAGAAGTTGATGTAGCTGTGGTCAATGGGCACACCATCAACAACGTGGTTCGCGGGTGCCTCGACGGGTACCAACGTGAGCTCGCGTCCTCGTGCATCAGGCCCGGCAGTGAGTCGTTTGACGTTTTCTCTCATCACCTCGTAGTCCGGATGCTGGGGGTCTGACTGAGCGTGCACGAGTACTACACCTGGTTCTGCGAAAGCAGCCAGGACGTCGACATGTCCGTTCGTTCCGACCCCCGGCCGGAACTGCTGCATGTCTCCCGTGAGTCCTCGAGTTAACCAAATCACGCGAGATACCCCAAGAGTTCGCATCAACTCCGCTTCGACCTGTGCCTTCGACCAGCCCGGATTTCGCTTGTCTTGAAGTTGCACCGTCTCTGTGACAATGACAGTTCCTTCTCCGTCGACGCAGATCCCCCCACCCTCGTTCACGAGCTGACTAGGGATCACGCTGGCTCCGACCTGCTTTGCAACGGTCGATGCGATTTGCGCGTCCAGGTCAAAGGCATCGGAGCTGTGTCCCCACCCGTTGAACACCCAGTCAACCGCTGCGACCTCGCCGCGTTCGTCATGCACGAAACCAGGCCCGATGTCTCGTAGCCATGCGTCGTTTAGTGGGGCATCAACCAGCTCGACCCGGGGGTCAAGCGCAGCGCGCGCTTGCTCATGCTGCTCAGGCGACACCAGCATCGTGACAGGCTCAAACTCCACAATGGCCGCAGCCGTCGCGGCCCAGGCATCGACGTCACTACCGCCGTTGTACTCACGGATGTATCCGCCCAGCGGTGGCCAACCCATCCAGGTTCGAGTATGCGGGTACCACTCAGGCGGCATCACGTGAGCCATGAAACGTCCTTCCAGTTCGGCGGTTCTCTATCGACAGCTATCGGGACGTTGGGGCCGCTACCGCGTTGGTCCGATCAGTGGAAGAAATGGCGCGTGCCTGTGAAGTACATCGAGACGCCAGCTGCCTCGGCGGCGGCCTTCACCTCATCGTCACGCATCGATCCCCCGGGCTGAACGACTGCCGTGACTCCGGCCGCTACGAGCACCTCGAAACCGTCAGGGAACGGGAAGAACGCGTCCGATGCAGCCACCGATCCCTTCGCACGGTCCGGTCCCGCACGCAAGATGGCAAGTCGGGCCGAGTCAACCCGACTCACTTGTCCCATCCCGACCCCGACGCTCGCTCCACCTTTTGCAAGCAAAATCGCATTTGACTTCACCGATCGGCAGGCCCGCCACGCGAACTCCAGGTCGCTCAACGTTTGTGCGTCTACTGGGTCGCCACTCGCCAGCGTCCAAGCCTTAGGGTCGTCGCCATCGGCTTCGACATCATCAACCGACTGCAGTAACAACCCTCCACTCACCGGCCGCATCTCTATCGCAGCTCCTGGATGGATACCTGGACAACGCAGCAATCGGACATTCTTCTTTTCGCGTAGTAGGTCTAGCGCCTCATCGTCGAAGTCCGGCGCGACAACAACCTCGGTGAAGACATCACCCATCGCCTTGGCCATGGCAGCCGTGACCGGTCGATTCGTTGCTACAACTCCGCCGAACGCCGAAATCGGATCGCAGTCAAAAGCCTTGGCGTATGCGTCTCCGACATCAGGGCCAATCGCGATGCCGCATGGATTGGCATGTTTGATGATGGCGACGCATGCGTCGACGTGGTCATAAGCCGCACGACGAGCCGCATCAGAGTCGATGTAGTTGTTGTAGGACATCTCTTTGCCATGCAGCTGCTCAGCCTGCGCAAGTCCCGGTGCGCCATGCGCCTGCCCGTAGAGCGCGGCTCGTTGGTGCGGGTTCTCGCCATACCGAAGAACCGCCCGCCTTGACCACGTGGCACCGACCCAGGATGGGAACCCGTTTCCATCCGTCTCCGGTACGAGCACGCTGCCCATCCATGACGCAACGGCGACGTCGTACGACGCGGTATGCGCAAAAGCCCCCGCCGCCAACCGTTGCCGCTCCTTCAAGGTGAACCCACCAGCTTCAACGGCCTTCAACACATCGGCATAGTCATCGGGTGAGACGACGACCGCGACACTCGCGTGGTTCTTAGCCGCCGCTCGAACCATGGAGGGTCCACCGATATCAATCTGTTCCACGCACTCGTCTGGCGTCGCGCCAGATGCAACCGTCTGAGTAAACGGATAGAGGTTGCCGACGACCAAGTCGAAGGCTTCTATGCCAAGCTCCGCAAGCTGGGCGACATGGTCAGCCTTTCGCGTATCCGCCAAGATTCCCGCGTGTACACGTGGGTGAAGTGTCTTAACCCGACCGTCCAAGCACTCGGGAAACCCCGTGAGGTCTTCTACCTTGGTCACGGGAACCCCGGCGTCGGCGATCCGTGATGCCGTTGACCCAGTAGAGACCAACGCCACACCAGCCTGGTGGAGACCAAGTGCAAGGTCTTCCAGCCCAGTCTTGTCGTAGACGGAGATCAAAGCGCGTTGAATCGGGCGTTGTGTCACGACCAGACGACCTTTCTTCCTTCAACCCGATACGGGCGCGTGACCAAGTCGGCAACAGCGCGCACCAAGAGCGCACGCTCGTGTTCTTTAATCCGTTCGTGCAGGGACTTCTCGGTGTCGTCCTCGCGTACTGCAACCGCAGCCTGCGCCACGATCGGCCCCGTGTCGACCCCCTCGTCCACGACAAAGATCGTGCACCCTGTCACCGAGACGCCATATTCGAGGGCATCCCGCGGTGCGTGCATGCCGGGAAACGACGGCGAAAGAGCTGGATGCGTGTTGATGTAGCGTCCGCCGAACTGTCTGAGGAATGCGGCGCCAGACAGCTTCATGAAACCGGCCGAGACAACTAGGTCAGGAGCGAACTCGGCCACCTTGTCAGCGAAGGCTTGGTCCCAGTCGGCACGCTCGGAAAACTCCTCCAGTTTCAGGACGAAGGTTGCGATCCCGGCGCTTTCGGCTCTGGCCAGGGCCGGGATGCTTGACCGATCTGCTCCGACGGCGACGACCTCCGCTGGGTACTCCGGATCGCTGCCGGCGTCCATCAACGCCTGCAGGTTGGTGCCGGAGCCCGACACCAGGACCACGATCCGCGCACGCGCCACGGACCAGGACCCTACCGACTGGCCAAATCAGCGTGAACGCAACGCCATCACCCGGTCGCGAAGGACCGTGATCGAGCCGCCGCTCCACGAGCGCCGATGTGCTTCCCAGGCGGTGGCGGCCGCGACAAGCCCCACCTCCAGGGCCGTGACAAGACCTACCTTCCATGCCACTGGTCCAACCTCGCTGAGCTGGCCCGACGCAACCGAACCTGAGGTGAACCAACACAAGGCGGCCAGACCGGCCCCGCAGAGCACACCCCCGAGCGCGGCACGTCCCACGACTTGCTCCGACGTTGCGGTTGGTAGTCGGCGGCGCACGATCCAGCCAGTAGCAACACCTGCACACAACGGCGCAACGAGAGCGACCACCGCGAGAACGCCAGGAGTTCCTTCTGGTGGCAGGGCGCTCAGTGGTGGGAAGACCGGAAGCGGTCCGTACTCAACGCCGCGTGGCGAGACCGAGCCACCAGTCCCTAACGTGAAACCAACACCAGTACTAAAGGCGGTGGCCCACACCACAAGATTGGGCACAAAGGCAACGCTGAGTAGCGCGAGCACCGCGCCACCAGTGATGTCGGGATCGAGAGCACCGAACATCTCAACCGAGTCTGGAAAGCCAATAGCAAGGCAAAGAGCAGTGACGGCGGCACCGAAAGCCAACAAAGTCGCTAACCCAGCAGCGGCACCGGTAAGTGCCTCACTCAGTATCGGTGGGACCAACGAGCGGACCTGCGAACCAAGACCGGCGCGCCTAACCAACCCAGCGCCTCCTGCCAGCAGCGCCAAGAAGGCCGTCGCCACGAAAGCAGCCCACGCATGTGGACGAACAGTGTCGGAACCGGAAAGGCCCGCAACGATCGCGGCGATCACGCCGTAGGTGAGGGCGAAGGGGATGACCGCCCTCACCACATCCGCGAGAGTCTTCGGGAGTAAGACCCGAGCCAGCTGTCGCCCCGCTGCGTACATCATGGCCACTGGCAGCAGCATTAAGCCCAGCGGCATCAACTTCAGCGGTCCGGTCGGAAGGTCGAGCGGTACGTGATGGGCCAGCAACCACAAGCCTGCCGCTAGTCGCACGGCTGCTTGCGGGCTGGCGTCTGGCCCGTGCGGAGCCAACGCCCATGTACCGATGGTGACGATCAGGACGATGGAAAGACCAACAACAGCCGCGAGTGCACCTAAACCACAGGCATTCGCGGTCAGGGTCACGACGTCCGTGTGCTGTCTGCGCGAAGAACTGCGCGGACGTTGTGAGGTGGCCATTGCGCCTATCGTGACAACGGCAGGCGGCAATCGGCCGAAGGCGCGCCCTGAGTGCCACCTAATTGGCGTCTGAATGACACCCCTACCCGTCTAGCTGGCCGCGATGATCTCTCGCATAAGGCGGGCTGTTTCACTAGGCGTCTTGCCCACTTGGACGCCCGCCGCTTCCAGTGCCATTTTCTTGGCCTCAGCCGTTCCCGACGAGCCGGAAACGATGGCACCTGCGTGACCCATGGTTTTGCCTTCGGGTGCGGTAAAGCCGGCTACGTAACCAACGACAGGTTTTGTGACCTTGTCCTTAATGAAGGCGGCCGCACGTTCCTCGGCATCGCCGCCGATCTCACCAATCATGACGATGGCACGAGTTTCGGCGTCAGCCTCAAATGCAGCAAGCGCATCGATATGAGTGGTGCCGATCACCGGGTCTCCGCCAATTCCGACCGCCGTCGAAAACCCAAACTCACGCAGCTCATACATCATCTGATAGGTCAACGTCCCGCTCTTGCTCACCAATCCGATGGGGCCAGGTCCCGTGATGTCAGCTGGGATGATGCCCGCGTTGGACTGACCGGGGCTGATGATGCCGGGACAGTTTGGGCCGATGATTCGCGTGGTCGCTGCGTTCTGCGCGTACTGGAAGAAGAAGGCCGAGTCTCCGACTGGAATGCCCTCGGTAATCACAACACACAACGGCACAGCCGCATCAACGGTTTCCATGACAGCGGCTTTGGCAAATCTGGGTGGAACAAATACAACTGAGACGTCGGCGCCGGTTGCTGCTACTGCCTCTTTGACGTCGCCAAAGACCGGGATGTCGCCGTCACCGCCATCGACCTTCTGTCCAGACTTCCCAGGCGTGACACCGGCGACGATGTTCGAACCCGACGCGACCATGCGACGCGTGTGCTTGGTGCCTTCGGAGCCGGTAATTCCTTGTACGAGAATGCGGCTGTTCTTGTTGAGCCAGACAGACATGTGCGTTCTCCTACTTTGCAGCCGCGAGTTGGGCGACCCTACGGGCCGCATCATCCATGGTGTCGACAAGTTCGATGACGTCTTGGCCGGCCGCTTGCAGGATCCGGCGTCCTTCATCAGCGTTGTTGCCATCGAGGCGCACGACGATTGGTTTTTGAACCGGTTCGCCGCGATCTGCCAACATTGCGAACGCCTGAACGATGCCGTTGGCGACCGCGTCGCATGAAGTGATCCCACCGAACACGTTGACCAACGCCGCGTGCACCTGTTCGTCGCCCAGGATGATCTCCAACCCATCCGCCATTACCTGAGCAGACGCACCGCCTCCAATGTCCAGGAAGTTGGCGGGCTTGACGTTGCCAAACTCCTCACCCGCATACGCAACGACATCGAGCGTGCTCATGACTAGTCCAGCGCCATTGCCGATGATTCCGACTGAACCATCGAGCTTGACGTAGTTCAGGCCCTTGTCCTTGGCCGCGAGCTCCAGTGGGTCGGTTTCATCGCCCACGACCAGCTCTGCGTGATCTGGGTGACGGAAGTCGGCGTTTCCGTCCAGCGTGACCTTGCCGTCGAGCGCCAGAACGCGGCCGTCGTCGGCCTTGACCAATGGGTTGACCTCAACGAGGGTCGCGTCTTCTTTGATCAGGACGTCCCAGAGTTGAACGAGCACCGACGCAACCTGATCGGCGACGTCTGCCGGGAACTTGGCCGCCGAGACAATCGCACGAGCCTTGGCCTCGTCGACACCGTTGATCGCATCCACGCTGATGCGTGCCAACGCCTCAGGTTTGGTTCGCGCCACCTCTTCAATATCCATGCCGCCCTCGACGCTCGCCATGGCGAGGTATGTGCGGTTGGCACGGTCGAGAAGGAACGAAACGTAGTACTCCTGAGCGATGTCAGCTGCCGGGGTGATGAGGAGTCGTCGAACAATGTGACCTTTAATGTCGAGCCCCAGAATCTGCCCGGCTTTCGCCTCCGCATCGTCGGGCGAGTCGGCCAGCTTGACCCCGCCGGCCTTCCCTCGACCACCGGTCTTCACCTGCGCTTTGACAACGACCGTCCCACCAAAGTTCTCCGCGGCTGTTCGCGCTTCTGCAGCGGTGAGTGCCACCGCGCCAGGCGTCACGGGGACGCCATGCTTCGCGAATAGTTCTTTTGCTTGATACTCAAAAAGGTCCACGCGCTGCTCCCGCATCCGTCGAGGCCGTACCGCGACGACTCTAGACGGCGGTTACGAAAGCTTATGAACTGGGGAACGACCCCATGAACACCGTGGCACCCGTTGGATCGGCGATGCCGCCGAATCGACCAGGTCCCATGTCCATACCTGGCATCACAATCTTGCCGCCAAGCTTTTCCGCTTCGGCAAGCGAGGTGTCGCAGTCGGCGACAGCGAAGTAGACCATCCAGGTGCTCGGCATTTGGTCCGGGACGCCGGGAGGAACGGGCATGAGGCCACAGTTACTCGTGTCGTCGCCCTTCTTGGCGTCGACGTGTCCCACGACGTAATCGGCGCCCTCCATGGGCACGTATCGCCAGCCGAAGACCGCGTTGTAGAAGTTCTTGGCGGACTCCCAGTCGCGCGACTGCAGTTCGTTCCAGGCAAGCGCGCCGGGAGCGTTGAACAGATCGGCGCCTTGATGATCCATCGGTTGCCAAAGGCCAACGACTCCCCCAGAAGGATCGGCGATCAACGCCATCCGCCCTTCGGACATCACATCCATGGCGGGGACAACAACCGCACCTCCGGCAGCCTCTGCTGCCTTGATTGCGTCGTCGGCACTTTCGACAAGCACGTATGAGTTCCACGCTGATGGAACTCCAGCAGCGGACAACTCTGGCGATTGCGGGGTCAGTCCAGCAACCCGCTTGCCGTCTTTATAGAACGTTGTATATGCCGGCCCGAACGGAGTGGGTGTGTCCTCCGAGGTCCAGCCGAAGAGTCGTTGGTAGAAGTCGCGTGCGACCTCGACGTCGCTGCTCGAAAGATCGACCCAGCCGAATAGTCCGTTGGGGTGCTTCATGGCGACTCCTCAGTCCAGCGATTAATGGAACCCAGCTCCGACGCTACCCCGACAGGGATCGGCTTCAAGACTGTCTCGTCGGCCACCGACATCGCCCGCCCACATTGGTTTCACATGCTCCTTGACACTGTCGGCGGTCTCTTCTAGAATTAGAACACCTGTTCGACCCCGGCCGACCGGATGAACGGGACCCACCGGGAACTGCGTCGTTGAACCGGCGCCCCAAGCTTGACTCGGTGGTGCAGCAAGTGCCCGCGCAGTTGGCGGTGCGTTTGTCGGCAGTCCAGCGCATTGCGGTCATCGTGTTGATCCGTGCCGTCCTGCCGACCAGGAGTACCGCCCGTGTTTGTCCCCGCGTCCCGTCCAGCGGCATTAGAGCCGTTGCTGGACGGCGTGCGGGCATTGATCGACGACCCAGCATTGACGCAGGCTGGCCCCCGGAACGCGCGGCATGGCTGGCCGGGCTCCGCGAGCTGATCGACACCGCGGAAGCTGCGTTCACCCACACCCTGGCCGCGTTCGACGCCAACGGTGACGGTGAAACCCTGCACGCGGCGGCCAGCACCCAGTCCTGGTTGCGCGGTGCGCTCCGGCTCGCCCCCGGCGACGCGTCCGAACGGGTCCGGATCGCCCGCGGCAGCCGCGACCACCTGGCCAACCCCGTGCACGCGCTCGCCGAGGGCGCCGTGACTTACGACCAGGTCCGGGCGATCGAAAAAGGAGCACGCGTCGTCCCCGACGAGCAACGCCAGGAAGCCGTCACCCTGTTGACGAACCTCGCCCAACAAGCCGACGTCACCAGCGTCCGGGTAGCCAGCCAACGCTTGCGTTACGTCACCGACCCCGAC
>DATKIY010000133.1:0-2239 GCA_035543875.1 Actinomycetes bacterium | reverse complement strand
ATATCGACGCGTGGCCGCGTATGCATGTCTAACCACTTCACGTGAGTATTCGCCAACCGGCCGTGGTGTCGGGAGAGTGATTCCGGCCCCTCCGGTTGGCCAGGCCGCTGCCGCGGTGCCTTCCAACGGATTCAATTTGGCGTCGTCATGTTGCTGAGCTGATGCAGACGAGCGCGTGACGGGGTCGGCCTGCGCCGGGTCAACCGTCGAACCGTTTGACTGGATCATCGGAAGATAATGAAGGCACGCCCAGGCAAGTCCCGATAGGACGGCAATCACGATGATTGCTCTTACTGGTGTTTGTCGTCCCGTGGATCGCGGCTGCCGAGTCCGCTTCACTACACCGGGCTGTCGCGACTGGCGCCTCCGAGCCTTGGCTTCACGCTTGACCTCGCGAAGGGAAGCCTTCGAGGGCCGCGGCAGAGGTTCGGATCCCGGCTCGCGAATAGTCGCGTTGGCGACAAACGACTCATCCAGCGTCAAAGAGTCAAACGGGTCTGGCGCATCGGGCTCTTTGTCCTCCACGGGCGACATGATTCACCCAGGAGGCAACGGCTGGTGGGTGAATCCCACTTCTGATTGCAAGCCGTCGCAACACGGCTTGGTGCCCTTCTCGCGCTCGCTGTGATCTGACCGTAACTGCACTGCCCGGCGTCAGCGGTCGAGCGGATGCCACGCCGTACGCTTAGCAACCATGTTCACCGCACCGTCTCCTGCATCGTCCCGCGCAAGGCCGGCCTGTGACTAACGGCCAGCCCGAGGCGGGGGCGGCCCCAGCCGGCGTTGCTGATCCCACCGACCGAGTTCTGACAGTGCCGAATGTGCTGTCGTTTGCTCGATTGCTGCTCATCCCGCTTTTCATCTGGTTGGCCTTGGTGCCGGAGGCGGATGGTTGGGCGTTTGCGGTACTGGCCATCAGCGCGATTACCGATTTCCTTGACGGGAAGATCGCCCGGCACTTCCAGACCGTTTCGCGGGTCGGCCAGTTGTTGGACCCGATTGCTGATCGGCTCTACGTGGTCACGACGATTGTGGTACTGGCGATACGCGAGATCGTGCCGTGGTGGTTGGTGATAACCCTGGTCGCCAGAGACGTGTTCATGGCAGGGGTTCAGCTGTACATGCGTCGTCATGCGCTGCCGCCCTTGCCCGTCCACTACATCGGCAAAGCTGCCACCGTGTGCCTGCTGTTCGGCATGCCTACGCTCATGCTGACGACTGGTGACGGAACTGTTGCTGACATAGCGTTGCCGCTCGCCTGGGCATTCATCTTGTGGGGCTTAGCTATCTACTGGTGGTCGGCACTGCTCTACGCCGAGCAGGCGCAGGCGATAGTCAGCGGCCGACGACGCGAGCCGGAAGCATGAGCTCGACTACCAGTACGTCGCCACCGTCCGGTCGCCCAGGGCGCGACGACTCGCTGTCGCTTCTCTGGCGCATCGTCGACGACGCCATAGATCCGGGATACGCCGAGCACGCGGTTCGTTCGCCGGTGTCGAATTGGCGCCAGGCCCGGCTCGGTCACTCACTTGCATTGGCTGTGGCGCTGCTGGTGCTCGCAACCTTGGTTACTGCCTCGGTGATTCAAGCCGAGCGTGGGGCACCATCGGCGGCACGCACTCGCGCCGATCTGGCTGAGCGGGTGGTTGCCTCCACCGCTCAGACCGACGCGCTAGCCAAACATGTTGAGGACCTGACCAGACAGACAGCCGATCTTCGGGCTGCGGCGCTAAGTGGTTCAGCAGCCGACCAGGCGTTAGCTGACCGGGTGGCTGCGCTTGAGGCAGCTGTGGGTGCGCGTGGCGTCGTAGGACCCGGCCTCGAGGTAACGCTGCGCGACGGTCCGCCCGCGCCAATTAACAACTCCGGTCCCGACCTTGCGCGCCTGCTCGATCGAGATTTGCAGCTCGCGGTCAACGGGTTATGGGCGTCCGGCGCGGAAGCGGTATCCGTGAACGGTCAACGCATCACGTCGCTGTCAGCGATTCGCGGCGCGGGGGATGCCCTCCTGGTCGGATATCGACCGCTGACCCCTCCGTATGTTCTGAGCGCTGTTGGTCCGCCATCACTGGAGTCTGAGTTCAATGCCTCATCGGCAGCTGAGCAACTGCACACATTGTCGGATGTGTACGGAATTGGCTTTGATGTGCAAGCGCAGGACGAGGTTACGGTGCCAGGACAGCCAGACTTGACGGTTCGATATGCGACCCGAGGAGGACACTCGTGATTGCAGTGCTCG
>DATKIY010000132.1:0-2348 GCA_035543875.1 Actinomycetes bacterium | reverse complement strand
CGGCGACGAGCGGTTCGCTTACTGGGCGGGGCGCTGCAGCCGACCACGACGGACGGCGACCCTTGCTCAGATCCGCGTACAACGTGAACTGACTGACGACAAGCAGCGGGGCTGCCAGATCGCTTGCCGACCTTTCGTCGTCCATCACGCGGACGTTCCACAGTTTTTCGGCAAGCCGTGCGCCATCGTCCGTGGTGTCGGTGTGCGTGACTCCGAGCAGGACCACAAGTCCTGGTGTTGTCAGCTCGCCGACTACCTGGCCGTCGACGGTCACCGACGCCGATGACACAACCTGCACCAACGCCCTCATGCGCCCATTCTCGAATCCAGCTTGAGGTTTTAGGCGGACACGCTTGGCGTGTCGTACTAAAAGCTCAAGGCAGATGGCTGACGACTAGTCACCCTCGCAAATCTCGATCTCGGCGCAATTTGGGGCCAAGTAGTGCTGTACGTAAAGGATTCCGCCAGTCACGATGGTCGCGATTGCAACCCAGAACAGCAGGTCGACGAGCAGGGAATTGTTCATCGCTCGCCCTGAGTCACTCCGCCGCCGCACGATCGTCACGGCGGCAGGTTAGCCGGTTACGTAGGTCCCAGACCCGGTTTTGAGGTTTTGGTCACCCAGGCACTACTCGCCATTGCCAGAGCTCCCGCTACGCCACGTCAACGGCGCAATCGCATCCATGTTGAACCTGCCAAATGAAGGCGCTACCCGAGAGTGCCGCCACCTTGGTAGAGCACGCCGTCGTTGCCAACTGAGCATGCGTACTGCCACGAGGTCCCAGCGCCGTTTGTTGGTGGCGAACCAACGCCGACCACAAACTCTCGACTACCCGCTCTCACGACATGGAACCCTGTCAACTGGCCTGGCGCGGCGTCCTTCCCAACGGCTTCCTTGCACGCGTCAATCGCGTCCCGCTCGTCGGCGCCCGCCACAAACTGAAACGCTCCTAGAGCCAATGCGCCCGACAACACAAGTAGCAGGCTCTTCCAACTTGGCAGCGGCACAGAAATGCGGCGCGCTGTAGGAGTCGCGACTGCGGGAACAACGGTTCGAGTTTCCGCTACGAACCCGAGAGCGAACCCGCAGGCTGAGCAGTAGCGACCAGTCGTTGTGGAACCGCATCGTGGACAGGCTTCCGCGAGGTCCGCTCCTGCTCCCGCTGCTTCATTCGTCATGTGTCGATCCTCGGCACATTCATTGATGGCTTGAGTGAAATCCCCGAGGTCCGACGTTGAGTGGTCGCCATCCGTCAATCGAGCTGGAGGTTTTCGGCAGATACGCCCGGCGTGTCGTCCTAAAAGCTCCAGGACGGCTGGCATGGCGGCGGTGAGCGCCGCTCTGACAGATCGCGGACGAAGCGTGGGATGCCCAATAAGTGGTGGGTGGTTACTCCAGGCTTATCCCGGATCGAGCATCCGGAACGGCGGCAGGCGCGAATCGGTTTGATCCTCACACGCTTGGACTCCGCGGTCGATGAGCGCCAGGTCTGCCGTGCTCAGTGGCTGGGCAGTGGGTGCTTCCTTCTTGCTGGGATACAGCGAGTCCATGAGTACACCGTCGACATCCCAGAGCAGCGCCACCTTGGCATCGTCACGTTGGGTCTGCTCACTGGCCGGATCGAGGGCACTCATGCGCCTTTCCCCATCGGCAACGAGGGCCTGGTCTCCACTATTGATCCCCGCTTGCGCGTCGCGCAGACCATCGCATGCCTCGTACATGTAGGTCTCGTAGAGGGACGGCCATGTGACGGCCAGGTAGACGATGGACAGCACCAAGACGACAAAGTAAGTGACCATCGCGGCTAACACCGGACGACTCATTGATCCCCCCTGCTATGTCGGCAAGTGAACTTTATCGAATGGACTCGGACGTCGGGCCGCTCATCTCGCCGAGCAGGGACCACGCCGTGCCGGGCACCTCGACGTTGACGATTTCCGGGGTCTTAGTCAGCCAGGCGGGCAGCTGCGCGATGGCCTGCTTGAAGTGGTCGGAGCCAACATGCTCGGCGCCGGCGTCAGCGTCGCGGAATGCCTCGAGCAGGACGAATTGATTCGGATCGTCCGCGCTGCGCGACCACTCGAACCACAGGTTGCCGGACTCGTTGCGTGTGGCTTGGGTAAATGGCTCGACCCGGGATAGCCACTCGTCGGCGTACTCGGGCAACACCGTGAACTTGACGACGATGAAAATCATGGGTCCTCCTCAGCGGCCATTGTGCCGAATTTGGACGGCGTCCATGAGTACGTTGCGAATTTTCTCAAGTCGGAAAGGTGCCAGCGATGCAACGGGTCGCCCGGTACGATCTGGCCATGAGAGCAGCTGTCGTGTTCGCTGCCGCCTTCTT
>DATKIY010000131.1:0-7377 GCA_035543875.1 Actinomycetes bacterium | reverse complement strand
GTGTGGGAGCCAATCACCCCGCGACTAGTGAAACATTTCACCGTCTACCGCATCGACCTTCCCGGCCACGGCGATTCACCTCGACTGCGACCTGGCGCCGATGCCAGCGCCGACGGCTTCGCGAGGACCATCGCGGAATGGCTTGATGAAAACGACATCGTCTCTCCGCATGTCGCCGGAAGTTCCTTAGGCGGCTGGATCGCCCTCGAACTCGCGCGCCAAGGTTTGGCCAGAAGCGTCTGCGCACTCGCACCAGCCGGTTTCTGGCGCAGTGACGTCGTGCCAGTCGTCGCTCACGCAAATCGATGGGCTGCGCGGATCGCCGATCCCTTCGCGCCAACGTTGCTGCGAGTCGGACAACTCAAGTCAATTGGGTTCTGGACGTCTAGCGCCAACCCAGCTTCACTCGATCGCGACTTAGCTGTCGCCGCCACGCATGCGCAGTCGCGCGCGAGTGGTTGGGCAGCTGCTCTGGCTGCCACTCACGGGCGGCAGTGTGACGCTCGCGATATTGACCCAAGAATCCCCGTCACAGCAGTGTGGGGAGATCGCGACCGAATCCTGCCTGGCCGCAGCTGCCAGGAACCTGAAGGCCTGCCGCTTCACGCGCGCTGGGTCCGCCTACGCGACTGCGGCCACGTCCCGATGTGGGACCAACCGGAACGTACTGCACAACTGATTGAACAGACAGCCGCAGCCACGCACCTTGCGACGGCGAAGTGATGAACGTTCCTGCACTTGTCACTCTCAGTGTTTGGGGCGTCGAGCAGTCCCGGATTCCGGGCGCGCTCCTACGGATGTCCACGCAACGCAGAGCCGTCAGATCCTTTCCCGGCGCGACATTTGCGAAGTTGCTGGGTACTGGATCCGGCGAGACCTTCTCGGTGCGCGACTCTGACCCTCGCCACTGGGCACTGCTGACTTGTTGGGACGCGCCGCAGGCCGCGGCCGCGTTCGAACAATCCCGCGTGATCCGTCGTTGGAATGCCTCCAGCTCCGAGCGGCTTCGCGTGGAGCTGGTCCCCGTTGCATCGACCGGCGAGTGGTCCGGACAGCGGCCCTTTGGAGTACCAGCCGATGGGAACTACCGACCGGAGTTCGCCGGCGCTGTCGCAGCAATCACTCGGGCTCGGCTGAGACCGTCAACCGCGCCACGCTTCTGGCACGCCGTGCCACCTGTCGTTGCCGCTCTCCACGAGTCTGCGGGGTTGTTGCTGGCCATCGGCGTTGGCGAAGCGCCCATCGGGTTACAGGGCACGTTCAGCATGTGGCGGTCGGCGGCCGACTTGACCAGCTTTGCGTACGAGGGCGCGGAGCATCGACGCGCGATTCAGCAAACCAAGGAGGTCGGCTGGTACTCCGAGGAGCTATTCGCCCGCTTCGCTGTGCAGGCCGCAGAGGGGACGTATCGGGGTCAAGGAGTGCTCGTCTCCCCCTGAGTTTGCTACGGCCATAGGTGCCAGTGTGATACTTCTGCCCCACACGCAACCGCAAGGAGTTTTGTGAGCCAACGCCACTACACGGGACCTTCGCCGAGCCGGGGACCGTCGTGGATCGGTAGCGCGTTGGCCTGGGTCCTGGCGGTCGCCGTGATCGGCCTCAACATCGCATACCCCATTGCAGATGCAAGCAACCAAGTATCCATTGCCATCGCATCGGTCTACGTCTTCTACTTTGCTTCGTTGGTGCATGCTGCTGCCCATCGAGGCCCTGGCGGCGCAATCCTGGTGGGACTCGTGGTCCCGGTCATCGGCTGGGTGGCGGAGTCAGTGGGCTCCCACACCGGCTGGCCGTTTGGTCACTACACCTACAGCGACGTGCTCGGTCCGTCCTTCGGCGATGTGCCCCTGGTCGTTCCACTGGCCTGGACGATGATCGCCTACCCCACCTACGTCGCCGCGCGGGCCCTCACCGCGCACCGATGGCTGATCGCGGTAATCGGTGCTTGGTCGCTCATGGCCTGGGACATGTTTCTCGAGCCGATGATGGTCAAGCTCGGCGCCTGGTCATGGCGTACCCCTGACACCACAATCCCGGGGCTCGATGGAATCCCAGCACTTAACTTTGCTGGTTGGTTCGCGGTCGGTTTGGTCGTGATTGGTGCTCTGACGTGGCTACCGCGTCCTAAGGCGTCTATCGCGCAGCCCGCTGCCTTATATCTGTGGGTTTTCGTGTCATCGATCGTGGCAAACGTGTTCTACTTCGACCGACCTGAGGTCGCGATCGTCGGCGGCATCGCTATGGGTGTTGTGGCCCTTCCATTCGCTTGGCGGCTGTGGGTCAATCGAACGTGACATCACCGGTGCTCAGGCGCGCGGCACAGTGTGTCGTCGCTGCTGGCACGGTCGGGTCCGTCGCAGCTACCGCACACTCGCTGTTCAACTTGCGTCACCTGCGCACTCCCAGCGCCACTCCAAGCACGTGTGAGCGCCGAGTCTCGGTGCTGGTTCCTGCTCGTAACGAGGCAGGCAGCATCGGTGCTTGTCTGTCCGCCCTTGGTCAGCAGACCGGCGTACCGCACCTCGAGATCCTGGTCTACGACGACAGGTCAACGGACCACACGACGCAAGTCGTCAACCATCACACTGACGATCCGCGAGTCACCTTGGTGTCGGGAACGCAGGAACCCCCGGCCGGCTGGCTCGGTAAGAACTGGGCGTGCCACCAACTAGCCCTGCAGGCATCGGGCGAGGTGCTGTGTTTCGTCGATGCTGACGTGGTGCTCCAACCTCACGCGTTGGCAGCGACGGTTGAGATGCTTCAAAAATCGATAGCCGCATCCAGCGGCTCCACGCACATTGATGCTGTGTGCCCCTACCCCAGGCAACTCGCAGCAACTCCGGCCGAGCGACTCGTCCAACCTCTGCTGCAGTGGTCATGGTTGACCTTCCTGCCGCTGGCAGTTGCCGAAGCCTCACCTCGCGAAAGCCTTTCGGCCGCAAATGGCCAACTGCTCGTCATCGAACGCAGGGCATATGCGTCGATAGGCGGACATGCGGCCATCAGTCACGAGGTGCTCGAAGACGTCGCGCTGTTCAGGGCACTCAAACGAGTGGGTCGCCGCGGCGTTATCGCCGACGGAACCAGACTCGCCGAGTGTCGGATGTACGAGGGCTGGTCGGAGCTGGTCGACGGCTACACCAAGTCACTGTGGAGTGCATTCGGCTCTCGCTCGCACGCGACAGCGGTAGTCACGGGGCTCGCCGTGCTGTACGTCGTCCCTGCCGTTGCTGCGGTGCGCGGGTCCAAGTGGGGTGCTACGGGGTATGCCGCAGCAGTGATCGGTCGAGCCGCGGTCGCGCAACACACCGGAGCCCGAGTGTTTCCCGACGTCTTGGCTCATCCGGCATCGATCACGCTGTTCGGATACCTCACCGTTGTCTCTTGGCGACGTAAGTCACGCGGTCGGTTGACGTGGAAACAACGGAACCTGTCGGAAGCAACCACCTCTAGTCGGTCGCAACCACCTGGAAGGTTTGCAGACTGGCGTCGGCGGCGTACTTCACGAGGGTTCCCTCGGCGAGTGCTTGGTGCAGCGCTGCGACGGCTTCGCTCGTGATGCGTTCGCCTGGCGCGAGGACGGGGACACCCGGAGGGTAAGGCGCCACCAACTCAGCCGAAATGCCGCCGATTGCGTCCAGCGCCGGAACCGTTTCGTGACGCGCAAAGTATGCCTCGCGCGGCGTCATCACCACTTCCGATTGCACGGTCCAGGCAGACGACGGACGAACCTGGCGTGGCTCGCCTCGGTGCTTTTCGACGAGCTCAGCGAATGTCGTTGTGAAGGCAGTGATGTCATCCAAACTGTCAGCCATGGTGACCATGGGCACGACCGTGTCGTGGTCAGCCATTTCCACCGGGAACCCACGCGCGATGAGGTCGTCCTCCAGCGCCATGGCATTCACGCCAGCACCCGATACTCCGATCACAAGTTTGACCGGGTCAACCGTGGTGGCACCCATGCTTCCCGGCTCCAACACACTGACACCGTCGATCTCGCTGAGCTGACGTCGTGCGGCGCTGACTACCTCCAGCACCTGTCCCATTAACCGCTCGCCGTCTCGCTCAAGCAAAGCTCGAACGGCGTCGGCACTCGCCGCAATCGCTCCCGACGGGCTGGTCGTGTTCGTTGTCTCGAACGCCCTCTCAAGGCGCGCGCGGTCTAGCCGATCGGTGCGCGCCATGACCAACGCGGACTGTGTGTAGGCAGGGAGCGTTTTGTGCGTGCTCGTCACGAGCCCGTCTGCGCCGGCTTGCAATGCATGCGGAGGCAGGTCTGGATGAAATCCCAGGTAAGCACCCCACGCTTGGTCCACCAAGAGGGGAATGTCGTGGCCATGCGCAACCTCGGCGTGCTCAGCGACATTCGACATCGTGCCGATGTAGCCGGGCTCAACCAAAAAGACCGCCTTCGCATTCGGATGGGCAGCCAAAGTGTCGGCCAACCGCTTGGCTGGGATGGCAGCGGGCAATCCTGTCCGCTGGTCGGTGTCCGGATGAAGCCATACCGGCACCAGTCCGGCCAGCATGATGCCCAGCAGCAGCGAGCGATGGAGCGTGCGAGTCACCACCACTTCGTCGCCGGGGCTAGCCACGGCAAGCGCGAGCGTCTGATTGCCATGAGTTGAGCCGCCAGTGGCGATGCGCGCCCAGTCTGCGCCCCAAAGGCCCGCGACTCGACGCTCGGCCTCTGCCAACCGGCCATCACGGGCACGGATCGTGTCGACTCCCCCGTATAGCGGGATGTCATTGGCAACCACGACCCCGATCAGGTCGCTGCTCCCCTTGTGGCCGGGAGTGGTGAATGGTCGAACGTCACCGCGTAGGTACTCGAGGTACCCATCAAGCAGCGGCGCATCCCCGCGCAGTCCCAACGGATCATCCCCTGGCCGTGAGTTCGCCGACACCAGATGTTCCTCCAGACTTGTCAGGGCAAGCGCCACTCGGATTGTCGTGGCGTGGACGGCCATCGTGGCACGGCCTACCCGGCAACCCGCTCCCCGAGGTCGGCTGCAGCACTCGTACGCTGCCCGACCGTGGCTGACATTGTCGTTGTGGGTGCCGGAATGGGCGGCATGGCTGCCGCTGCCCGCCTGGCAGCTCGCGGTCATTCGGTCAGGGTCGTCGAACAGTCGACCACTCACGGCGGGAAGCTCGGCAGCTACCGACGGGACGGGTTCGTCTTCGACACCGGACCATCACTACTGACGCTGCCAGCCGTCTATCGCGACCTGTTCTTGAAGACCGCAACCAGCCGAAAAAACGCCGCCCTCGAAGACAATGTCGGCTTAGTCGGGTTGGACCCGGCCTTCGCCTACCGGTGGGCCGATGGCGCTTCTGCAGTGCTGCCTGGGTCAAACCCGCGCAAGGTCGCTGATGCGCTCGGCGATGCGCTCGGAGGTAAGACGGCATCCGAGTGGCTCGCACTCAGCCGTCGTTCCGGTGCTATTTGGGCTGCAACACGCGGACCGTTTCTCGAGTCGCCAGTCGACGGTCCGATGAAGTTGATGCGGCAGCTCGGCAAATTTCGCGATGTTCAAACAATCGCACCGTTCACAAGTCTGAGACGACTCGGGCAACAGCACCTGACCGACCCACGGCTTCGGATGTACTTCGAGCGATACGCCACCTACGCAGGTTCTGACCCACGCAACGCACCTGCTGCGCTCGCTGTGATCCCGTTCGTCGAGCAGACGTTCGGCGCATGGCACATCGAAGGCGGGCTCGCCCAGCTCAGCGCAGCGCTGTATGAGCGCTGCCTGCAACAAAACGTCACGTTCAACTTTGGATCCGCCGTTTCGCAGGTAGTGGTCGACGGTGGGCGTGCTGTCGGCGTGCGGCTCACCGATGGGCAAGTGCTCTCCGCCAACATCGTGGTGTCCGACGCCGACGCCGGACAGTTGTACAACGAGCTCATCGACGACAAGAGCGCCAACCGTGTTCGAAGGCGTCTTAACCGGGTGGCGCCATCAGTTTCGGGGTTTGTCATGCTCTTGGCGCTGCGCGACACCACACCGGCGATGCAGCACCACACGATTTTGTTTCCCAGCGACTACGACGCCGAGTTCGACGCTATTTTTGGCCGCAACCCGCGGCCCGTCGTCGACCCCGCCGTGTACATCTGTCGTCCAGGCGACCGCACCATGCATCCCGACGGACACGAGTCATGGTTCGTTCTGGTCAACGCCCCACGCAACGGCCCGCAGCGAGGCGTCGACTGGCGGGCGCCGGGCGTAGCAGACCAGTACGCCGACCACCTGCTACAAGTGATGGCCGATCGCGGCTTCGACGTGCGCGATCGACTGCTGTGGCGAGAGATTCGCTCACCGGCTTGGCTCGAAGATGCGTCACTGACTCCCGGTGGCTCCATCTACGGAACGTCGAGCAATGGTTCGCGTGCGGCCTTCCTGCGTCCTAGCAACCGGTCCCCGATCCCAGGACTGTTCTTGGTCGGAGGCTCTGCTCATCCAGGAGGCGGGCTGCCACTCGTCGGTATGTCGGCTGCCATCGTCGCCGAGCTCATCGGGCCTGCTTAGCGCAACGGTTGGACATCTACGGTCGGTGTGACAGATCGAGGTTGGCGTAGATTTCTCGCGTGGCAGTCGAACGATTCAGCGTATAGAAGTGCAATCCCGGCGCTCCGCCGTCAAGCAGTTCCTGAGCCAGCTCAGTCGCGAGCTCCACACCCAACGCGCGAACCGCGACGGGATCGTCTTCAACCGCACGCAGTCGTTCACCGAGCCAGTGCGGAAACTCGGTACCTGACAACTCGGCAAACCGTTTGATCTGCTTGACGTTGGTCACTGGCATCAAGCCGGGGATGATAGAAATGTCGCAGCCCTGCGCAGCAACCCGCTCGACAAGTCCAAAGTAGTGCCTTGCCTCAAAGAAGAACTGAGTAACGGCGAAGTCCGCGCCAGCAGCTGCCTTGCGCACCAAGGCCTGGGCGTCTGTGACGAGATCCGGCGACTCGGGGTGCCCTTCAGGGAACGCCGCAACGCCCACCGAGAAGTCGCCCAGGGACTTGATCAGCGCTACCAGCTCGTTAGCGTGTGCCAACCCACCAGGATGCTGTTGCCACGGCGTGCCGACTCCGGTCGGCGGATCTCCGCGGAGAGCGAGCACATTGCGCACACCCGCCGCCGCGTAGGCGCCAATCACTGACCGAAGTTCGGCACGTGTCGCTCCAACGCAGGTGAGATGACCGACAGGTGTCAAAGTCGTCTCGGTGGCAATGCGTTCGGTGAGGCGCACTGTGCGATCTCGCGTTGACCCCCCGGCGCCGTAGGTGACCGAGACGAACGTCGGGCTGAGCGCCTCCAGCTCGCGAATCGCTTGCCACAACTGACGCTCGCCGTCATCTGTTTGAGGAGGGAA
>DATKIY010000130.1:0-9099 GCA_035543875.1 Actinomycetes bacterium | reverse complement strand
GACCCCAAGATGGTGCCCAGTCCACTGAGCACCAGGCCCATGATCCACATGTCCGCGCCAACACCAGGCGAGCGGACGGCGTCGTTGAGCGGCGCGTATGCGGTCCAACCGAACGCGGCAGCACCGCCTGGCGTCAGGAATCCTGCAACGACGATCAGCCCACCGAACAAGAACAGCCAGTAGGCGAGCATGTTCAGTCGCGGGAACGCCACATCAGGCGAGCCAATTTGCAGCGGCATGATGGCGTTCGCGAAGCCAGCAAACAGCGGGGTAGCGAACAGGAACAACATGACCGTGCCGTGCATCGTGAACAGCTGGTTGTACTGCTCGAGGCTGACGAACTGTAGCCCCGGCTCAGCGAGCTCAGCGCGGATCACGAGGGCCATCAGACCGGCAAGCAGGAAGAAGCCAAACGAGGTGATGAAGTACATGTAGCCGATTACCTTGTGGTCAGTGCTGGTCACCCAGCTGACCACGATCTGGCCCTTCTTCATCGGGGGCTTCGTCGGAAGAGTCGACGGAGTGACTGGCGCCGTTGTGGTCACCGGTTCTTCAAGAATCGTCACGACTGGCCTCCGATCCGGGTGTTGCCTAGGTCCTTGGCCGCAGTCCCCGCGCGCCCGGTCGTCAAGGAGCCAGTCTGACCCACTGCCGCCAAATGGTCGAGCTCCAGCTGGAAGTCTTCGGGGCTTACGACCTTGACGACGAAAAGCATCTGGGAGTGCTGGGTTCCACACAGCTCGGCACACTTGCCCGCGAACGTGCCGATCGTGGTGGGGGTGACCTCAAACTGGTTCGCGCGCCCCGGGACAACATCCATCTTCATCAAAAACGACGGGATCCAGAACGAGTGGATGACGTCGGGCGACGTAAGCACGAACCGAACCTTCTGTCCCTGAGGCAGGTACAGCGTGGGCAGCTGGTCAGGCGTTCCGGTCTGCCACACGCCGTGCTCGACAGCGCCACCCGGGAGGTAGTTGAACGTCCAGTTCCACTGGTATCCGACGACGTTGACCGTGACTTCTTGGTTGTCGCTGATGTTGGTGATTTCTGCTTCATCGCGCCACGTGAACAACGTGAAGACCGCGATGATGATCAGCGGGGTGACCGTGTACATCACCTCGATGGGGATGTTGTAACGCGTCTGACGCGGAATCTCGCCCACGCGTCGGCGACGGAAGATAATCGCAGCACCGAGGATGAGTGCCCAAGTGATGAAACCGACGACCCATAGCGCGACCCAGGTGGCTTGCCAGAGGTCGAAGATCCGCTTGCCTTCTTCGGTGGCCGGGTCGGGGATCGAGATCTGGTGGGGGAGATCGTCGATGGAGCAGCCAGTCGCCAACAAGGCGGTCAGCACAAGGACGCCAGCGGTCGCGAGGCGTCGCTTGCTGACACCAGCAATGCGGGTCACGAGAGGACCAACCCCCTTGAGGGAATCCGGACGTCATGGCGCGGGCGACAGGACGCGAGTTCGAGCACGATTTCGCGTGACACGTTAGCGCAGCAGGTGCGGCGTTGGCGCTCAGGGGCGCGGCCAAGGCCACCCCGGTTCTCAACCCGATCCGCTCGGCCGATCTTCGGCCATCGAAGATCGATGTCAGACGTCGACCTAGGTCTGCGAATGGCGTGCCGGTGGATGCGCAAACCGCGGGGGCAGCGGCAGCCGGAGAGCCTGATCGAGCTGGCCAAGGTACGTGGTCCGGTCGACGGCAACAGCGCCGAGCGACGCCAGGTGAGGTGTGACCCACTGCACGTCAAGCAACCGTCGTTCACCGTCGCAGGACAGCTGTTCAACCAGATACATAAGGGCCACCTTGGACGCATCGTTGACGCGGTGAAACATCGACTCCCCGGCAAATAACCCACCGATGGCGACTCCGTAGAGACCGCCAACCAACTCGCCACCTTGACGCACCTCGACGCTGTGCGCCCACCCGTCGGCATGCAGTTGCGTATACGCAGCCTCAATATCGGAGTTGATCCAGCCGTCGGGCCGTCCCCGATCCGCGCACCCCGCAACGACCTCCTCGAACGCTTCGTCATATGTCACGCGAAATCGCCGTCGAGCCCGTCGCATGGATCGACTGACCCGCAGACCATCGAGCGGAAGCACGCCGCGCGGGTCCGGGGACCACCAACCAATCTGACGTGGCAGTTCGCCCGCGGCGGCCGGCGACTGCGAGGTGGACTCGTCGTCCGTATCGGTGATCCGATCGTCGTCGGGTTCTGAGGACGGATCCGATTCTGGAAGTGACACATGCATCGGGAAAAGTCCACGTCGGTAGGCCGCCAGCACCGTGCCAGGCGACAGGTCGGCACCCACCGCAAGCAGGTCATGGCCGGCCTCAGCCGGCCTCAGCCGCCGCGGATCGGGAAGCCGCCACCCAGTACGGGGTGGTTCGATCGGCCAGTTCGCAGCAGCCATGGGCCGGTCTTCGACTACTTGTCGCTCAGCGCGCGCTCGACCTCACCGGCCGGCCCGTCACCGTAAGCACTCGCGAATCGCTCGGCGAAACCTGCCCGAGTAAACGAGTACTCCTGGGTGCCGAGCGTTTCGACGACATACGTGGCGAGCAGGCAGCCCACCTGGGCCGACCGTTCGACGTCGAGCTCCCACGCCATGCCCGCGAGGTAGCCGGCGCGGAACGCATCGCCAACCCCTGTCGGATCGACGACTTTTTCTTCTTTCGGGACAGTGACCGAGATGGGCTCCTGGCCCGCTCGCTCGACACGAGCACCCTTGGCTCCGAGAGTGGTAACCCGGGTCTCCACTCGCTGCAGAATCTGCTCGGTCGTCCAGCCAGTCCGACGCTCGATCAGTGCCGCCTCGTACTCATTGCTGAAGAGCAGACTCGCCCCATCAACAAGCTGACCGATCTGCTCACCGTCGAGACTGCTCAACTGTTGCGATGGGTCCGCCGCAAACGGCAACCGACGCTGACGACACTCCTGTGTGTGGTTGACCATGGCAACCGGGTCGTCGGCACCCACGATGACGAAGTCGAAACCGCCGGCACGCTCCATCGCCGGCCCGAGCTCGATCTCGCGTGCCTCCGACATGGCTCCCGGGTAGAACGAAGCAATTTGGTTCTGGTCCTGGTCGGTCGTGCACACAAAGCGGGCGGTGTGTCGCTCCTCGCTCACTGTGACGGCGTCGGTGTTCACCCCGTGTCGGTTCAGCCACGAGCGGTAGTCCTCGAAGTCCTCGCCCACTGATGCGATTAAGGCAGGCGCAAGTCCCAGGCAGCCCAACCCAAAGGCGATATTGGCTCCGACTCCCCCGCGGCGGACATCGAGATCGTCAACGAGGAACGACACGGAGAGCGAATCGAGGTTGTCGGCCATCAGCGAGTCGGCAAACCGACCTGCGAAGGTCATCAAATGGTCAGTGGCAACCGACCCCGTCACAGCAATCCTCATCCGAGCCTTCCCCTTTCCCCTCGCAGTTTCGCGAAATATCTTCCGAGAACGACGCGCTCACTCTGCTATATGTACGAAACTCCGCGATCATCGGGCAGGATTCACCCGTGTCCACGAATCAGCCTCGGTGGGAACAACGAATCCACCGCCCACAACTCATTCCATTCAGCCTCACGGCCCCCGCGGTCTCCTGGGCTAAACAGGTCAGCAACCGAGGCGTGCTACTCGCCACTTGCTCGGGCAGGGCCGAGGTTCACACCTTCGATGCCACGACCACGCCAGCAACGTTGCGTCAAGTCACCGACCGCCCCCAGGGCACGACGGCTGGCGGCATCTCCTCCGACGGAGAACACGTCCTGTGGTTCGACGACCATGACGGCGATGAGGTCGGACGATGGCAGCGCCTGCCGTTCGACTCTGGCGGCGACGCCGTCACGCTGTTAGCGGATTTGCCACCGACGTTTACCGCCGGCGTCATCGCCACACCGACCACGACCTACCTCGGCCGGCTGACGAACGACGGCTTGGCTGTCGCCACTGCGGATGCTGCCGGCAACGGCGGGGTCATCGTCGCCTTTCCCGAGATGGGAGAACTGGTTGACGTCAGCAAGGACGGGTCCCTCGCCCTAGTCTCCTTTGCGCCGGACGGCGACTGGCTGCACCAAGGAATCCGGGTCGTACGGCTAGCGGACGGCGTTGTCACCGCAGAGCTACGCGATCCTGGCCTGGCGCTATCCGCCGTCGGATTCTCACCCACCGGGTCCGCCGATGAGATGACCGTGCTGGTAACACACGAACGGAACAACCGAGACGGCATCCTGCTTTGGTCTCCAGAAACCGGAGCTGAGCAGCAACTCGAACTCGACCGCTCCGGCGATCTCAGTGCTAGCTGGTTTCCGGACGGCCAGCGGCTGCTCATCACGAGGGCCGACATCGGGCGCCACTCGCTCCACGCGTACAACCTTGCCTCGCAGGAAATCACAGACCTGGCGACGCCAACCGGCACGATCTTCCGCTCGTCCGCTCGCCCTGACGGAACCGTCCACGCACTCGTCTCGGACGCTGCAACCCCGCCAAAGCTGATTCGACTAGATGACGGCCCCATCGTCGATCTCGGTGACCCGCCGCCTCCCTCGGTTCCTTCGCAGGACGTGTTCGCCGATGGACCAGGTGGTCAGGTTCATGCACTCCTGCTCGAGCCCGAGGGCCGTCAGCGGCCGCACCCCACGGTCTTTGTGGTCCACGGCGGACCGACCGGTCAGGACTTCGATGCGTTCCACGTCTCGATCGCTGCCATCGTCGACGCGGGCTACGCCGTTGTTCGGGTGAACTACCGCGGCTCGACCGGCTACGGCGCGACTTGGCGAGACGCGCTGCACACTCGTCTCGGCTTCACCGAGCTCGAAGACATTTCCGCGATCCGAGTTGCGCTCGAAGAGCGTGGCATCGTCGACGGAAATCAGGTCGCCATGGCAGGTGGATCGTGGGGCGGTTACCTAACACTGTTCGCGCTGGGAGTTGAGCCCGACCGATGGCAGTGCGGGGCGGCCGCGGTGCCCCTGGCCGATTGGTTCATAGCCCACGAGGATCAGCAAGACTTCATGACAAAGTACGACGAGTCACTGATGGGTGGCAGCATCAAGGACATGCCAGAGGAATATCGAGTCGCCTCGCCCATTACCTACGTCGACGACGTCAAGGCACCTTTGTTCATCACTGCGGGCGCGAATGATCCGCGTTGTCCCCCTCGCCAGATTGACGGATATGTCGAAAGGCTGCGTGGCCGAGGACACGACGTGACCTACGAACGTTGGGACTCCGGACATGCTTTGTACGACATGACAGCCAAGGCTCGCGAAATCCGCGGCATCTTGAGCTTCCTCGAAGCGAAAATGCCGATTGCCAGCCAGGACGCATCCAACGCCTGAGGACTTAGTTGGCTGTCACCACAACGTCATCGAGATTGAATGTGGCGGTGACCTTCTTAGGCACGCCGATCTCAAGTTGCTCAATAGAAAGACTGCCGTTGTTGAGCGTCCACTGACCGACGCTGTTTCCGTCGAAGGTTGCCGCAAGCTGGTCGGAAGTCCCATTGTCGTGCACGCATACTCCAAGCTCATGCCACTGGTTCAACGGCACGAGCACGCTTGACACGCGTACCACCCCCGCGCCATCTGCGCGCACCTTAAGTCGTCGGTCCTTCCCGATAATCAAGCGCGCGATCGGTGTCCCATCACTAGCGGCCAGCTTGAGGATGGGAAGCGCAGAGTTGGATGACTCAAGTCTGGTTTGGATCGCGGCACATGCACCTGACGCCGCGCCGGCCGGCAGTCCGTGCTGAGCGGCCGAGCGCTGCCCGGCCAGAACGGCACGCAAACTGGGGGCCGATCCGGTCGCGGGGAACTCCGAGTTGTCCAGCGTGAAGTTCACTCCCCCAACCCAACCACTCAGACCCGAGTCAAAACCGTCTTCGAGCAAAGGTGGTGGCGGAGTGGAGTTTGCCTGAAGCACAACGCTGTACGCCTGTCCGCCTGCGGCCGCAATCACATTGTCGAGCCCTGGAACCGTGTACGGCGACGTGACCTCCAGCGCCGATGTGTTGTCGCCCGTTTGCTTGTTCGCGTTCTCACCCCAGGTGACTAAGTGGCCGTCCGTGGTGATGATCAGGGTGTGGTCACGGCCAGCCTCGGAGATCGCGGCATCGGAGATTCCGGGCACCTCCGTCGGAACGAGCCGATCGTTCTCGTCACCAAGTCCAAGCTGTCCCCGACCACCCCAGCCCCAGGTGTAAACGTGACCATCGGCAGTGACAGCGACGCTGTGATCGGCGCCAGCGGCGACATCGACAACGTTGCTAAGCCCTGCGACCTGCTCTGGATGAGCATGCTTGGTGCGTGTGCCATCGCCAAGTTGGCCGTCGGAGTTCAAACCCCACGTCCAGACGGTGCCATTGCTCTTCAGCGCGAGGGCGTGGTTGCGGCCACCAGCCATATCAATGACGCTGGTCAACCCAGGAACTTGGACAGGCGAGTCAATTTTTGCGACGTAGGAGGCGTCGCCGCACTCACCGTTCGCATTTCCTCCGGAGCACCACACCGTGCCGTCATCAAGCACGACGTATGACATGTCGCGTCCACCAAAGACCTGGGCGACGTTCGACATCGTGCCGAACCGAACGGGCGAATGGACTCTGGTGGCGGTGCTGCTGTTTCCCAACTGACCGAGGCTGCCGAACCCCCAGGCCCAAGCCGTACCGTCGCTCTCGAGCGCCAGCGAGTGGTAGTGCCCGTCGTCAACGTCGACGACATCGGTCAATCCAGGGACGTCTACCGGCTGGTTGTGATTCGACTGATCGACGCTTCCGTTACCCAGCTGGCCATAGAAGTCGGAGCCCCACGTCGACACTGTGCCGTCACTGTGGAGAGCGATGATGTGTTCTCGTCCACCGCCGATGTCGACGATGTCATCCATGCCAGTGGCGGGGCCGGGCGTTGCGCGGGTAGTTGTTGACGAGGACCCGTCACCCAGCTGACCGAAGTCGTTAGCACCGAACGTCAGAGCCGTTCCTACAACCGGCGCTGCGCTCGCTTTGGGTGTGGCCAGGGGGCATGCCACCACTGCGACTGCGGCCGTGATCCCGACAATGTTCAGCCAAGCGCGACGGCGTGCCGCAGCCATGTATCCCCCTACAGGTTGTGAAGCAATGTCATGCTCCGGCACCAGTCATACCCGATGCCTGGTCCGCGCGGGACCAGATTCCCCACTCTTTCCCCTCAATGGCTGCTGAACGGCGAGCCAGTGAAACCGGGTAACCGTCGAAAGCGCCGAGGCGAAACGCGCTAGTTAAATGAGTCTCCGCAGGCGCAGGACCCGGTGGCGTTGGGGTTGTCGATGGTGAACCCCTGCTTTTCGATCGTGTCGACGAAGTCGATAGTGGCGCCACCGAGGTAGGGCACGCTCATCCGGTCGACGACGACGCTGAAGCCGTCGTACGGCTGGACGGCGTCGCCGTCGAGGCTGCGATCGTCGAAGAAGAGCTGGTAGCGCAGGCCGCTGCAGCCACCTGGTTGAACCGCGATCCGCAGCGACAGGTCAGTGCGACCCTCCTGCTCGAGCAGGCCCTTGACCTTGACGGCCGCGTTGTCGGTGAGGACGACGCCAGCCTGGGCGTCAGTTGCGACGCTGCCGGCACTGTTCTCGCTCTGCACGGTCATGTGTTGGGCTCCTGGGTTGGTCGACAGCATCTGGATCGAAGATCGATCCACTCAGACATACAACGCGCGAGGCGTCGCTAGCCATTCCCATGGTCGCATATCGGGGGACCAAACGGCGGCTCCGCACCTGGAAGGCGCCCCGAACTGCGGGAGCCCAGGCCATTTGCCGCCAATGGATCAAGGGAAGAAATCCACCGGAAGTCCGTCTGTGGATAGCCGTTGTTGTGTTGGTCGGATTGTCGGTGGTGGGTTCTAGGTTTGGGGTATGTCGATAGCGGCGACGGTGATGCCAGAGGTGGCGGAGTCCATCAGTCAGTTCGCGTTCGCGCATGACTTTTTGGATGCCCAGCCTGGCGTGGAGACCATCAAAGCGTTGGTTTCGGTTGATCCGGGGTCGTTGGGTGAGTGTGAGCGGTTGATGCTGGTGCAGGCGTGGGAGAGGCAAGCGTCCTGGGTTGCGGCGCAGCAGCAGCGGGCGTTGGCCGCGGCGGTTCACGGGGCGGATGGGCCGTGCACGTCGCGTCAGGACACCAATGCTGACGTGGCGACCGGGTTGGGGTTGTCGCATGCCAGCGCCGCGCGTCGGATCGATATTGCGACCGGGTTGACGTCTCGGCTTCCGGTGGTGCTTGCGTTGGTGGAGTCGGGTCGGTGGACGGTGCAGCACGCGGCCCCGGTGGTCGATGAAACAGCGGGGTTGACTGACCGGCAGGCCGGGTGGGTGGACGCTGAGGTGGCTGCGGCGTGGCACGGTGGGCACGTCATCACACCGGCGCAGATTCGACGGTTCGTTAAGCGGGCGGTGATCGCGGCGGACACCCAGGCCGCTGAGCAAGCCCAAGCCGCAGCGGTCGCGTCGGGCACTGAGGTGGCGCAGTACCCGGAAGCTGACGGGATGGCCACGATCGCTGCCCGGCTACCCGCTGATGACGCGCAGGTGGTGTGGAAAGCGCTGACCGCGCACGGCCGCCGGCTCCGCGACCAAGCCCACCGGCAAGCCCGTGACACCCGCGAGGCTCGTGACCAAGCCGAGCGCTCCGGTGAACCAACGGGTGAACCAGAACAGGACCAGCAGCCGGAGCAGTGTTCGGTGGGTCGGCAGGATTTGGCGTACTGGCGGGCGAAGGCGCTGGTTGACCTGTCCGATCAAGTGTTGGCCGACCCCGACCTCGGATCCTTCCAAGGCAAGCGTCGGGTCGAGGTCGGCGTCGTGGTCTCGCTGGACACGTTGCTCAAACTCAACGACGACCCAGCCGACCTGACCGGGTACGGCCCGATCCCCGCGCCGGTGGCTCGTGACCTAGCCGCTGACGGGGTGTGGCGGCGTTGGGTCGCTGACCCGGTCACCGGGCACCTGCTCGACTATGGGCGCACCACCTACCGGCCACCCCAACGACTGGTCGACTACCTGGTCCACCGCGACCCGACCTGCACCTTCCCCGGCTGCGGGCTGCCGTCCTGG